>NZ_JBXAGJ010000003.1:0-349293 GCF_058794035.1 Roseateles sp. GW835-FHT13E02
CGCCACTGTTTGACCACAGTGAGCGCAGCGAACGGAGGGAGTTTGGCGCCGCTGAGCCGCGGAGTGAGCAGCGAGGGAAGTCGGCTCTCAGTGCCGACCCGCGAACCATGAGCCTGGCGGCGGGACGAGACACCGCAGCGAGAGCGATCAAGACAGCGGAGGTCCGCAATGTGCCGATGGCTGAACGATGCGACGCTCACTTGGCGCAGGGCGAGGCCGGCAAAGCGTAGGGCCGGATCAGCTCGGCCGTGCGGCCGCGGCGGCAGAGCTCGTCCAGGGCCTTGTTGAAGCGGCGGAACTCGCGTTTGCTGATGCGTTGGCGGCTGAGGCCGAAGCTGTAGCTGAACTGCTTGGCCACGCCGGCGGCTTGCAGGCCGTTGAGGCCGTTCTCGCGCAGCAGCCACAGGGCCACGCTTTCATTCATGAAGGCCAGGCCGTCCTCGCCGTAGCGGCCGCTGACCAGCTTGCGCAGCACGGTCAGGTTGTCGGGCTCCAGCACCAGCTGGGCGGCGTCGGCGCTGGGCAGGGTGTCGATCAGGGCGCGCAGGCTGATGGAGCTGCCCGAGGGGCCGTAGACGCCGATCTGCCGCCCGGTCAGCGAGGCCGCACCGGTGTAGGAGAAGGCCTGGCCAGCCCGTGCAAACAAGGTGTAACGCCCATCAAGCACCGGCGAAGACGCGCGAAACAGCTCGCGTCGCTCCGGCGTATCGAGCAGGGTGAACAAACCATCGGCCTGGCCGCGCTCCGCCATGGCCAGGGCGCGGCGCCAGGGCAAGACCTCGATGCGGCAGCTCCAGCCCAGCTGGATGCAGACCTCCTGCAGCACATCGACCATGGGTCCGGCGGCCTGGCCTGCCTGCATGAAGGTGTAGGGCGGAAAGGCTTCGGTGACAAAGAAGCGAGGCGTCATGGCCCCGCTGTCCTTGCCCGCGGCCCGGGCGCCCGTGGCGGCCAACCCGGCCACCAGCAGCGCCAGGCAGGCGCGGACTGACGTGGTCATCAGCATTTGCATCGACAAGTCCTGCGTTGGGCGGGCGGGTACATGGGGGAAGCACAACTCCTGATCCTGGGCGGCGCCAGCATAGCGCGCCCAGCCCTGCGGCCCGCTGACAGCCGGGCGGACTCGCGCCTGTCAGCGCACAGCCATGGTCACGAAACGAAACAGGCCAGGCCAGGCCAGGCCTCAGGCCGCGGACGGTTCACGGCGATTGCCGCGCCACCCAATCCGCCACGGCGTCCAGCACCGGCCGGCCGCGGCGGCCGGCCTGCTCGTGGTTGACAAAGGCCACCAGCACCCAGGGGCGGCCCTGGCGGTCGGGCACATAGCCGGCCAGGGCCACGGCTTCATTCAAACTGCCGGTCTTGAGGCGGGCGCGGCCCGCGGCCGGGCTGGCCTTGAGGCGGCGGCGCAGGGTGCCGTCCACCCCGGCCAGGGGCAGGCCGCTCTGCAGCTCGGGCGCCAGCGGCAGACGGGCGGCGCGGGCCAGCACGGCGGCCAGCAGCTCGGGCCGGATGCGCTCGCGCCGCGACAGGCCGGAGCCGTTCTCCAGCACCAGGCCCTGTGCGTCCAGGCCTTGCTCGGCCAGCCACTCGCGCACCGCACGGTCCGCCGCAGCCAAGGTCTCCTCGCCGGGGCGGGCGACGGAAGCACCGAGGCGCAGATAGACCAGGCGGGTCAGCGGGTTGTCCGAGCTTTTCAGCGCGCCGCGCAGCAGCTCGCCCAGCGGCCGATCCTGGTGCTGGGCCAGCAGCTGCGCGCCCGCGGGCGTGACGGCCTCTTGCACGGTCGGGCCCAGGCTGCCACCCAGCTCCTCCCAGAGCGAGCGCAGCACCAGGGGCACGAGGGCCTGGCGGTCGACCAGGCTCATGTCCTGGCGCTGCTGGCACTGGCGCGGAAAACTGCCCTGCAGGCGCAGCCGCCAACCCTGGCCCTCGGGTGCAGGCAGCAGCTGCGGGCGACCGAAATCCAGCTCCCAGTCGGCGCAGGGGCGTTCGCTCCAGGCCAGGGCGCTGAGGTCCAGTTGCAGGCCGCGCCAGGCGGGGCTGAGGCGTCCGCGCAGGGTCTGGCCGTCGGACTCCAGGCTCAGGCCGAGCAGATTGCCGTTGAGCAGCAAAGCATCGGGCACCACGTTGTAGGCCGACTCGGGATATTCGTCGAAGGGCGGCAGCGTGGGCTCGGGCCGCGCGGGGCGGAACAGGCTGCGGTCCAGCACCAGGCCGGCCGGCACCTCGCGCACGCCCTGCTCGCGCGCCTGGCGCAGCATCAGCCAGAGGGCGCCCCAGTCCAGCTGGGCATCGGCACCGCCGCGCAGGTAGAGCGGGCCGGCCAGGCGGCCCTCGGCATCGGGCGGGCCCTCGGTCAAAAGCTCGGTGCGGCCGCGTGAGGCGGCGCCCAGGCGATCGAGGGCGACCACGGCAGTCAGTATCTTGATGGATGAGCTGGGCGCCATCGCCTGCTCGGCCTGCCAGCGCAGGGCGGCTGTGCGGCGGTGCATCATCTTGCCGCCGGCTCGCGCGCCTTCATCGGGCAAAGGGAAGGCCACCACGCCCAGCGCCGTGGCGGGCAGGCCGGCCTGCTCGAGCGCAGCCTGCACCGGGGCGGGCAAATCGGTGGTGGCCTGGACAGCCGGGGCGGCCTGGGCCCACGCCGCCCACAGCGCCAGCAGTGCGCTCAGCAGCCAGCCGGCCCGATGGTGGAGCTGGGCGCCGCCGCTCACGTCACTTCAGCGTGCGGACAAACTCCAGCACCTGGGCCACCATGGGCGCATTGGACTGGGGCGACTCGATGTCACCAGCCAGCACATGCTGGTTGGGGCTCTGGCTGTAGTCCACCTCGACCAGGCGCTTGCCTGGGTGGCTGAAGCGCTCAAAAGCCTGGCGTGCGGCCTGCACGTCGATGACCTGGTCGCGCGGCGAGAGCATCATCAGCAAGGGTGCCTTGATGTTCTCGAGCATGCTGTCGCGCACGCGGGCCACCAGGGCCATCATGGGGAACAGGGCCGAGGTCGGGTACTCGTGCGTCCAGTAGCGGGCCTTGGCCGGGCTGTTGGGCGTCCAGCGGCTGGTTTCGCCGTGGATCCAGCGGGCCAGCACCCGGCCCCAGGGCCAGTTGATGACCGAGGCCCAGGCGTTCTTGGGCCCGAAATTGGGCGAGACCATGACCCAGCCGGCCACATCCTTGGCCTCGGGCCGCAAGGCCAGCCAGGCCGACAAGGTGGCGCCGGTCGAGGTGCCCATGACCAGCACACGCTCGCCCAGCTGATGGCCAATGGCCAGGGCTTCCAGCGCGTCGGCCTTCCACTCGCTGACCGTCATCTGGCCCATGGCCGCGCCGGGGCGGCCGTGGCCGGACAGGCGGGCGTAGTAGACATGGCCACCCAGCTCCTTGGCGATCAGCTCGGGCACCGGGGCCAGCTCTTGGCGCGTGGCGCTGAAGCCATGCAGATAGACCACCACCCAGGGCGCGCGCTGGCGGCCGGCCGGGCCCCAGACGATGTGCTTCTCGGCGCCCGGCGTGACGTCGCCCAGGCGCGCCTCGGCGGCGGCCAGGTGGGCGTCGAACTGGTCCAGCCGCGAAGGCAGCGGCGCCACCGTGTCCGGCGGCAACCAGGCTTGGTCGGCGTTGCGCGGCCCCATCAGCAGCACAGCGCCCAGCAGGGCAGCGACAAAGAGGACCGGGCCTTTGGACTTCAAGCCAGCACAGCGGCCATGGCGCTGGCCGTGGCCTCGACATTGCGGTTGTTCAGGCCGGCCACGCACATGCGGCCCGAGCGCACCAGGTAGACGCCGAACTCGTCTTTCAGGCGGTCCACCTGGGCGGCGGTCAGGCCGGTGTAGCTGAACATGCCGCGCTGGGTCAGGAAGTAGTCGAAGTTGCGGCCCGGCAGTTTGGCCGTCAGCACCTCGTACAAGGCGTTGCGCATGGCGTGGATGCGCTCACGCATCTCGGTCACTTCGCCTTCCCAGAGGCTGCGCAGCTGCGGGTCGCTGAGCACGCGGGCGACGATCTGGCCACCGTGCAGCGGCGGGTTGGAGTAGTTGCGGCGGATCATGAACTTCATCTGACCCAGCACCAGGGCGGCCTGGGCCGCATCGGGGCAGACCACGCTGAGCGCGCCGCAGCGCTCGCCGTACAGACTCATGCTCTTGGAGAAGCTGTTGGCCACGAAGAAGGACAGGCCGGCGTCCAGCATGGCGCGGATGGCAAAGGCGTCTTCGTCGATGCCGTCGCCATAGCCCTGGTAGGCCAGGTCCAGGAAGGGCAGCAGCTCGCGCTCTTTCAGCACCGGGATCAGCTCGTCCCACTGCATGGGGCTCAGGTCCACGCCGGTCGGGTTGTGGCAGCAGGCGTGCAGCAGCACCACGCTCTTGGCCGGCAGGGCGCGGATGGCTTCCAGCATGTCCGCAAAGCGCACGCCGCCAGTGGCCGCGTCGTAGTACGGGTAGGTCTTGACCTCGATGCCCGAGCCTTCGAACACCGCGCGGTGGTTGTCCCAGGTCGGGTCGGACACATAGATGGCGCTGGCCGGGAAGTAGCGCTTGATGAAATCGGCGCCGACTTTGAGGCCACCGCTGGAGCCCACGCTCTGGATGGTGACGATGCGGCCTTCGGCGCGGGCCGGGTGGTTTTCACCGAAGAGCAGGCCTTGCACGGCGTTGCGGAAATTGGCCGCGCCTTCCATCGGCAGGTAGGGGCGGGCGCCGGCATCGGCCACCACGGCCAGCTCGGCCTTGCGGACCGAATCCAGCATGGGGATGCGGCCTTCGTCGTCGAAATAGATGCCGATGGACAGATTGATCTTGCCCGGGCGGCTGTCCTTCTGGAACGCCTCGTTGAGGCTCAGGATGGGGTCGCCGGCGTAGGCGTCAACGTGCTTGAACATGGTGGGAGGCTCCGAGCTGAGAAGAATCTGACTCCCCGCATTATCGACCGGCTTGGCCTCAAAACCGGCACCGGGCGAGCGTCCGCAGGTGATTGTCTGCGCGGTCCACAGCCGCGCCCCCAGGGGTGCTCAGCGATAGGCCGCCACCAGACGCTGCCAGCTGCCATCGTCCCGCATGGCCTGAAATGCGTGCTCCAACTGCGCCTGGCGGGCCAGCCAAGGCGAACGGCGCGACAGCACGAGGTAGGCGGTTTCGCCCTCCAGCCGCAGGGCCAGCTTGCGCAGGTCCAGCTGCCGCTGACGCAGCAGGAGGTCGCCCTGGCGTTCGGGTACCACGGCCAGGTCCACGCGGCCCAGGGCCACCATGTCGAGCGCGACGCGGTAGTCGTTGACCTCTTGCAAGCGCAGCCCCGGCAGCGCGTCGAATGCTGCGCCATAGCGCTTGCCGCGGTGGACTGCGATCATTCGCCCTTCCAGATCCGCCAGTCGGCGCAGGGGCGGTGCATCCGGCCGGCCATAAAACACCTTGTCCTCGGCAGGCAAAAGAACCTGGGTGTAGCTCAGAAACCGCTGGCGCTCGGGGGTCAGCAAAGGCCCCAGCATGAGGTCGGCCTCGCCGTTTTCCATCATCTTGAAGGCCCGCGCCGAGGGCACCTCGATGAAACTCACGGGCCAAGCCAGACGCCTCGCCGCCTCGCGCATGAGATCAAAGTAGAGGCCTGAGGGGCCGTCGGCACCGAACACCCGATACGGTGGATCGGCACTGCCGACCACCCGCAAGGCGGACTCCTGCGCCCGCAAACCGCGCCCGCCGGCGCCGCCGAATCCCAGTCCGGCCAGGGCCAGCAGCTGGAGCAGCACGCGTCGACATGCTCGCGGTGAACCGCAAGCGCTGGCATCGCCCCATGAGCGGTCCCGCATCGACAGCCTCCTTGCAGCTCGCAGCACGCTGAAGCTGGATCTTAGACGCCGGCCCGCCACCCGCGGGCCGAACATCATTCAATTCAGTCCGTCATTCACTCAGTCGCCTGCGCGCTGCAGCAGCATGGCATCGCCGTAGCTGAAGAAGCGGTAGCGCTGCGCGATCGCGTGGCGGTAGAGCGCCATCACCCGCCCATGGCCGGCCAGGGCGCTGACCAACATCATCAAGGTGCTCTTGGGCAGGTGGAAATTGGTGACCAGGCTGTCGACCACGCGGAAGTTGAAGCCCGGGGTGATGAAGATCTCGGTCTCGCGCGCCCCGGCCACCAGCTCGCCGCCCTGTGCGGCGGATTCCAGCGCGCGCAATGTGGTCGTGCCCACGGCCACCACCCGGCCGCCGCGCGCCCGGCAGGCGGCCACGGCGGCCACCGTCTCGGCCGGCACCTCGAACCACTCGCTGTGCATCTTGTGCTCGCTCAACTGCTCGACGCGCACCGGCTGGAAGGTGCCGGCGCCCACGTGCAAGGTGACATGGGCCGTGGCCACGCCGCGCTCGCTCATGCGGGCCAGCAGGGCTTCGTCGAAATGCAGGGCGGCAGTCGGCGCGGCCACCGCGCCGGGCTCACGGGCAAACACGGTCTGGTAGCGGCGCACATCGTCGGCCTCGTCGGCATGCTCGATGTAGGGCGGCAGCGGTACATGGCCGTGCTGCTCCAGCAGGGCAAAGGGGTCGCCAGGAAAGCGCAGATGGAACAGGCCGCCATCGGGCCCGCAGCGGCCCAGCACCTCGGCATCAAACGCCCCGTTGAAGCGGATCAGCGCTCCGGGCTTGGGCGATTTGCTGGCCCGCACATGGGCCCAGACCTCCTGCGTGCCGGGCAACACCCGCTCGATCAGCGCCTCGACCGAGCCACCGGTGGCCTTGGCGCCGTACATGCGGGCCTTGATCACCTTGGTGTTGTTGAAGACCAGCAGGTCACCGGGGTTGAGCAGATCGGGCAGCTCGCGGAACACACGGTCCACCGGAACCTCGCCGCGGCCATCGAGCAGGCGCGAGCCGCTGCGCTCGGCCGCCGGATGCTGGGCAATCAGCTCGGGCGGCAACTCGAAATCGAAATCGCTGACGGTGTACTGGGGCGGGACGGAAGAGGCAGACGAAGAAGAAGGAGATGAAGACATGGGATTTGAGGGCCGGACAGACCCGTGCCAAAGACTGCAGAGGAGCCGGATTTTCCCACGCAGGCGCAAGCCCGGCCGCAGCCAGAAAGCACAAAGGCCGGGGCGCCTTGCAGCACCCCGGCCTTGAGCTCGAGCGAGCCGGCTCAGGAAACCCGGCTCAGTTGCCGCCCGATCCGGTGGCCAGCAAAGTGCCTTCAGCGCCGACGATCCAGCCGGTGCGGATGTCCACGATCTGCACCGAGTACAGCGACTTGCGCGTGCCCGAGGCCTGCGGGGTCCAGGTCTTGCCACCGTCGCGGCTCACCAGGATGGTGCCTTGCTCACCGACGATCCAGCCGTTCTTGGCGTCCAGGAACTGGATGTCGAGCAGCGCGGCTTGCGAGGGCACAGGCACCAGCTGCTTGGTCCAGCTCACGCCGGCGTCGTCGGAGCGCAGCACGGTGCCGGCGGCGCCAAGGGCCCAGTAAGTCTTGGCATCCAGGGTGTAGATCTTGTACAGCGTCTCGCCGATACCGGTGTAGCGCTGCGACCAGGTCTTGCCGCCATCGCTGCTCTGGGCAATGCCGCCGCTCGCCCCCACCGCGATCAGGCCGCTCTCACCTTCGACGCGCACATCGTTGGGCACGAAGCTGGGCGAGGTCATGGGCGCAAAGCTGTTGCTGCCATCGCGCGTGATCCAGAACTTGCCGTCGTCGGACCGAGCCCAGCCCTTGCTGTCGTCCGTGAAGGCCATGGTCGTCCACAAGGTGCTTCCAAGGCTCGAGCTCCAGGTTTCGCCCGCGTCGGTGGTCTTGTAGAGACGACGATCCAGGCTCAGCAGGTAGCCGGTCTTGGCGCTGGTGAACTGCAAACGGCCGTAGGCATAGGGATTGAAACTGGCGGCCAGGTCGCTGCGCTTCAGCTTCCAGGTCTTGCCGCCGTCGGCGCTCAGATACAGCTCGCCTCGGACATTGACCAGGGCGCCATTCTTGGCATCGCGGAAAGCCACCGAATGCGGCGAACCGCTGGAACTGCTGTCACCGGGGCGCAGCACCTCCCAAGTGGCACCCTCGTCGAGGCTGATGTAGGAGCCCAGCTGCGCATCGATCAGCATCAAGGCCGCCCCCACCAAACGAAGCTCGGTCGAGTTGTAGAGGCCGATGTTCTTGAGGCTGGCGGGCAGCGACAGCGACTTCCAAGTGCGGCCCAGGTCCTCGCTGACCTTGGGAAGGCCGGCCATCATGGCGTACACCTTCGATCCGACGACGGTCAGATTGCGCAGCGAGTACACCGTGCCGGGCGTGGCGGCGGCCCAGCTGGCTCCACCGTCTTCGGAACGGAAGAGACGCAGTCCGGACTGTGCAATCAGCTTGGTGGCACCGGCATCCAGAGCCCGAACCTGCAGCGAATCGGTCGAACTTTCGAGACCGGTGGCGGCCTGACGCGTCCAGGTCTGGCCGGCATCGTCGCTGCGCCACAGGCTCGAACGGTAGACGTACTGGTAGGTCGTGTAGTCGTAGCGCCCCCAGTCGCGGGCATGGACCAGGACGGTCTTCTCGCCCACCACATTGATGGAGCTGTTGTACCCGTTCAGGTTGGAGCCATCCACGTCCTTCATCTGCAGCACCGCCACCGGCGCGGCCTTGAGGGTGCTGTAGCGGGACACCGTGTCCGAGTTGATGCTCAGGAAAGCCTCGCCACCGGTGCTCACCAATCCGTAGGCGTTGCCGGACGTCCAGCTCTTGCCGGCGTCGGTGCTCAGGTGGTTGATGTTGTAGTCGCTGTACAGCAAGCCGCCCTTGGGCAGAACCGAAAGCCTCTGCACATCAGTGTCACCTTGCCATGGGGCCACGGCAGGCTTCCAGCTGCTGCCGCCATCCGTGGTGCTCAGCAAGGTGCTGTTGGCCCCGCGGACCCAGCCGGTCTTGTCATCGGCAAACACGACTTCGTACAGATCGACATTGACGCCGCTGGGCTGGCGAGTCCAGCTCTTGCCGGCATCGACCGTCTTGAAGATCTCGCCATATGCACCCACGCGCCAACCGGTGGTGGCGTTGGCGAACGTCACCGACTTGTACACATGGCCGGTCGGCCGCGGCGCCTGCCAGCACCAGCCGGTTTCCTGGGCGCCCGTGCACTCCAGGCCGCGCACGGCCGCCTGGTTATTGACCGAGATGGTGGTCTTGACTTCCTTGAACTGGCCCGCCTCGTTGCTGACGCGCAGCTTCACTTCATAGTCGCCCGGCTTAGCAAACTGGTGCTTGGGCGCGGCCTCGGTGCTGGCGGCCGTGCCGTCGCCGAAGTCCCAGCTGTAGGACAGCTTGCTGACTGTGGCGGCGCTGTTGCCGAAGGCGGTGGGCTCGGCGATGTCACCGACCGTGGGGGCGGTGATGCTCAAGGTCTCGGGCACCGGCGTGGGTGGCACCGGCGGGGGCGCCGGGGGTTCCGAACTGCCACCGCCACCGCAGGCGGTCAGCACCAGCGCCAGGCCCGGCGCCAAAGCCCAGCGCGTCACGCGCTCGGCCATGCGAGATGGTTTCACCATGGATTGTTTCCCTCGTTGAGTCGTTGTTCTTGACAAGGCTCCGCAGCGGATGGCCCGCGCGCGCACCTCGGCTCGTTACTACTTTTTACAAACGGGCGCGATGGTACGAGATGCCATGCGCACAGCGACTCCCTCTTTTGGGGGAGTCTGGCCGCCCCGGGGGTCGAAGCCAGGCGCCTGCACATGGCTTGAGCCAGGTCAACACCGCCGGCCTCCAGGCTGCCAAGATGGCATCAAGGAGATCGCCATGACGCCACGCCTCAACGCCACCCAGATTCAACAGCTGCGCGAGGAATTGCTGCGCCGGCAGCGCGAGCTGGAACGTGAACTCGACGGACAGCTGGGCGCGCTGAGCCGGGTCGAACATGCGCGCGAGGCCTTGCTACAGGACGGCGATGGCAACAGCCAGCGTGAGCCGGCGCTGGATGCCAGCCGCGAAGTCGATCTGGCGCGCAGCGACCAGACCCTGCAATCGCTGCGCGAGCTGATCGCCGCCCTGGGGGCACTGGATCACGAGGACTTCGGTCTTTGCCAGGACTGCGGCGAGGCGATTGCGTTCGCCCGCCTCCAGGCCAGCCCCAGCAGCCGGCGCTGCCTGCAGTGCCAAGCCCAGCATGAAGGTGCGCAACCCCATCTGCACTGAAGCAGCGGATGCCCGGCTGCGCCAGGGCCACCAGCCTCGACCAGCCCCCCCAGTGCGCGAGCAGACAGACAGGTCGCCGGAATGCCACCAAGGTCTGCAAGCACCGCTGTACCGCTCGACGTTTTGTTCGCCCCCTTCTTTCTTTTCTCGAAACCCCGTTCATTCACAAGGACCGCAAGCATGAGCTCCACACCCACCTCGCACACCACCACCTTCCACGCCGTCGTCTGGCTCGACCATCAGCAAGCCAAGGTCCTGCAGTTCGACGCCGAGCATGTGCAGGCCGAGAAGATCAAGGCCCACAGCCACCACACCAAGCAACACGGCAGCGCCGTGCGCAGCGAGCATGAGTTCTTCGGCGAAGTCTGCGAGGCGCTGAAAGGCATCGAGGAAGTGCTGGTGGTCGGATCGAGCACCGCACAAAGCGACTTCAAGCACTACGCCGACAAGCACCGCCCGCAGATCGCCAAGCACATCGTGGCCTACGAAACCGTGGACCACCCGACCGAGGCGCAGCTGGTGGCCAAGGCGCGCCAGTTCTTCGTCAGATATGACCGCATGGCCGGCACGCCGTCGCCGATGTGAGCGGCATTCCGGCCGGCCGATGCCCCTAGACTTTGCGCTTTGCAGTACAGGGGCCAAGCACATGGATCCATCGATGGCGTGCCCGTCCGGGCCTTCACGGCTGAGCCGCCATGCGGCGCCGTGAGTGGGCCCTGGCCGGCCTGGCCGCCGGTTTCAGCCCCTGGGCCTTGGCCAAGCCGGGCCTTGCTGGGCCCTTGATGGCGTTCACCGAGCATTTGCCGCCACTGAACTTTCAGGACGCGGCGGGCCAGCCCGCCGGCTTCAGCAGCGAGCTGCTGCAACTGATGGCCGCACAGGCTCAGCTGAGCCTGGACATCCAGGTCCAGCCCTGGCGCCGCGCCGTTCAGGCCGCAGCGGCGCAAAACAACAGCATCCTGTTCTCCCTGACACGCCTGCCCGAGCGCGAGCGGCAGTACCGCTGGGTTGGGCCGATCAGCGAGCGCCGCATCATGGTCTACGGCCTGCGCCAGCGCAAGGACCTGCCGGAGCTCAAGCAGGTCAGCGATCTGCGCCACCTGCAGCAGGGTATGAAGGTGGGCGTGGTGCGAGAGTCCGCCGCGGCACGGCGGCTGCAGGAAGAAGGTTTGCTCGCGGGCGAGACACTGGAGCTGGCGCTCGACGACGGCAGCAATCTGCGCAAGCTGCTGGCGCGCCGCATGGACCTGATGGTGATGCTGGACTGGGCTGCCGCCTGGCAGCTGCACCAGCTGCGGCTGGACTATCGAACCCTGCGCCCTTTGCTGGAGCTGGACACCCGCCACAGCTACTGGTACGGCCTGCATCCAGACAGCGACGATCGCGTGGTGCTCGCCTTGCAGGCGGCGCTCGATCAGCTGCGCCGCGACGGCCGCTATGCGCGGCTGCGCCAGCGTTACTTCAGCTGACGCCCGATTCAGACGGGCTCAGCTCGGCCATTCAAGGCGTGGTCCAGCGCAGCCAGCCGCGCAAGGCCCAAGCCGCCGGCCCTTGCGGCGCCGGCAGCTGCAGCAGCGCCGTCAAAGCCGGGTCCATGCTGACCCGCATCAGCTGCCGGAACAAGGACCGGCTACCGCGCGGCAGGGACAAGGTCACCACCTCCTGCAAACAAGCGGACGCCAGGCGCTGGCCCTCGGGCGTGAAGCGCCAGTGCCGCGCCTCGTAACGCTGCTGAAAGTCCAGCCACTGCGCCGGGCTCAGGCGGACCTCGGGAATGCCCATGGCCTCGCCCACCTGGGCCCAGAAATCCAGCAGCAGGGTCTGCTCGGCCTCGCTCAGCGGCGTGCCGCCGTGGGCGGCGTTCCAGCGCAGGGGCTCCAGCATGAAGAGCGCCAGCACATAGCGGAAATCGTCGGCTTCGGCCCGCACCGGCGCATGGGCGGCGCGCAAGCGCTGCAGCGCCGCCTGGCCTTGCGGCGAGCCCAGGCCATGGCAGATCAGCTCGCGCAAGGTGTTGCGCGTACGGGCCAGGCGCGCCTGGGTGCGCGGCACCAGCTCGCTGTGGCTGTAGAACACCTGCACCAGCTCGCCCACCGCCATGGCCCGGATCAAGGCCAGATAGGTGCCGATGCGGAACATGCGGCGCCGCCGGGCGCCGTAGTACAGCGCCTGGACGGTGGCCGCCTCGGGATGGCGATCCGCGCGCAAGTCAGCGGGCCGCCGGAGCGCGGTAAATGCTGCGGCCGGCCTTGATGGTCTCGCGCACCTGGATGCTGCGCAGCTGGGCCGGCGGCACGGTCAGCGGGTTCTTGGACAGCACCACCAGATCGGCCAGCTTGCCCACCTCCAGCGAGCCCTTGCTCGCCTCCTCGAAATGCTGCCAGGCGGCCCACAAGGTGATGGACTTGAGCGCCACCTCGACCGGCAGGCGCTGGTCCGGGCCCAGGATGTCGCCGCTGCGGGTGCGGCGGTTGACCACCGCGTCGAGGATGGCGATGGCGTCGGGGAAGGCCACCGGCGCATCGTGGTGCTGGGTGAAGATCATCTGGCGGCGCAGCGCCGATTGCGCCGGCGAGATGCGGTCGCCGCGCACCGGGCCCAGGGTCTCGTCGCGGTGCCAATCGCCCCAGTAGTAAGCATGCATGCCGAAGAAACTCGGCGTCACGGCCAGGCGCTTCATGGCGTCCAGCTGGTCCTCGCGCACGGTCTGGGCATGGATCATCACCGTGCGCCGGTCGGCCGCGCCGTACTTGGCCGTGGCTGCGTCGACGGCGCGCAGCATCTGGTCGGACGCCGCATCGCCATTGGTGTGCACCAGCAGCTGCCAGCCCTTGGCATAGGCTTGATCCACCGCCTGCTGGGTGGCCTCATCGCTGAGCGCTGGGTAGCCGCGGTAGTCGTCGGCCTTGCCGGCCGGCGGGTGGTGATAGGGGTGGGTCAGGAAGGCCGTCTTGCCCTGGGGCGAGCCATCGAGGCTCAGCTTGACGCCGCCGATGCGGAAACCGCCCTTGTACTCGCGGCCCCAAAAGCCGCCCGGCTGGTCCATCAGGCCCGCAGTGAAGGGCAAGGTGATGTCGGGGTAGGAGACCAGGTCGATCAGCATCTTGCCGCCTTGCGACAGCGTCACCCAGGTCTTGTTGCTGGCCTCGTCCGAGCGGCCGTCCTGGCCGGTGGTGAAGCCAAATTTGGCGTACAGCTTCTGGCCCTCCAGCAGCATGGCGGCATAGTCCTGCGGCGAGGGCTGGACCAAGCCCATGCCGGCACTGAACCAAGCGGTTTCTTCCAGCACGCCGTTGGGCGTCTTGCCATCGGCCTCGCGCTGGATGTGGCCGCCTTCGGGGTCCTTGGTTTCCGCGTTCAGGCCGGCCAGCTGCAAAGCCTTGCTGTTGAGCACGCCCAGATGCCCGCTCTGATGAATGATGATCACGGGCAAGTCTTTGGACACCGCGTCCAGCTCCTGGCGGGTGGGCGCCCGGCGCTCTTTCAACTGCGCCTCGTCATAGCCGAAGCCAAGGATGATCTTGTGGCTGCGCGCCACCGGGCCCTTGGCGTAATCGCGCAGCAGGCCCTGAATGGCGGCCACGCTGCTGCCCTTGCCATCGGGCGGCGGCAGCAGATTGGCCGACACGGCCTGCAATCCCGTCAGCGAGACATGGCCATGGGCGTCGACAAAGCCCGGCAGCAAGGCCTGACCCTTGAGGTCCACCACCCGGGTCTTGGCGCCTTGCAGGGCGCGCACCTCGGCCTCGCTGCCCACCGCCTGGATGCGGCCGGCACGCACGGCCAGGGCCTGGGCGCTGGGCTGGCCATCGTTCATGGTGACCACATCACCGTGCAGGTAGATGGTGTCGGCCGGCAGCGGCGCTGCGGCTTGCAGGTTCAGGCTGAAGGCCAAAGCGCTCAAGACCAGAGCACGCGGAAGATCGACAGGACGCATGGGCAAGGCTCCCGGGGCAGCGTGCCCCAATCGAGGAAGCGCCAAGAATACTTGAAGGCCGTGACCCCAGCCCGGCCCGCAGCCCGTCAAAGCACGGCGTAACGACCCGGCTTGTGATTGACGGCGATGAAGAGGTTCATCACCACCGCCGCCAACACCGAATAGGCCACGCGGGTCGGGTCCACCACGGTCAGCGCGCACAGCACGATCACGCAGTCGATGCCCATCTGCACCTTGCCGGCCCGCCAGCCTTTGGCATGCTGGAGGTAGAGCGACACGATGGTGGCGCCGCCCAGGCTGGCGCGATGCCGGGCCAGAAACAGGCAGCCCGAACCGAGCAGCAAGCCGCCCAGCACGGCGGCATAGGCCGGGTGCAGGCGCTCGATGGCGAAGAGCTTGGGCGACCACTCGGTCAGTGCCGACAGCCAGGCGATGGCGATGAAGGTCTTGAGTGTGAACTCGCGCCCCATGCGCTGCCAGGCAAACCAGTAAAAGGGGATGTTGATGATGAAGAACAGCTTGCCCAGGCTGATGCCGGTGGCGTAATGCAGCACGAAAGCGGCGCCTGCCGTGCCGCCGGTCAGCAGGCCGACCTGGGCAAACAGGATCAGGGCCAGGGAGACGAAGAGCACGCCGGTGAAGATGGCCTGGGCATCTTCAAACGCGGTGTGGGCATGAATGCTGGGATCGAAATACGGCGCGCTGGCGCGGGACGGGCCGGCGGCGGGAGCCGGCGCGGCAGGAGCGGGAACAACAACTTCTTCTTCGGAACGCATGCGCGCAGTGTGCATGAAGCGCCACAGTGAGGAAAGAGCGCCACGCCCTCCACTGAGGGGCGAGCACATTCCCTCTGCACCTTGGCGAGCTCCGGCGCTAGCATGGCCCGGACCACCCCGAGGAGTGCATCCATGCGCTGGCTGAGAGCCCTGCTTCCCGCCACCCCCACCCAGGCCGCCGAGCTGGACGAGGTCCACGCCGCCCTGATCGAGAACATCTGGCAAGGCGGGCTGTGGATCACCTTGATCGGCGTGCCGGCCTCGCTCACCCGCGCCTTCAGCACCGGCTGGCTGCCCCTCTACAGCCTGTTCCTGGCCATCGGTCTGGGCTACCTGGCGCTGCACTCGCAGCGCCATCGGCTGAGCTGGCGCCTCAAGGGCCTGATCCTCAACAGCATCTTCTGGTGCGTGGGCATGGCGGCCCTGGTGTCACTGGGCTTGCTGGGCACCGGCCTGCTCTGGCTGCTGGTCAGCTGCATGCTGATGGCCCTGATCTACCCGCCCCGGGTCGCCCTGCTCGGCGTGCTGGCCGCGGTGCTGCTGATGAGCGGGGTCGGAGCCGGCTTTTCCAGCGGCATGCTGCGCCTGTCCTTCGACCCGCAGCACTATATGGTCACGCCCAGCGCCTGGCTGGCCACCCTGCTCACCACCATGGCCGTGGTAGCCCTGGTGCTGACGGCCCTGGTCTCCTTCCGCCAAGCCTTGCTGGGCATGCTGGCCGAGTTGCAGCGGCAGCGCGATCTGATCGCCCAGCAAGCCATCCACGACCCCCTGACCGGCCTGCCCAACCTCAGCCTGGCCACCGATCGGCTGAACATGGCGCTGCACGCCGCGGCCCGCAGCCGGGCCCGCGTCGGCCTGCTCTTCATCGACCTGGACGGATTCAAAGACGCCAACGATCGCCACGGCCACGCCGCCGGCGATGCGGTGCTGAAAGAGGTGGCGCGGCGGCTGCAGCAAGCCCTGCGCGCGCGCGACACCGCGGCCCGCATCGGCGGCGATGAGTTTCTCGTGGTGCTGAGTGAGCTGAGCGACGCGCAGGCCGCCACCGCCGTGGCCGAGAAGCTGGTCCAGTCACTGGCCGCCCCCATCGACACGGCCGAGGCCCAGCTGCACATCGGTTGCAGCATCGGCATCAGCCTGTACCCCGACCATGGCGACAACAGCGGCCTGCTGCGCCGACGCGCCGACCTGGCCATGTACACCGTCAAGCGCAACGGAAAAGGCGGCTGCGCCCTGTTCGACGCAGCCTACATGGAGACCAACGCCGCGCCCCGACCCTCAGACCCGGCTCAGACCTGAGGCTTGCGCGCCCGCATGACCCACAAACACTCGGCGCCGAACAGCGCGCTGCCCGGGGCCTGGGCACGCATGGGCCGCAGGCATTCAATGTCAAACGTGGCGCCCCAGAAGCCGCGCAGCTGATCCTCGTCGTAGCCCAGCCCGCCTCCCAAGGTGCCGCGCTCGTAGACCTCGGCATCGCTGAGGCCGCTGCCACCCTCGGGCCGGAAGCAGCACAGCGCCAGCACACCGCCCGGGCGCAGCCAGGCCAGCAGCCGGTCCCGGTACAGCGCGCGCCGATGGGGTGGCAGGTTGTGAAAGCAACCGGAATCACAGACCAGGGCGTAGTGACCCAAGGGCCGCTGCAAATCAAAGACCGAACAGGCCGTCAAAGGCAGTCTGGGCAGGCCGGCCTCTTGGGCGCGCTGGCCCGCCCAGGCGATGGCCTCGCTGGCGTAGTCCACACCCTCGGCGGCGAAGCCGGCCTGGGCCAGGTAGACCGTGTTGCGGCCGTTGCCGCAGCCCAGATCGAGGGCGGGGCCGGGCTGGATGTCTCCGGCCTCCACCCAGGCCGCCAGGCTCTCATCAGGCGCGCGCCCAAAGAAGGGCACCGACCGGCCTGCGCGCCGGGCATAGAACGCATCCCACCATGCGCTCTGGCGCTCGCTGAGCACCTGGTCCAGACGCTCGATTTCGGCTGCAGCCGGGGGCTCAGGAAACAGCAGGTCTTTCATACCCCAAGGCTAAGCCGGCTCTGCACCTGCAGCAGCCCGGTCAAACCCTTTCAAAATCCGTGTGAATTCGATGCTAGGCCGACGCAGGACCACGGCGCCACACCAGCAAGGGCAGGCCCAGGGCCAGGACCAGCAGGCCCACCAGGGCGCCGGCCTTGACGTAGAGCACGCTGGCACCGAACAAATAGAGGCTGCTGGCCGCAAACACCAGGGGCAGCCAGGGATAGAGCGGCACCCGGAAGGGCCGCGGCGCCAGTGGCTCGCGCCGGCGCAGCACGATCAGCGCCAGGGCGCTCAAGCTCATGAAGGCCCAGTAGACGGGCGAGAGGTAGTCCACCAGGGTCGAGAAGCCGTCGCGCGTCAGCGCGCCCATGCCCACCAGGGCCAGGGCCACGGCGCCGGTGGCCAGCACGGCGGCGGTGGGTGTGCCGCGCTGGGGGTCCCAGCGGGCCAGCTGCAGCTCGGCCGCCAGATCCCGGGCGGCGGCGTAGGTGGTGCGCGGGCTGGCGATGAAGATGGCGTTCATCACCGACAGCGCCGTCAGACTGACCAGGGCCACCATCAGGAACTCGCCCGGCGCACCGAAGGCCGCTCGCATCAGATCGGCCGCTGGCGCCTCGCTGCGCGCCAGGCCCTCCAGGCCCAGCACCTGCAGATAGGCCCAGTTGGCCAGCAGGTAGAGGCCGGTGACCAGACCCAGACCCCAAAGCAGGGCACGCACGATGCCGCGCTGCGGGTCGCGCATCTCGGCCGAGAGCGTGGCCGCATCGCTCCAGCCGCCATAGGCCAGGAACACAAAGACCAGGGCCATGCCCCAATCGTGGCGGGTCGCCTGGCCCGGCAAGGCGGGCGCCTGCGCGGCCTGCCCCGCCAGGATCTGGCTGCCGGCACCGAGGGCCAGCGCCAGCAGGGCCACGATCACCACGGCCAGCAGCCCCAGCTGCGTGCCCAGGCCCACTCGCACGCCGCGCAGGTTCAGCACCGTCAGCAGCACGATCAGCCCGGCCGCCAGCGCCGCACTGGCGTGGTGGCCCAACCAAGGGCTGAGATCCAGCACCTGGGCCAGATAGTCGCCAAAGACAAAAGCCAGCAAGGCCATGGAGCCGGTGTGAATGACGGCAAAGCGCGACCAGGCGAACAGAAAGCCCAGGCGGTGCCCATAGGCCCGGCGCAGGAAGTGGTAATCGCCACCGGGGTCGGGGAAAGCCGCCGCCAGCTCGGCAAAACACAGGGCGCCGATGAAGGACAGCAGGCCGCCCAAGCCCCAGGCGGCCAGCAAGGCCGCGTCCCCCGACAAGGCCTGGGCCACCATGGGCGAGGTCTTGAAGATGCCCGCCCCCACCACCATGCCCACACACAAGGCCACGGCGTGGCGGACATCGAGCTGGCGCATCGGCAACGGTGCGCGCAGCTCGGGCGTGTCGACAGAGTTGGCTTGGGGGCGCGGAGTCATGAGAGGAAGGGCGGCGTCCAGGTCAAGGTTTTGCAAAGCGTGAAGGCACGACAAGGCGGCAGGGGCCAGGCCCTGCGTATCATCGCCGCGCTGAGCCCGGCTGCCCGTCGGGTGCGACCCACCCTCCCGCGATCGGATGCGCATGATGATGAAGCCCATGAAGACCCCGTCTCACCAGGCCCTCGTCCCGGCCCGGCTGCGCACCCTGCTGCTGACGGCCTGTTTACTCGGCAGCAGTGCCGGTAGCTGGGCCCAGGCACTCAGCCCGGCTTTCAGCTGGCCCGGCGGCGCCCGGGCGGCGGTCAGCCTGTCCTACGACGACGCCCTGGACAGCCAGCTCGACCACGCCATCCCGGCGCTGAACGCGCTGGGCCTCAAAGCCACTTTCTACCTGACCCTGGCCAGCCCGGTCGTCCGGCAACGCCTGCCGGAATGGCGACGTGCCGCGGCCGCGGGCCATGAACTGGGCAACCACACCCTGTTCCACCCCTGCTCCCGCTCGGCGCCCGGCCGCGATTGGGTGGCGCCGCACCGCAATCTCGACAAGATCAGCGTGGCCCAGATGCTGGAAGAGGTGCAGCTGGCCAATGCCTACTTGCATGCCATCGACGGCCAGACCCAGCGCACCTACACCGCCCCCTGCACGGATCCACTGGCCGGCGGCAAGCCCTACCTCCCAGCCGT
The DNA here is from genome assembly GCF_058794035.1 of Roseateles sp. GW835-FHT13E02. Taxonomy (NCBI): domain Bacteria; kingdom Pseudomonadati; phylum Pseudomonadota; class Betaproteobacteria; order Burkholderiales; family Sphaerotilaceae; genus Roseateles; species Roseateles sp. GW835-FHT13E02. Next base: position 19,016 of record NZ_JBXAGJ010000003.1, read on the forward strand.
GGCGGGGGAGTTTCTGGCCATGAAGACTCGCGTGGGCGGGGTCGTTCCCTCACTGGCCACGCTGGACCTGGCCGATGTGCCCACGGCCGGCCCCGTGGGCAGCAGCGGTGCCGAGCTGATCGCCATCGTCGAGCAGGCCGCCGCTCAGGGCACGCTGGCCAGCCTCACCTTCCACGGCATCGGCGGCGACCATCTGAGTGTCTCCAAGGAAGCCCACCAGGCCTTGCTCCAGCATCTGGCGGCCCACCCGGAACGCTTCTGGGTGGACAGTTTTGTCAACATCGCCCGGCATCTGCGGGCGCAGCGCGCGGGGCTCAAGCCCGAAGCGGCGGCCGGCTCCTCAAGCAGCGGGCGCTGAGAGCGCGTCCGCAGTCCAGACGTACTCCTCGTCGTCGTGCATGACGCCGTCGATGCAGTCGTTGTCATTCAGGATGCGATCGAAAGCGAAGCCAGCCTTTTGCAGCACCCGTGCCGAGGCCAGATTGCCCACGGTCACCGTGCTGACGACGCGCCGCACGCCGCGCTCGCCCAGCGACGCCGTGGTGGCTTGCACCGCCTCGCTGGCATAACCCTGGCCCCAGGCGGGGCGCAGCAGGTAGTAGCCGAGATTGGGTGCGTTCAGCTGCGCATCGATCTCGGCATCCAGCCGACCCAGGCAACGCCCATCGGCCTTGCGCCGCGAGGCCCAGATCGGCCAGGCGAACTGGCCGTCGGGTGAACGTCGGCCCTCCAGCATTCGCCAATGGGCGGCCAGGTCCTCCACGCTTTCGGGCTTGTCCATGGAAATCCAGCGGTAGAGCTCGGGCTCCTGCAAGCCATCAAACAGCTCGGCCGCGTGGGTGGCACGCAGGGGCTCCAGCCACAGGCGGGGGGATTCGATGGGTGCGGCCAGGCGGGCCAGCAGGTCGTCCGAGATCATGAGGGGCCGCTCAAGCCCGATCGCGCAACTGCGCCAAAAGCGCCAACGCCTCGCGCGTGGTGGCCTGCCTCGGGTCCTGCAGCTGCACACGCAAGGCGAGGGCCTCGTGGAAGCGCGATTCCGCCTCGTCGAAGCGCCCCTGCTCCACCAGGCTGCGGCCCCAATGCTGCAGTGCCATGGCACGCAAGCGCGCCCAGCCGCCGGCCTCGCACAAGACCACGGTGCGGGCGAAGATGGGCTCCGCCTCGGCACGCTGGCCCAGGTACTGCAAGGCGGTGGCGTAGGCACACCAGAACCAGCCCAGGGCCTCGTGCAGCACGGGCGAGGCGTGGCTCGCGGCCTCGGCCAGGGCCTCATGCGCCTGCAGAAGTTGCAAGGCTTCGTCCTCGTGGCGGGCCGTGATCAAGAGTCCGGCCAGATCGGCCACCACCTCCAACAAGCTCATCTCATCCACGGCCCCACCGGCCTCGGCACGGGCCTGCAGAAGCGCCAGCTGCTCGCGCAAGGCGGCGAGGCTGCGCGCATGGGCCTCAGGGTCAGGCGCGGTGAAGCGCAGGAACTCGGTCATGGAATGCTGAAGCGGGCTCATTCCGCATCCTCGATCTGCACCCGTGGCCACCGTTGCGCGTACTGCTTCTGCGCGACCCGCTGGCGAAAGGTTCCGACACTGACCCGCGCCGGGTTGCGGCGAATGCGCATGGCAAAAAGGTCGTCCAATCCGTAGGGAGCGATCACGGTCAGCGTATCGTCGACCTCCAGGCGCACGGCCACCGCGGTCGCGAACTCGGGCCAGGAGGCGACCGCGTCCTGAAGCGAGCGCAGCGGTGCCACGGCATGGCCGAAGCAGGACTCGAACCAGAGATGCACATGGGCCTGGTTCGTCAGCTCCCAGGGCAGATCCGGACAGGCGCGCGCCAGGGCCGCCTGATGCCTCGCCTCCAAGCCCGGCGGCTCCTCGGGATCGAAATAGACCAGGTCCACGTCGGCCAGACGCGAAGGCTCGGTGTGGCCATGCAGATGGTCCCAGACCCGATTGCGCAGCGCCCCGGCGCCGATGCACCACTGGGGCAGGCCCAGATCGCGGGCGGCACGGAGCGCCCGCATCAGCCAAGGCGAACTGCGCACGATGGCCTGCAGCTCGTCCTGGCGATCGGGGTGTCTGGCGTTCACCCGGAGCGCCTCATGGCCGAGCGCGCGGCCGCGCTCTTGCAAGCATCCTGGCTGCGGCACATCGGGCTGACGATCTTGCTGATAAACTGGATTTTCATACAGTATTCGAACCGCACGCCGAGCACAGGGGCCCCAGGGCCGAAAGGCAGCCCGTGGCACCGAACGAAAACACCATTATGTTGCCGGTCATGAGCTCCGAAGAGGCTTGATGAACATGCAGATGCCAGCGCCCCGCAGCAGCCCAACGCCCCGGCCGGGTTTCGAACTCTGCCCGCAGGGCAAAATCCCGCCCATGCCTGCTTCGGCCCCTCCTCGTCCCTCGCCTGCCGCTGCCGCCGCCGCCAAGCCCAAGTCCGCGCCGCAGAAGGCCATGGAGAAGCTGGGCCTGTTGCGCGACATCGACCTGGCCCTGCACCTGCCGCTGCGCTACGAGGACGAGACCCAGATCACGCCCATCGGCCGCACGCGCGAAGGCGACACCGTGCAATGCGAAGGCGAGGTGATCGAGTGCCGCATCGAGACGCGCGGCCGGCGCGTGCTGCTGGTGCGGCTGGAAGACGAAACCGGCGATCTGCTGCTGCGCTTCATCCACTTTTACCCCTCGCACCAGAAAAGCATGGCCGTGGGCCAGCGCATCCGCGTGCGCGGCGAGCTGCGCCACGGCTTCTTCGGCCGCGAGATGGTGCACCCGACCTTCAAGGCCGTGCAGCCCGACACCCCGCTGGCCGAGGCGCTGACGCCCGTCTACCCGGCCAGCGCCGGCCTGCCGCAGACCTACCTGCGCCGCGCCATCGCCTCGGGCCTGCAGCGCGCCGATCTGCGCGAGCTGCTGCCCCAGGGCACGGTGCCCAGCAGCCTGCCGCCGCTGCGCGACGCGCTGAACTTTCTGCACCACCCGCCGCCGCAGGCCCGCCTGGGCACACTGGAAGACCACAGCCACCCGGCCTGGCAGCGGCTCAAGTTCGAGGAGCTGCTGGCCCAGCAAATCAGCCAGATGCAGGCCCAGCGCGAGCGCGCCCTGCTGAAGGCACCGGCCCTGCGCGCCAAGCCGGGCGGCCTGGTCGAGCGCCTGCTGGCCGTGCTGCCCTTCGGCCTGACCGGGGCGCAGCAGCGGGTCAGCGAAGAGATCGCGCAAGACCTGGCCCTGGGCCAGCCGATGCACCGCTTGCTGCAAGGCGATGTGGGCTCGGGCAAGACCGTGGTGGCGGCCCTGGCGGCCGCCGTGGCCATCGATGCCGGCTGGCAATGCGCGCTGATGGCGCCGACCGAAATCCTGGCCGAGCAGCATTTCAAGAAGCTGATCGGCTGGCTGGAGCCCCTGGGCCTGCAAGTGGCCTGGCTGACCGGCAGCGTAAAAGGCAAGGCGCGCCAAAAGATGCTGGACGCCGCGGCCAGCGGCGCGGCCCAGCTGGTGATCGGCACCCATGCGGTGATCGAAGACAAGGTCACGTTCGCCCGCCTGGGCCTGGCCATCATTGACGAGCAGCACCGATTCGGCGTGGCGCAGCGCCTGGCTTTGCGGCGCAAGCTCGCTGCGATGGACCTCGAACCCCATATGCTGATGATGAGCGCCACGCCCATCCCGCGGACTTTGGCCATGACCTACTTCGCCGACCTGGCGGTCAGCACGATTGACGAGTTACCCCCGGGCCGCACGCCCATCGTCACCAAGGTCTTCGCCGATGGCAAACGCCAGGACGTGATCGAGAAGATCGCCCAGGAGGTGGCCGGTGGTGCCCAGGTCTACTGGGTCTGCCCGCTGATCGAAGAGAGCGAAGCCCTGGACCTGAACAATGCGACCGAGACCCATGCGGAGCTGGTCGACGCGCTGCCGGGCTTCGAGGTGGGCCTGCTGCATGGCCGCATGCCGCCGGCCGAGAAGGCCGCCGTGATGGCGCGCTTTTCGGGCGGCGAGATGAGCGTGCTGGTCGCCACCACCGTGATCGAGGTCGGCGTGGACGTGCCCAATGCCAGTCTGATGGTGATCGAGCATGCCGAGCGCTTCGGCCTCTCGCAGCTGCACCAGCTGCGCGGCCGGGTGGGCCGCGGGGCGGTGGCCAGCGTCTGCGTGCTGCTCTACACCGGCCCGCTGTCCGACACCGGCAAATCGCGCCTGCGCGCCATGGCCGAAACCAACGACGGCTTCGAGATCGCCCGCCGCGACCTGGACATCCGCGGCCCCGGCGAGTTCATGGGCGCCCGCCAGAGCGGCGCCGAGCTGCTGCGCTTTGCCGACCTGCAGGAAGACTCCCTGCTGCTGCAAGCCGCCCGCCGCCTGGCGCCCCAGCTGCTGGACAAATACCCCGAGGCCGCGCAGCGCCAGGTGGCACGCTGGCTGGGCTCGAAGGCGGAGTTCCTCAAGGCTTGATCGAGGGCGGCGCGCAGCCATGTGGCTGCCGCATTGGCATGTTCGGCCGAACTGACTCAGTCCTTGCTGGCAGCCAGCAGGCAGGCATCGCGCCGCTTGTCGAACACCTCGTTCATCATCAAGAAATCCCGGGTCAATCGGCTGGCGCAATTCCCTGTGCCCCAGCCTGCGGTCTCGTACAGGAACTGCTCGCCCTGCTCGCCGAGGTAGCCCAAGGTGCTCTTCATCTGCCGACTACACACCTCCATCTGGGCCTGATAACTGGTCTGAAGCTCCGCCCGAGACTCGCTTCTGTCGCGTTCGCAGGCAGCCTGGCGAGCGGACTTGGCCCCCGCTTCCTGAGCTTGCACGAGCGAACTCCCCATCCAACAGGCCAGGAGCAGGGCACTGGAAACTCGCTTCACGGCTGCGTTTGAACTTCGCATACACCCCATCCACGTTTCAAGGGCGGCACCATCACCGCCATGTCAGCCAGGATTCTCGGGGACTGAAACGGCCGTGCCGCTTCCGCTGCACATCGCCGTGCGCCCTGCAGATTCAGCCACCGGCCTTCTGCACCGCATCCACTGGCTCCGCCACCACACGCGCATAGCGCTGGAAACTCCAGTAGGCCCAGGCCCAGTCCATCAGCACGACCAGGCGGTTGCGGAAGCCGATCAAAAAGTAGATGTGGACGAACAACCAGAACAGCCAGGCGAAGTAGCCCGAGAACTGAAGGAATCCCAGATCGGCCACGGCCGCCTTGCGGCCGATGGTGGCCAGGGCGCCGTAGTCGCGGTAGCGAAATGCGCCGGGCGCATCGGCCGGCAAGGGCGGCAAAACCTGAGCCTGTGGCGCCTGCAGTGGATGCAGCGATTGCAGGATCTGCGCTGCCGCGTAAGCCCCCATCTGCTTGGCCGCCGGGCTGACGCCGGGCACGGGCTTGAGCGTGCGGCCATCGGACTGCCGGCTTTGGGCGGCGGCCAGGTCGCCGATGACAAAGACTTCCGGATGGCCGGGGATGTTGAGCCGGCCGTCAACGACCACACGACCTGCGCGGTCCAGCGGCACGTCCAGCATGCGGCCCAGGGGCGAGGCGGCCACGCCGGCCGCCCAGACCACGGTGCGGGCGGCGATGCGCTCTGTTGCAGCCACCGCGCCCTCCCCCGTCTGCACCTCCACCCCGCCCGCATCGATGCCAACCACGCGGCAGCCGGTGCGCACCTCGACACCCAGGGCTCGCAGCTGCGCCTCCGCCTTGGCCGAGAGCTCGGGCGGCAAGGCCTGCAGCACCCGCGGTGAACCCTCCAGCAGCAGCACACGGGCGCTGGCCGGGTCGATGCGGCGGAACTCGTTCTTGAGCGTGTGGCGGGCGATCTCGGCCAGGGTACCGGCCATTTCGACCCCGGTGGGGCCGGCGCCGATGACCACAAAGCTCAGGCAGGCGCGCTGCTGCGCCGGGTCGGGTGAACTCTCGGCCTGCTCGAAGGCCTTGAGCACGCGGGCGCGCAGGGCAAAAGCGTCTTGCAGCGTCTTGAGCCCCGGCGCATGGGCGGCCCACTCGTCCCGGCCGAAATAGCTGTGCGTGGCGCCGGCGGCGACGATCAGGTAGTCATAGCCCAGGCTCTGGCCATCGGTCAGGTGGACCTGGCGCTGCTGGCGATCGATGCCGCAGACCTCGGCCATCAGCACGGTCACATTGCGCTGGCCGCGCAGCATGTGGCGGATGGGCGCGGCAATCGAGGGCGCCGACAGGCCGGCCGTGGCCACCTGGTAGAGCAAGGGCTGAAACAGGTGGTGGTTGCTGCGGTCGATCACCGTGATGTCCACCGGCGCGCCGGCCAGGGCGCGGGTGGCGGCGAGGCCGCCAAAGCCGCAACCGATGATCAAGACCCGGGGCCGCGCGGCGGACTGGCCCGTGCTGTTGCTGATGTTCATGCGGCGATTCTGGCTGCCGCGCCGGTTCAGCGGCGGCGCCATACGCAATGCGAATGACTTGCAGCGCTGCCCGGCATGGCGGCCCGCGGCACTCGGCCGATCGATCAAGCCATCAGCTGCTGCCGATCAATTGCAGCCGATCAACTGCAGCCGGGAGAAGGCGGTGTGGCCGGCCCGGTGTAGCCGTCGCTGAGGGTGCGAAGAAAACACAGGATGTCGGCGATGTCGGCATCGCTCATCGTCCGCCGCGGGCCGAAGGGCGCGTTGCGCTCGACATTGGCGTGCAAGTGGAGCGGCAGATCGTCGTAGAGCTGCACCTGGCCGGCCACGCTCGGGTACCACTGCGCCGGGTCGGTGTCGCGGGTGGCGTAAAAGCGCAGCACCTGCTCCAGGCTGGTGAAGCTGCCGTTATGAAAAAACACCGGGCGGTGCTCGACATTGCGCAAGCCCGGGGTTCGGAAGAAGCCACAGGTCTCGTTGCGCCCCTTGACGGCGGCATGGGGTGATTGGCACAGGCCCAGATCGAAGGCCGTCGCATCGGCCGTGCTTTGCAGCGCCCGGTTGCGCGGCACGGCCAGGGCCGCGTAAGCAAAATTGGTGAAATGGATGGGCTGATTGTTCAGGCTGAACGAGGGATGGCAGCTGGCGCAATGGCCGCGCTGGGTGTCGTTGAAGGCACGCAGGCCGCGCGCTTCGGCATTGCTGAACTGCGCCCGCCCCTGCTGCACCCAATCGAACTTGGAGTCGTAGGGGTGGAAGCGCGGATCTTCGATCTGAAAGCTCTGCAGGGCCTGGCTGGCCTGGGTGACCAGGCTGTCGTCGTCCGGGGCCGAGGCGCCGGCGGCCGGCGGAAAGGCGCGGCCGAAGTCACTGGCGTAGGCGGCAGCGCGCAGCTTGCGCGCCAAGGTGGCGGCATCGCCGTTGTCCATCTCGCGCGGATTGAACCAGGGCAGCTTGGCCTGGGCGGCCAGGCTGTCGGCCCGGCCGTCGGCCATCAATCCGCCGCGCAGATCGGCCACCAGGGTTTGCGGCGTGCCGTTGAAGGCCGGCAAGGTCTCCAGATAGCGCAGCGAAGGCGCGGCACGAGTGCCGAACTCCGTCTCGAAGGCGCCACCCACCTGCACCGGCAGCGTGTTCGGCGGCCCGTGGAAGAAGGCCGGGTCGTGGCAGGTGGCGCAGGACATGCGGCCAGAGCCGCTGAGGTTGCGGTCGTGAAAAATCTTCTCGCCCAGCTGGGCCTGCAAGCTCAGGGGCTTGCTGGCGGAGGGCGAAGAGGCCGGCGTGCCGGGGCTGCTGGCCGCCCCGGTCGGTGAGCCCGTCGGCGAAGCTCCACCCCCGCCACCTCCGCCGCAGGCAGACAAGCCCAGCAACAAGACCAGGCTCAACGCCAGCGCGGAGCGCTGCCGAAGCCAGGAGTTGAAGGATTGAGCGGCATGCATGCTGCTGATTGTCGAGCTTAGGCCCCCCAGGGGCTGACTAGGGAATTCACCCGGGGCCAGGTGGCGCATCCCCGCGTCCAATGCCTGTCATGGCCGCTCGGCCTGCGGCAGTGCCGGCCCTTGCCGGGCCTCCGCTCCCTTTTCATCTTGACTTGCCCGCTGCGCCCACCATGACCGACCGCATGCCGAACGACCGCCAGCCCCTGGTCGAGCCCGCCCCCTGCCCTCGCCCGCAGCGGCGCCAGATCCTGCTCGGCGCCAGCCTGGCTGGCCTGCTGCAGGCCTGCGGTGGCGGCGGTGGGGGTGGCGAAGCACCGGTGCCGCCGCCCAGCCCCACGCCCGCACCTCCGGCTCCCACTCCGCCTGCACCCACGCCGCCTGCACCCACGCCACCGGCCCCCACCCCTCCTGCGCCCACACCCCCAGCCCCCAGCCCCGGCAGCGCGCCTTTCTGGGCCAGCTATGGCGGCAACGCCCAGCACCAGGCACAGACGCGCATCGCCACCCAACCCTTGCAGCGCATCGTCTGGAGCACACCGGTGGACCTGGCCCCGCCCTACCGCGCCGGTGGTTTTCTGCTGATCCACTACGGCACGCCGGTGATTTCGGGCGGCAACACGGTGCTGGTGCCGGTCAAGACCACGAGCGTCGGCGATTTCGAGGTGCAGGCACGCAAAGCCAGCGACGGCAGCCTGCTCTGGACCCTGAAAAGCGACTACCTGCTGCCGGCCAGCAGCTGGACGCCGTCTTGGAATATCGCCCTGGACGTCAAGGGCCGCTTGTTCGCCCCGGCGGCCGGCGGCCGGCTGCTGATCCGCGATGGCGTGGACAGCGCCAGCGGCACGGTCCAAACCCTGGCCTTCTACGGCAATGCCGCCTTCGAGGCCGACAGCGCCAACTACCGCGACAAGCTGCGCATCAACACCCCGCTGACCCTGGACGGCCAGGGCACGGTCTTCTTCGGCTTCACCGCCAAGGCCGGCGCGCCGGGTGGCCTGAAGGGCGGCATCGTGCGCCTGGCGGCCGATGGCCAGGCGCTCTGGAAATCGGCCGCCGAGCTCAGCGGCGACGCGGCCATGTTCCAGACCGCCATGAACGCGGCGCCGGCCCTGTCGCTGGACGAGAAGACGCTCTACATCGCCGTCAACAGCGACCCGGCCATCTCCAGCATGCAGACCGGTTACCTGCTGGCCCTGGACGCCAGCACGCTGGCGCTCAAGGCCAAGCAGCGCTTGATCAACCCGGCCACCGATCTGCCGGCCCGCCTCAGCGACAGCGCCACCGCCTCGCCCACCGTGGGCCCCGATGGCGATGTCTTCTACGGCGTGCTGGAGAACACCCGCACCGATCACAACGGCCGCGGCTGGCTCTTGCACTTCAACGCCGATCTGAGCCAGCTCAAGACCCCCGGCTCCTTCGGCTGGGATGACACGCCCTCCATCGTGCCGGCCGGCGCCGTGCCCAGCTATGCCGGCGCCTCCAGCTATCTGCTGCTGGTCAAGTACAACAACTACTACGGCATCGGCAGCGGCGACGGCCAGAACAAGATGGCGGTGCTGGACCCGCAAGCCAGCCAGACCGACCCGATCAATGCAAGCGTCACGGTGATGAAGGAGGTGCTGACCATCGTCGGTCCCACCGCCGATGCCGACACGCCTGGCGGCGTGCGCGAGTGGTGCGTCAACACCGCGGTGATCGATGTCAAAGGCCAATCAGCCCTGGTCAACAACGAGGACGGTGTGCTCTACCGCTGGGACTTCGTCAACAACCGTTTCAGCGAAAGCGTCAAGCTCAACGCTGGCATCGGCCAGGCCTACACGCCCACCGTGGCCGGGCCCGATGGCTTGGTCTACAGCATCAACGGCGCGCAGCTGCACGCCGTCGGCAGATAGGAGCGGCTCACAAAGGCCTTCTGGCGTCGTTGGCCCGGCTGGTCGTACAAACCGTACTGCCTGCGCCGGATCCGCCTAGCCAGAACCGCTTCGCTGGCCTTTGTGAACCGCTCTGACTGGGTTCAAGCAACTTCGCCGGGCGCCAGCAAGCGCGCGATCAGGGCGCCCTGCAGCTCGGCCGGCAGCTGCAGGCTGACCTGCACGCCATTGCCGGCCGCCGCCTGCACCGGCTCGCCCTCGCGGCCGCGCAGGGCCTGCACGGTGATCTCGCGGTTGCCGCTGGGGTGGATGATCTCCAGCCGGTCGCCGACGGCAAAACGGTTCTTCACCTCGATCGCCGCCCAACCATCGGCGCCAATCAGCCCCACCTCGCCGACGAACTGGCTGCGCCGGGCCTTGGAGTGGCCGTCGAGGTAGTTCTGCAAGTCCTGACTGCGGTGGCGCTGGTAGAAGCCGCTGGTGTAGCCACGGTTGGACAGGCCATCCAGCTCGCCCAGCAGGGCCGGGTCGAAAGGCCGGCCGGCCACCGCGTCGTCGATGGCGCGGCGGTAGACCTGGGCGGCGCGCGAGACGTAGTAGCGGCTCTTGGTGCGGCCCTCGATCTTGAGCGAGTCGACGCCAATCTCGACCAGACGCTGCACATGCTCGACCGCACGCAGGTCCTTGGAGTTCATGATGTAAGTCCCATGCTCATCCTCCTGGATGGGCATCAGCTCACCGGGGCGCTGCGATTCTTCGATCAGATACGTGCGATCGGCCAGCGGATGGCGAGCCGTGCCGCCGGCCGCGGCGAAGTCTTGATCGGCCTGCTGCACGGCCTTGTGAAAGTCGAACTGAATCGGCTGCGCCTGGCCGGCTTCGTCCTCGAAGGCGGCGCCTAATTGGTAATCCCAGCGGCAGGCATTGGTGCAGGTGCCCTGGTTGGCGTCGCGGTGGTTGAAGTAGCCCGACAAGAGGCAGCGGCCCGAGTAGGCGATGCACAGGGCGCCGTGGACGAAGACCTCCAGCTCCATGTCCGGGCATTCCTGGCGGATCTGCGCCACCTCGTCCAGGCTCAGCTCGCGCGAGAGGATCACTCGCTTCAATCCCTGCTTCTGCCAGAACTTCACACCGGCGTAGTTGACCGTGTTGGCCTGCACCGAGAGGTGGATGGGCAGCTCGGGCCAGCGCTCGCGCACCATCATGATCAGGCCGGGGTCGGCCATGATCAGGGCGTCGGGCTTCATCGCCACCACCGGCGCCATATCGGCCAGGTAGTTCTTGAGCTTGCCGTTGTGCGGCAGGATGTTGCTGGCAACCAGGAACTTCTTGCCACGCGCATGCGCCTCGGCAATGCCGATCTGCAGGTTCTCGAGCTTGAAATCGTTGTTGCGCGCGCGCAGGGAGTAGCGCGGCTGGCCCGCGTAGACCGCATCGGCGCCGAAATCAAAGGCCGCGCGCATGCGCTCCAGGTCGCCCGCGGGCAGCAGCAGTTCGGGGGCGGCAAGAGGTGGCGTCGTCATGGCGGGGCTCGGTCGGGGCGGAAGGCAGGGGCGCGGCAGTCTAGCCAGCGCCCGCCGCTCCGGCCTTGTCCCAGATCAAGCCTTCAGGCTGAGAGTTCGACGCTGGCGCTCGGCGCCACACCCAGCTCCTCATGGCTGACCAGCAGCAACAGGCGGTCGCGGGCCTCGGCAGCCCGGGCCAGGACCTGGCGCAGATGCGCAAGCGAGGCGGCATCGAGCGCGTTGAGCGGCTCATCCAGCAGCAGCAAGGGCGTGTTCAGCGCCAGGGCCGCCGCCAGCGCGGCCTTGTGCTGCGTGCCGGTGGACAGGCTGCGCAGCGGCTGGCCCAGAAAAGGCTGCAGGCCGAAACCCTCGATGTGCTGCTGCCAGTCCGTCACGTCGGCGCGCGGATACAAGCCACTCAGAAAGCCGAAGTACTCGCTCGGGCTCAGATGCTCAAACGGCGGCGGCTCGGCGCCGACAAAGGCGACCTGGCGCCGGTAATCCAAGGGCTGCCGCAAGAGATCGCAACCCTGCAGCTCGGCGCTGCCGTACTGCGGCGCCAGCGCGCCGGCCAGCAGCTTGAGGCGGGTGGATTTGCCCGTGCCATTGGCGCCGCGCAGCCAGACCAGGCCGGGGCCGAAGTCCTGGCTCCAGAGGTCGACCACGCGCCGCGTCTGGCCGGGGTAGGCAAAGCTCAGGGCGCGGACCTGCAGGCGGAAATCGGTGGGATGAGGAGCGTCGGGCATGGTTTCAGACAATGACTTCACTGGCCAGGGCAACCCAGATGCCCCAACTGAGCAGCCAACGGCCGGCGCGCGCCTCGGGGCTCAGGCTTTCGGGGCGCCAGAGCGCCAAGGCGGGCGCGGCAAGGGCGGCGACAAAGAAAGCAGGCGTGGCGCGCGGCCCCAGCGACCAGGGGCCCTGCGCCAGCAGCAGCACCCAGCTGAGCCAGGCCAGCAGCGCCGGCAGCAAGGCCAGGGCATAGAGGCGCAGCGACCAGGCCTGGGGTGACACAGGCAGCATGGCGCTGGCCGCCTGCAGCGGCGCGTAGCACTGCCGCGCCTGGGCTTGCAGCCGGGCGCAGAAGCCCTGGGTCAGCAAGGTGGAGAAGGCCAGCGCCCAGGCTGCATGAACCGGAAAGTGCCAGGCCGCGACGAGGCAGAGCAGCAAAGCCAGCAGCGCAGCCAGCAATCCATGCAGCACCGGCCGCGCCGGGCCGCGCCACAGCGGCAGCCAGAGCAAGGCGGTCCAGGTCGACACGGCCCGACGGCGCGAGGCCTGTGGCGCTGCATGTGCGCGCCGGGCGGGTGCTCCGGGGCGGCGGCGATGCTGCATCAGGGCCAGCGCGCCCCCGGCCGAGAGCAGCAGGGAGAAGGCAAAGCCCAACAAGGCCTGCAGCCACAAGCCCTGCATCCAGGCCGGGCTGGCCGCTCGCCATGCGGCGAAAGAAATGAGGTTGAGCAGGGCCCAGGGCAGCAGGGCCAAGGCCAGCACGCCCAGATCGGCCCGCCAGATGTCCGTGCGCCGCAGCGGCAGCGCTCGCTCAAACGGAATCCAACGGGCCGGCAGCAAGGCCTCGCGCAAGCCCCAAGCCAGCAGCAAGCCCGGCAGGGCATGGCCCAGCAGCGCGGCCAGGGCCAAGGTGGGCGGTGTGTCGGCCTGCATGGCCCAGAACAGGGGCAAGGCCGGCCAGCCGATCAGGGTGCTGATGAAACTGCCCAGCACGGCGGCCACCACCGCGAGAAAAGCCGCCCAGCGTCGCAGCAGGGCGGCCAGCTCGGCGCGGCTCCATTGCAGGCGCATGCGCACCAGGCTCAGGGCCGCGGGCGGCGAGGGGCTTACTGCAGTCTTTGCACCCAATAGATCAGCACTTCCTGGCGCGGCCGCGAGACATCGGCATCGGCGTAGTAGTAGGTGGGCACGGCATTGATGGCCTCGACCGTGGCCATGCCGGAAATGACCCGCCCGAACACGGCGTAACCAGGTTGGGTCGGGCTCTTGTAGTCATTGCCCGGATTGTCTTTCACATTGATGAAGAACTGGTTGGTGGCGCTGTTGGGCTCGCTGCGCCGCGCCATGGCCAGGGTGCCGGGCAGATTGGCCAGGGTGTTGTTGCTTTCCAGCGGCACCGGCCCATAGGTCGCGCGGCGCTCGTACATGCCGCTTGTGTAGCCGCCGCCTTGGATCACGAAATCGCGCTCAACGCGGTGGAACAAGGTGTTGTTGAAGTGGCCATCGGCCACATAGCGCAGGAAATTGGCCACGGTGGCCGGCGCGTACTCGGTGTAGAGCTCGAAGACGATCTCGCCGCTGCTTGTCAGCATGCAGACGGTGGCGTAGCGGCTTTGGGCCGATTTGGACAGGCCCTCGTTGCTGCAGCTGTTGGTGTTGGGGCGCGGGTTCGGGTTGGGCACCGGCACGGGCACCGGGTCCGGGCGGTAATGGTCGCCATCGCCGCCACCGCCACCGCAGGCGGTCAAGGTCACCAGGGTGGCCACGGCGGCCAGGCGCAAAACAAAAGAGCGCATGAGGCAAGACTCCTGAACAAGGTGCCTGCTCAACGCGCTCGGTCGCAGCGCCGCCGACGGCGCTGACAACTGCTTACCCTTGCGGGTGAAAGTCAGCTCATTTGAGCTGTGTGGCCCAGTAAAGCAGCACTTCGGTCGCCGTCATGTCGGCGCCGGTGTAGAGCTGGGGCTCGGCATTGATGGCGTCCACGGTTTCCTTGCCCGAAATGATGCGGCCGAACACGGCATAGCCGTTCTTGCCGGCCACGGTGGAGCTGTAGTCCAGACTCTTGTTGTCCACGGTGTTGAAGTAGAACTGGCTGGTGGCCGAATCGACCGCGCTGGTGCGGGCCATGGCGATGGTGTATTTCAGATTGGACAGGCCGTTCTGGTTCTCCAGAGCGATGGGCGCCAGCGCGCCGGCCTTGGCCGCGCCGCCGGAGACGAAGCCGCCGCCCTGCGCCACAAAACCCGGCACCACGCGGTGGAAGATGGTGTCCTTGTAGAAGCCGCTCTTCACATAGGCCAGGAAGTTGGCGGTGGTGATGGGCGCCTTGACGGTTTCCAACTCGACCACGATCTCGCCCTTGCTGGTCAGCATGCAGACGGTGGCGGCAGCGGTGCTGGCCTTGGAGGCGGCGATACCGGCGGCGCTGCAGGTGGTGGTCGGCGGGGTGGTGACCGGGTTCGGTTTCGGCTTGGGCGCGGGCGTATCGCCACCGTCAGAACCACCGCCACAGGCGGTCAAGAGAGCCATCAGGCCCAGGCTGGCGGCCGTCAGGGCCGATTTGGCGGACATCAGAGTCGTGGAGGAAGACAGGGAGGTGTTCATCAGGGGCTCGCTTGCGTGCTTGGGTTCAATTCAAAACAGAAAGCTGAAAGGGGGAGAGAAGAGAGAGGGGGAGAGAAAAACAAAAGGGACTGCCTCGAAGCGCTCGCAGTATCCACGCCGCTGCGGCGCAAAAAGCCGAAAACGGGCGACCTGCGAACAGTAGTGGGAAATTATCCCACTCTTCGCACTCACAAAAAAACCGAGGGAACCCGGAGCACGGGCGACCTCGGTCGATGGCCGGGCTTGCGCCTGGCGCGGCCGTCAAAGCTCGAGGTTGTCGATCAGCCGGGTCGTGCCCAACTTGGCCGCGCCCAGGGCGACCAGGGCCTGGCCCTCGCGGGCGGGGCTGAGGTCATGCTGGCAGCGCAGGGTCAGGTAATCGGGCTGCCAGCCGGCATCTCGCAGGCTTTGCAGGGCCTCGGCTTCCAGCGCAGCCAGGTCGCGCGCGCCGGCCTGCCAGCGGGCGATCAGCTCGCGCAGGGTGCGGCTCAGGCGCAGGGCCTCGGTCTTCTCGGCATCGCTGAGGTAGCCGTTGCGGGAGGACAGGGCCAGGCCCTCGGCGCTGCGCGTGGTCTCGCCGGCGCGGATCTCGATCGGCAGCGCCATCTGCGCCACCATGCGGCGCAGCACCATCAGCTGCTGGTAGTCCTTCTTGCCGAACAGGGCCAGGCTGGGCTGGACGATGTTGAAGAGCTTGGCCACCACGGTGCAGACGCCGATGAAAAAGCCCGGGCGGAAATGGCCTTCCAGGATGTCGGCCAGCTCGGCCGGCGGGTGGACCTTGTAGCCCTGCGGCTCGGGGTAGAGCTCGCCCTCGTCGGGCGCGAAGACGAGGTCGCAGCCGGCGCCCTGCAGCAGCTCGGCATCGCGGGCCAGGGTGCGGGGGTAACGGTCAAAGTCCTCGTGCGGCGCGAACTGCAGGCGGTTGACGAAGATGCTGGCCACCACCAGGGCATCAGGGCCCACGGCCGCACGGCCCTGGCGCACCAGATCGAGATGCCCTTCGTGCAAATTGCCCATGGTGGGCACGAAGGCGCGGCGCGGCTGCGCGGCCAGGGCCTGGCGCAACTCGGCGGTGGTGTGGATCACTTGCATGGGGTTCGGGCAAAAAGAGAAAAACGGGGCTTCAGTAGCCGTGCAGATCGTCCTGCGGGAAGGTCTGGGCCTTGACCGCGGCGACGTAGCGCAGCACCGCGTCCTGCACCGAGGCCGCGCCCTGCATGAAATTCTTGACGAAACGCGGGCGGCGGCCCGGGGTCACATCCAGCATGTCGTGCAGCACCAGCACCTGGCCCGAGCAGGCCACGCCGCCACCGATGCCGATGACCGGGATGCCCAGGCTCTGCGTCAGCTCGGCCGCCAGGGCGGAAGGCACCATCTCCAGCACCAGCATCTGCGCGCCGGCCTCGACCAGCTCGCGCGCCTGCTGTTTCATCAGCGCGGCGGCCGCTTCCTCGCGGCCCTGCACCTTGTAGCCGCCCAGCATGGTGGCGGTCTGCGGCGTCAGGCCCAGATGGCCGCAAACCGGGATGCCGCGCTCGACCAGAAAACGCACCACCGGCGCCGTCCAGCCGCCGCCTTCGAGCTTGACCATGTGAGCGCCGGCCTTGACCAGGGCAGCCGCACTCTTCCAGGCCTCCTGGGGTGAGCTTTGGTAGCTGTCGAAGGGCAGATCACCGATCACCCAGGCGCTCTTGCGGCCGCGGGCGACGCAGCGGGTGTGATAGACCATCTCGTCCAGCGAGACCGGCACAGTGCTGCTCTGGCCCTGCAGCACATTGCCCAGGGAATCGCCGACCAGCAGCACGTCCACGCCCGCTTCGTCCAGCAAGGTGGCGAAAGCGGCGTCGTAGCAGGTCAGCATGGCGATCTTGTCGCCGCTGGCATGCATGTCCAGCAGGCGCTGCAAGGTCATGGGTTTGCGCTCGGTCATGGCGGCTCCTCGGGGGCTGTGGGGGCGGAGCCCGCAAAGCCAGGCCCCAATTGGCGCGCAGTGTAGCCGCCTGTATCCGGGTTTGCGCTAGGCTGGGGCTTCCAATCACCGGCACAAGCCGCGGGCTCCAGTTAGGATGGCCTGCATGACCCTGACCGAGTTGCGCTACATCGTTGCCGTGGCCCGCGAACGCCATTTCGGCCGCGCCGCCGAGGCCTGTTTCGTGTCCCAACCCACGCTCAGCGTGGCCATCAAGAAGCTCGAGGAAGAGCTGGACGTGCGCATCTTCGAGCGCGGCGCCAACGAGATCAAGGTGACGCCGCTGGGCGAAGACATCGTGCGCCAGGCCCAGTCGGTGATCGAGCAGGCCAGCGCCATCCACGAGATTGCCAAACGCGGCAAAGACCCCCTGGCCGGCGCCCTGCGCGTGGGCCTGATCTACACCATCGCGCCCTATCTGCTGCCCGAGCTGGTGAAAAACGTCATCGAGCAGTACCCGCAGATGCCGCTGATGCTGCAGGAGAACTTCACCGTCAAGCTGCTGGAGATGCTGCGCACCGGCGAGCTGGACTGCGCCATCATGGCCGAGCCCTTCCCCGACACCGGCCTGGCCGTGGCGCCGCTCTACGACGAAGACTTCATGATCGCCGTGCCGGCCAGCCACCCTTTCGCCGGGCGCGAGTCCGTCTCGGCCGAAGAGCTGAAAAGCGAGACCATGCTGCTGCTCGGCGCCGGCCATTGCTTCCGCGACCATGTGCTCGAGGTCTGCCCCGAGTTCGCCCGTTTCAGCAGCGACGCCGAGGGCATACGCAAGAGTTTTGAAGGCAGCTCGCTGGAAACCATCAAGCACATGGTGGCCTCGGGCATGGGCGTGACCGTGGTGCCGGCGCTCAGCGTGCCCCTGCTGCCGCCCACCCATCTGCGCTTCGTGCCCTTTGCGCCGCCGGTGCCCACGCGCCGCGTGGTGCTGGCCTGGCGCAAGACCTTCACCCGCTACGAGGCCATCGCTGCGCTGCGCAACGCCGTCTACGGCTGCAGCCTGGCGGGGGTGAAGCGCCTGTCATGAGCGAAGCGGCCGCGGCAGCCATCCTCTCGGAGCTGCGGCTCTACGAGCAGGAGGCCGTGCTGGCCGAACTGCGCGCGCAGCTGGAGCAGCCCGCCCTGCCTCCGGCCGAGCGCTGCGCCCTGCGGGTGGCCCTGGCCTGGCATGAGCGTGAGCGCGACACGCCCCAAGCCCTGGCCCGCGCCGAAGCCGCCGAGCAGGCCATGGCCGACACGCCCGAGCTGCCCGAGGCCACACGCGCCGCCCTGCAGCGCCGCCTGCGCCTGACCCGGCTGGACGCGCTGCGCCTCTATGCCCGCTTTGCCGAGGGCCTGTTCGAAGCCCGGCTGCTGCACGCCGAGGCCGAGGCCGCGCAGGACCTGCTGGCCTGTGCCGACAGCGCCTGGCTGCAGTCCCTGCTGCACAGCGGCGCCGGCCAGATGGCCGCCAGCTGCGCCGCGCTGGAGCAGGCCGTGGACTGGGCCGAGCGCTGCGGCGACCGCACCCGCCAGTGGATCTTCGAATGCAGCCTGGCGCGCAGCGCCGGCCTGCAGAACCGCGAGGCCGCCGAGCTGCGCTGGGGCCAGCATTTCCCCAGCGATCTCAGCGGTCTGCATGCCAGCGCAGCGGTGCTGATCGAGCTCTACCAGGGCTACCGCGCCCTGCGTGCACGCGATTTGAAGCTGGCCGTGCGGCGTTTCTCCAGCCTGATCCAGCCGCTGCAGGACGCCGGCTATGTGCGCGAGACCATCAACACCCTGGGCAATCTGGGCAGCGCTTTCAACGATTTGAACGACCCCGAATCGGCGCTGGAGTGGATGGAGCGCGGCCTGCAGATGGCGCGCGCCTCGGGCTGGTCGGCCAGCCTCGGCGGCTGCCTGATGCAGATGGGTGAAACCCTGCGCCGCCTGGGCCGGCTGGAGCTGGCACGCAGCCTGCTCGACGAGGGCACGCAGATCTTTGCGCCGCAGCCCGACTCGCGCAATTACGCGGTCTGCCTGAGCTACCAAGGCCTGCTGGCCCTGGACCTGGGCGAAGGTCACAAGGCGCTGGACTGTTTCAAGGCCTTGCAAGCCCACCCCGGTGGCTACCTCGACCTGCAACGCAATGCCCGGCGCGGCCATGCCCGCGCCCTGCTGCTGCTCGGCGATTGCGAGGCCGCCGAAGCCATGGCGCGCGAGGACCTGGCCGTGGCCGAGCTCAGCGGCGCCGCCGAAGCCGAGGTCGAGCTGCGCATGGTGCTGGCCCAGATCGCCCAGCAATCGCAGGGGGCGGCCGGCCAGGCCCAGGCCGTGCAGCAGCTGGAGCTGGCGCGCGAGCGGGCCAAATCCATCGCCGGCTACAAGGACAGCGCCGAGCTGCTGGAGGCGCTGGCCCTGGCCTACGCCGGCACGGGCCGCTACCGCGAGGCCTTCGAGACCAGCCAGCAGGCCGCCAGCGCGCGCGCCAGCATGCTCAGCCGCAGCTCGGCCGATCGGGTCGAGGCCTTGCAGCTGCATCACCTCAACGAGAACGCCCGCACCGAGTCCCAGCATCTGCAGCAGCTGGCCGAGGCCGAGCGCCAGCGCGCCGCCCTGATGCAGCGCAACAGCAGCACGCTGGAGAAGCTGGGCCAGATCGGCCTGGAGCTGACCCGGCATCTGGACATGGCCTCGATCTTTGCGGCACTGAGCCGCCACATCCCGGCCCTGCTCGATGCGCGCGGCTTCGAGATCTACCTGCTGGACGAGGAGGGCGAGGGCATCAATTCGGTCTTCGGCCTGGAAGACGGCCAGCCCCTGCCGCCCGACCACATCGCCCTCGACAACCCCAGCTCCAACGCCGCCCGCTGCGCGCGCGAGCGGCGCGAGCTGTCCATCCAGCTGGCCGAAGACGGCAGCGACCCCAGCCAGGTGCCCGGCACCATGCGCACGCTCAGCGCCATGTTCGCGCCCCTGCTGATCCAGGAGCGCCTGCTGGGCGTGGTGACCGTGCAGTCGCCCCAGGCCCAGGCCTACGGCGAGCATGAGCGCATGATCTTCCGCTCGCTCAATGCTTTTGCCGCCATCGCCCTGGACAACGCCATCGCCTACCGCCGCCTGCAGCAGGCGCAAAGCCAGCTGGTGGCGCAGGAGAAGCTGGCCGCCCTGGGCGCCCTGGTGGCCGGCATCGCCCACGAGCTGAACACCCCGCTGGGCAACAGCCTGCTGATGGCCAGCACCCTGGACCAGCGCACCCAGGAGATCGAGCGCGCCGCCGCCAGCAAGGAGCTGCGTCGCAGCGAGCTGGAGGCCTATCTGGGCGAAACCCGCTCGGTGGCCCGGCTCATCATGCAGGGCCTGGAAACCGCGGCCGAGCTGATCACCAGCTTCAAGCAGGTGGCCGTGGACCGCACGGCCGAGCAGCGCCGGCTCTTCGACCTGGCCGTGCTCTGCGAGCAGGTCACCGCCACGCTGCAGGCCAGCATCCGCAAGCAAGGCCACAAGCTGGAGCTGGACGTGCCCGAGGGCATCCTGCTCAACAGCTTTCCCGGCCCCCTGGGCCAGGTGCTCAGCAATCTGGTCAACAACGCCATGCTGCACGGCTTCGGCGCCCGCCGCGGCGGCCTGATGCGGCTGAGCGCCCGGCTGCTGAAGGACGGCCGCGCCGAGCTGCGCTTCCGCGACGACGGCGTGGGCATCAGCCCGGCCCATGCCGGGCGCATCTTCGAGCCTTTCTTCACCACCAAATTCGGCCAGGGCGGCAGCGGCCTGGGCCTGTCCATCAGCCACAACATCGTCAGCTCCCTGCTCGGCGGCAGCCTCAGCCTGGACCCCACGCCCGGGCCGGGCTGCTGCTTCGTCCTCTGCCTGCCTTTGCAAGCACCCGAGGCCCAGGGCCCGGCCGCGGCGGACGGCGGTGATGCGGCTGCCGCCATCTGAGCAGGTCAGGGCCGGGGCGCAAGAAGCGGGTGGCCGCCCGCCGCGGCCCCCGGCACACTGAGGCCATGAACCGCCCCCACTACGACCGTGTCCGCCAGGCCCTGGAACAACTGAGCCAGGGCCCCGTGCCCTTGCAAACCCTGGCCGAGGCCGCGGGCATGAGCCAGTTTCATTTCCAGCGCCGCTTTGTCGAGCTGGCCGGTGTCACGCCCAAGGAGTTCGAGCAGGCCCTGGCCCTGGAGCGGGCCAAGGCCAGCCTGCGCGCCGCCGAGCCGGTGCTAGACGCGGCCCTGGCGGCGGGGCTCTCGGGGCCCTCGCGCCTGCACGACCTCTTTCTCAGCGTCGACGGCATGACGCCGGGCCAGTTCAAGCAGGCCGGACAGGGCTTGCAGATGCAGTGGAGCGTGGTGGACAGCCTGCTCGGCCCGGTCTGGCTGGCGGCCAGCGCGCGCGGCCTGCACCAGCTGAGCTTTTTGCAGGACGAATCCCCCGAGGCGCTGGCCGAGGCTGCGGCCCAGCAGCTGCCCCAGGCCGTCTGGCAACGCGATGACAGCGCACTGCGGCCGCTGGCCGAGGAGCTGCAGCGGCGCCTGTCCGGTCTGCAGCCCCGCCAGCCCATCGGCCTGGCGCTCAGCGGCACGCCGCTGCGGCTCAAGGTCTGGCAGGCGCTGCTGCAGATCCCCGAGGGTCAGGTCTTGAGCTACACCCAGCTGGCCCGGCTGGCCGGCGCGCCGCAGGCGGTGCGGGCGGTGGCCAGCTGCGTGGCGGCCAATCCGATCGCCTGCCTGATCCCCTGCCACCGGGTGATCCGCGCCAATGCGGAGTTCGGCGAGTACCGCTGGGGCCCGCAGCGCAAGCGCGCCCTGCTGGGCCTGGAGCTGGCCCGGGCCGACGCGCGGGCCACGGCTGCCGCCGCTTCAGCCCTGGCTTGATGCCGCCGCGTGGCGGCGCGCGCGTCGGCAGGCCCACGCCAGTGCCACCCCAAGATCGCCCATGCAGCGGCGCCAGCGGAACAGCGAAGACCTCCATCCCCGGGACATGGTTCTTCGCCTTCTTCAGCCAATGGACGCGCGCGGGTCAGGGCGAGCAAGGTTTTGCCTATCCACAGGTTAGAACTATTCAATTGGCGAATTTGATAGAGGAAAACTAAAGTCCTTCCATCCCAGCCACCCCCTCACTCAGGAGAGAAGCGCCATGTCCACCGAAAGCAAATGCCCCTTCCACCACGTCGCCGGCGGCGGCACCAGCAACCGCGACTGGTGGCCCAAGCAGGTGCGCGTGGATTTGCTGAACCAGCATTCCGCCAAGTCCAACCCGCTGGGTGAGCAGTTCAATTACGCCGAGGCCTTCCAGAAGCTGGACTACCACGCGCTCAAGGCCGATCTGGTCCAGCTGATGACCGACAGCCAGGATTGGTGGCCGGCCGACTTCGGCCACTACGGCCCGCAGATGGTGCGCATGGCCTGGCACGCGGCCGGCACCTACCGCACCCTGGACGGCCGCGGCGGTGGTGGCCGTGGCCAGCAGCGCTTCGCACCGCTGAACAGCTGGCCCGACAACGTCAACATCGACAAGACGCGCCGCCTGCTCTGGCCCATCAAGCAGAAATACGGGCAGAGCATCTCCTGGGCCGACCTCTTCATCCTGGCCGGCAATGTGGCGCTGGAAAGCATGGGCTTCCGCACCTTTGGCTTTGCCGGCGGCCGCGAGGATGTGTGGGAACCGGATCAGGACGTCAACTTCGGCGCCGAGACAAAGTGGCTGGCCGATGACAAGCGCTTCCACGCCGGCGCCAGCCCGCGTGAACTGGACGCCAACCTGGCCGCCACCCACATGGGCCTGATCTATGTGAACCCGGAAGGCCCGAATGCCAGCGGCGACTACCTGGCCGCGGCCCATGACATCCGCATCACCTTCAACCGGATGGCCATGGACGACGAGGAAATCGTCGCCCTGATCGCCGGCGGCCACACCTTCGGCAAGGCCCACGGCGCTGCCCCCGAGCACCACAAAGGCCCCGAACCCGAAGCCGCCGGCCTCGAGGCCCAGGGCCTGGGCTGGCAGAGCAGTTTCGGCAGCGGCCATGGCAAGGACACCGTGTCCAGCGGCCTGGAAGTGACCTGGACCACCACGCCGGCGCAGTGGAGCAACAACTTCTTCGAAAACCTCTTCAAGTACGAATGGGAGCTGACGCACTCGCCGGCCGGCGCCAAGCAATGGGTGGCCAAGGATGCGCCCGAGATCATTCCGGACGCCCACATCCCGGGCAAGTTCCACAAGCCCACCATGCTGACCACCGACCTGACGCTGCGCTTCGACCCGGCCTTCGGTGCCATCTCCAAGCGCTTCCATGAGAACCCGCAAGCTTTTGCCGAGGCCTTTGCCCGCGCCTGGTACAAGCTGACCCACCGCGACATGGGTCCGAAAGCCCGCTACCTCGGCCCGGAAGTGCCGAAGGAAGACCTGATCTGGCAAGACCCCCTGCCCGCGGCCACGCACCAGCCCACGGCGGCCGATATTGCCGATCTGAAGGCGCGCATCGCGGCTGCAGGCCTGTCGGTGAGCGAGCTGGTCTCGGTGGCCTGGGCCTCGGCCTCGACCTTCCGCGGCAGCGACAAGCGCGGCGGCGCCAACGGTGCCCGCCTGGCCCTGGCGCCGCAGAAAGACTGGGCCGTCAACCAACGCGCCGTGCAGGTGCTGCCGAAGTTGGTCGAGATCCAGAAAGCGGCCGGCACCGCCTCGCTGGCCGATGTGATCGTGCTGGCCGGCGTGGTCGGCGTCGAGCAGGCGGCGCAGGCGGCCGGCGTCAAGGTTGAGGTGCCCTTCGCGCCGGGCCGGGTCGATGCCCGCCAGGACCAGACCGATGTGGAGTCCTTCGCCGTGCTGGAGCCGCTGGCCGATGGTTTCCGCAACTACCGACGCGGCCCGGTCGGCGCGCCGACCGAAGCGCTGCTGATCGACCGTGCCCAGCAGCTGACGCTGACGGCACCGGAGCTGACGGTGCTGATCGGTGGCCTGCGCGTGCTGGGCGCCAACTTCGACGGCGGCACCCAGGGCGTGTTCACCGAGCGCGTCGGCGTGCTCAGCCATGACTTCTTCGTCAATCTGCTCGATATGGGCACGGCCTGGAAGGCCAGCGACGCCAGTGACGAGCGCTTCGAGGGCCGCGACCGTCGGAGCGGCGCGCTGAAGTTCAGCGCCAGCCGCGCCGACCTAGTGTTCGGCTCCAACGCGGTGCTGCGCGCCTACGCCGAGGTCTACGCCAGCGCCGATGGCCAGCAGAAGTTCATCCACGACTTCGTGGCGGCCTGGACCAAGGTGATGAACCTGGACCGCTTCGAGCTCGGCCGCCGCTGAAGCAAGGAGTCAGCCATGGACCTGAAGATGCGCCGAAGCTTGCGCCTGCTGGCCGGACTGGCCATCCATTGCGGCGGCGCCGCCGCCGGCCTGGGCATGCTGCTGCAGTTCACGCACAACCAGCCACATTGAATGAACGCCGTGCCGCGAAAGCGGCATTGATGCACAGCAAGAAGGGCTCGCTTGACCGGCGAGCCCTTCGTTTTGGCCGCTGCAGGCTGACAGAATGCGCGCCATGCATCTGATCCTCACCGACGATGACTTTGCCGAGCTGGAAGCCCGCCTCCATGCGGCCGGCGCAAACGCCTGCCTGCAGGACCGCGTGGCCCTGGCCTGGCATCTGCGCGAGCGACAGACACGGCGCGCGCAACAGCTGGCGGATCAGCTGCTGCGCGAGCTGCAGGATGCCCCAGCCAACCATGCGCTGAACTCCGGCGCCACGGCCGCGGGCCTGCGCCTGCGCTTGCAGCTCTTGCAGGCCGAGTGCTTGTGGCTGTTCGCCGAGCTGGACGCGGCCCAGGCGCAAGCGCGTCAGGTGGTGGAGCTGGCGCGCCAGCAGGGCGAGATGCGGGTGCTGTCCGATGCCCATCTGCTGTTGGCCCAGATCGCTGGCGACCGCTACGACCTGGCCCTGCGCTGCCGCGAGCTCGATGCCGCG
The DNA here is from genome assembly GCF_058794035.1 of Roseateles sp. GW835-FHT13E02. Classification (NCBI taxonomy): domain Bacteria; kingdom Pseudomonadati; phylum Pseudomonadota; class Betaproteobacteria; order Burkholderiales; family Sphaerotilaceae; genus Roseateles; species Roseateles sp. GW835-FHT13E02. Next base: position 43,434 of record NZ_JBXAGJ010000003.1, read on the forward strand.
GCCAGCGTGGCCGTGGGCTGCGACGACGATTTCCGCCTGGAGTTTGCCCAGCTCTGCCTGGCCCATGCAGCCTTGCGCCAGGATGGCCCGGCCGCCGCCGCGCAGTGGAGCCTGCATGTGCGCGAACGCCTGGCCCAAGCCCTGCACCCGGCGCTGCATGTGCTGTGCAACGAGTTTCTGGCCTTCGAGGCCTTGCAACGCTCGGACTTCCGCACGGTGTTTCAGGCCTGCAGCCACACCGTCACCGAGCTGACCCGCGCCGGCCTGCTGCGCCAGATTGCGTTGACGCTGACGACCATGGGCGTGGCCTTCTCCAACCTCGGCGACGACGCCCAGGCCATGGAATGGATGCAGCGCAGCCTGAGCCGCGCGCGGCCGACCGGCTGGCCGCTGGTGCAGGGCCTGGCTCTGTTGCAGGTGAGCACCGTGCAATGCCGGCTGGGCGAGCTGGAGGCCTCGCAGCAGTCCCTCAACGAAGGCCTGGCCCTGCTGGCACCGCTGCAAAGCTCACGCGCCTACAGCCTGGGTCTGGTGTACCTGGCCGAGCTGCAACGCGACTTGAAGCAGCCCGAAGCCGCCCTGGCCACCGCCCTGCGCCTGGAGGCGCCGGGGCCCATCCCGCGCAGCCTGGACCTGCGCCTCAATGCCATGTGCGTGGCCGCGCTCTGCCTGTCCGAGCTGGGGCGTGCCGAAGAGGCCATGGCCACGGCCGAGAAAGCCCTGGCCCTGGCCCAGCCCAGCCACTTGGCCTATCACCACTGCGAGGCCTTGCGCGTGCTGGCCACCCTGCATGAGCGCCACACCCTGCCACCACCGTCCGGCATGCAGGAGGCCAGCGCCAGCCTGCACTACCTGCGGCGGTCCCTGGCCGTGTACGCGCCCGAGGCCCAGCACAATGTGCCGCCCGCGGTGTTCGACGCCATTGCCAGCGAGTACGCGCGGCTCGGCGATGGCCTGCAGGCCTATCACTACGCCGGGCGGGCGCGCGCGGCCAGCGAAAGCGTGCACAAGCAGGACGTCAGCAAGCGTTTGATGTCCATGGAGGCGCGCTTTCAGGCCGAACGCACGGCAGCCGAGAGCGAGCATCTGCGCCAGCTGGCCGCGGCCTCGGCCGAACGCGCCGAGCTGCTCAGCCAGACCGGCGCGACGCTGGAAAAGCTCAGCCTGATCGGCCAGGAGATCACCGCCCATCTGCAGGAGCAGGCGGTCTACGCCACCCTGGACCGCAATGTCCACGGCCTGCTGACGGCCAACCATTTCGCCGTCTACCTGCTCGACGAGGCGGCTCAGGAACTGCGCCTGGCCTACGGCACCGAGAACGGCCGGCCGATCACGCCTTTTGCCATTCCCTGCGATTCGCCGCAGTCCCAGGCGGCACGTTGCGCCCGCGAGCGCTGTGAGCTGTTCCGCGACATCAGCCCGGACACGCCGCAGCACCTGGCCCCGGGCACGCAGCCGACCCTGAGCTCCATGTTCATGCCCCTGCTGGCCAATGACCGGGTGCTGGGCGTGATGTCCATCCAGTCCAGCCAGGCCTTCGCCTACGCCGACCGCGAGCGCCTGATCTTCCGCAGCCTGGCCGCCTACGGCTCGATCGCGCTGGAAAACACGCGCAACTACCGCCGCCTGGAAAGCACCCTGGGCCATCTGCACCAGGCCCAGGCGGAAGTGCTGGAGAAGAACCAGGAGCTGGAACGCGCCTACCAATCGCTCAAGGACATCAGCCTGACCGACCCGCTGACCGGCCTGCGCAACCGCCGCTTTCTCGAGCAACACCTGGCCGCCGAGGTGGCGCAATGCCTGCGCCTGTATCAGGACTGGCGGCGCCAGCCCGAACGGCCACGCCCGACCGAGTCGGACCTGGTCTTTCTGCTGGTCGACATCGACCACTTCAAGCAGGTCAACGACGACTGGGGCCACCCGGCCGGCGATGCGGTGCTGGTGCAGATGCGCGAGCGCCTGCGCCGCGCCTGCCGCGAATCGGACTATCTGGTGCGCTGGGGCGGTGAGGAGTTCCTGGTCGTGGCGCGCGGCGTGGACGCCGAGGCCGGCCCGCAGTTCGCCGAGCGCATCCGCGCGGCCGTGGCCCAACAGCCCTTTGCCATCGCAGCCGATGCGACCCTGGCCCTGAGCTGCTCGGTCGGCTTCGCCGCCCTGCCCTTCATCCCCAGCCAGGCCGAGCGCCTGGATTGGCAGCAGGTCGTCAGCCTGGCCGACCAGGCCCTCTACATGGCCAAGCGCGCGGGCCGCAACACCTGGGTGGGCCTCAGCGCCAGCGCCGCCTGCGCCGAGCTGGCTGAGCTCGGTGAACTGCTGAGCGCCCCGCAGGCCTGCGTGAGCCGGGGCCTGTTGCGGCAAAGCCGGTCGGGACTGCCGGCGCCTGCGGGCAATCCCGCTGCGCCGCCCGAGCCCGGCGGCCCACAATTCGCCGCTTCAATGCTCTGATCCTGAACCCGTCTTGGACTTCCGTTACGCCTTCTTTCCCATCTGGCGCCAGCAAACCGCGCTGACCACCGCCGGTGTCATGGCCGTGGCCGTGGGCCATGCCCTCGTCACCGGCGAGCCGCTGCGCAAACCCGATCTGCTGCTGAACCTGGCCATGGGCCTGCTGTGCGGGCTCATTGTCAGCATTCCGGTGGCCATCTGCCGCTTCTCCGTCACGTCCGAGGGCCTGCGCAGCTTTGACAGCTGGGGCCGCTGGCGCCGCATCGCCTGGTCCGACATTGCCGCGGTGGAGCCGGCCCGCTACCTGCTGTGGCCGCATCTGCGCCTGCAGGTGGATGGCCAATCCCGCTGGTTCTGGCTGCCGCTCAATCTCAAGGACATGGCGGGACTGCGTGAGGCCGTGATTGCCCAGGCTGGCGCCCGCCACCCGCTGGCGGTGGCCCTGCCTCAAGCGGCGCAGACCGCGCGGCGCGAAAGCTGAGCGAGGGCCGGCTTCTCGGCCGTCGCTTCATGCATGAGGTGCAGCAACACGGCCGCCTTCTGACGGCTCTATAGTGTCCGCAAGCCAGGGCCGCTGAAGCGCCCGGTTTCACCCTTCCCCTTCCTCTCTGAACAGGAGTCGCCATGGCCAAGAAGTCCATCGCCAAGTCCGCTGCCGGCACCAGCATCAACATCGGCATCAGCGAGAAGGACCGTGCTGCCATTGCCGCCGGTCTGTCCAAGTTGCTGGCCGACACCTACACGCTGTACCTGACCACGCACAACTTCCACTGGAATGTGACCGGGCCGATGTTCAACACCCTGCACACCATGTTCATGGCCCAGTACACCGAGCTGTGGAACGCGGTCGACCCGATCGCTGAGCGCATCCGCTCGCTGGGCCATGTGGCGCCGGGCTCCTACGCCCAGTTCGCCCAGCTCAGCAGCCTGCCCGACGCCCCGACCCAACCGCCCAAAGCCCTGGAGATGGTGCGCATCCTGGTGGAGGGCCATGAAGGCGTGGCTCGCACCGCGCGCAGCCTGTTCGCCGCCGTCGACAAAGCCAGCGACGAGCCCAGCGCCGACCTCCTCACCCAACGCCTGACCGTGCATGAACAGACGGCCTGGATGCTCAGGAGTCTGCTGGAGGACTGAGGCCCGGCCGCAGCCAAGCGGGCGCGTGACCCTATGATCGCGCCCCTATGACGACCGCAAACGCCGAACCCGTGGCTGCCGACCCGCGCGGCGACACCTGCCCGAATTGCCAGGAGACCCTGCCCGATCCTCAACCGGCGTATTGCCCGGCCTGCGGTCAGGAGACCGCGCTACGCGTGCCTACGCTGGCGGACTTCGCCAAGGAGTACGGGGGGCACCTGCTGGCGACGGAAGGGGCCTTGTGGCGCACGATGCGCGGCCTGCTTCGCCCCGGCCATTTGACCTTGGCCTACCTGGCCGGGCAAAGGCGGCGCTACCTCACACCGCTGCGTCTGTTCCTGAGCATCTGCCTGCTTTGCGTGGGGCTGGTGCATTGGGTTCGGCCAGCCCATGAGAAACCGACCGATCAAGTGTCCTTCGTCCATGCCAAGATCGGCGTGAAGGACGGGCGCTTCGTTTGCGAAAGCCTGCCTGCCGAGCGTTGTGTCTATTGGCAGCGGCGGATCTCGGCCGACCCCGAGCTGCTGAAGGATCTGGAGCAGGCTCGCAGAAGCAACAACCAGATGACTCGCCAGGCCGTGTTCCTGGCCATGCCGCCGTCCTTGGCGCTGCTCCTGCTGCTGGTGTACTGGCCACGCAAGCAGGCTTTTGGCCTGCACATGGTCGCCTCACTTCATCTGCACAGCTTCATGCTGCCCCTGATCACGGCCCAGGTGCTGCTGGCGCGCTGGTTTCCAGGTGTGGCCTGGATCAGCGGGGGCTCACTGGCGGCCGTGGTGCTGGCCTTCAGCGCGGTGACGCTGCAGCGCATCTACCAGGGCAGGCCATGGCTGACGGGCGTGAAGCTCGCAGGTGTCTGCGTCGCCTACATCTCGGTGTTCGCGCTGTGGACGGGCCTTGCCGCGAACTGGAACCTGCAGCGGATTCTGATGTGAGCCTGTTGCGCATTGCCAGGGCCTGCGCCCACCAACACGGCTGCCAAGGCACCGATCAAGGCGCCCCGAACCCCCGCCCTTGCTGACGAATGCCCTGCGCGCGCAGCGCCAAGGCCTGGCGCAGCTCGGCCAGGGTGCCCGAGCGGCCGTGCACGCCGACGATCCAGGCCGGATCCAGCTTCTGGGCCTGAATCAGGTCCAGCAGCTCCTGGCCCGTGGCGAAGGCCGGAGGCACCGGGCCGAGCTCGGGGATGTAGAACAGATCGCCCTGAAACAAGGCCCGAGACTGGCTGTCGTAGGCGACCACCATATCGCTGGCATGGCGGCTGGCCAGGGGCCAGAGCTGCACGCGGCGGTCGCCCAGATCGAGCGCCTGCGGGCCCTGCAGTTCCTGTACGCGCTCGTCCCAGGCGGCCCAGGCGCTGCCCAGCTGGCGCCGCAAAGCCTGGCGCGCCTCGGGGCCGACCAGCACCTGTGGTGCATCGGCCTGATAGGCCGGCAGCCCGGCGATGTGGTCGCGGTGGGCATGGGAGAGCACCACATGGCTGACCTTGCGCCCGGGCGCCAGCTGTTCGATCAGCGCGCGAACCGAGGCCGCCTCGGCCGGACTGACCGGCGCGTCGAAGACAGCGATGCCCTGGCTGCCGATGCTGAAACTGCTGTGATACCCGCTGCTCAAGCCATCGACCCGGTAGCTGCCGCCACCGAGCGGTGTGGCACGCAGGCCCGCTGCATCGGCGGGCGCGTCGCTGTAGCCGGCCGGCAGGGCGTAGGCCGCCGGCTTGGTGTTGGGCGCCGCCACGGCCTGGACCTGCCAGACCCAGGCCGGCGCCTCGCCACGCTGCTCACTGATGCGGCGCGGCTGCTGCAGCCCGCCGGACAGGGTTTCGTAGTCGCTGTACTCATAGCGCCGACCCGCGCTGCGGGCCCAGAGCACCCGGCCACTGGCACCGTCCACGGCCAGCCGTGCCGGCCGACCGGCAGCGTCCGTGAAGGCCAGACTGCCGTCAGCGGCCGGCTCGCCGCGCACCGCGCTCAAGCGCTGAAGCAGCCAGGCCGGGACCAGAAACTCGTGATCGGCCCAGCGCTCGCGGGCGACCGCAGCCGGCAGGCGAGAAATGGCCAGGCCTTGCCGCCACTTCAGGAGGTCGACCGTGCTGACGCCCTCGGGCAGGCCGAGCTCCAGAAACTGAAACCGGATCGGGCCGGGGTAGACGCTGTCGGTCTCCAGCCGGTAGCGGCCCTGCGGGTCGAGCAGGAGCTGTTGCCGCAGCGGCACGCGCAACACAGCCTCCGCCGGGTTGCGGGCCTGTTCGCCCACCAGGCGTTCGGTCTGCATGTCCAGCTGCAGGGCTTCGCTCACCCGGGGCAGCCGGGCCTGCTGTTCATGGGCCGGCTTCTCCTGGGCCACCACGTGGGCAGGGAAGCTGGCAGCGGCACAGGCGAGCACCAGCACCGTCAGGCTGCCGGGCCGAAGCCGTTTCAGGATGGAAGCGCGGGTGAGATTCATGGACAGAGGCACCGTGTTTCAGCCAGGGACGCCGGAGTGTGTCCAGGCCGGCGTGCCTTGCCAAAAGTCACCGGCGGTGCGTGCCCGCCATGCGCGTCCGAAGACCCGAGCCTTCAAGGGCGTCGAGCGAGCGCCAGGTACTTCGGATCCTCATAACGGAAAGCCTGCTCGCCCGCGCTTTTCAGCACCGCTTGCAGATGCGGCAGTGCCTCGGCCTCCCGGCCCTGCTCCAGCAGGCATTGGCCCAGGCGCAGCTGCGGCAAGGGCTCAGCCCGGGCCGACTCGAAGCTGGCCAGCAAGGCGCCGAAGGTGTCGCCGCTGGCTTCAAAGTCCTCCAGCAGAAACTGCATGTCGGCGATGGAGAACAAGAGGGTCTGCGCCTGCGCATGGGCAGACCAGGGCTCGGGCAGCAGTTCCAGCGCCTGCTCGAACAGGTCCAGCGCGGCCTCGAACTCGCCCTCATCGGCCTGCTCATCGGCGCGCTCGACCAGGGCGCGAACACGCGCCACTTCGGCGGGTGACAGCTCAGCCACGGCCGATCAACCCAGCACCGCCGCCATGCCCGCCAGGCCCAGGCCCAGCGCGGCCAGGGCGTCACCGGCGATCAGGCCACCGCCGACCAGGGAGGTGCTGCTCATGTCATCGGGCAGCTGCTCTTCACCGGCCTTGGGCTTGGGCGCCAGGGTGTTGATGGCACTGGAGATCACGCCGCCGGCGGCAAACCACATCGAGGTGTGCAGATTGACAAAGCCGCCGAAGGACGAGGCGTAGGGGCTGGGCAGCACCACCGCATCGAGCATGAAATCGGTGGCGAAGCCGGCCTTGCTGCCGGCCGCGAAACGCTGGTAGCTCTTGTTGGCCTTGATGATCTTGCGCAGCAGTTCGGTCGCGAAGCCGATCAGCACGCCGATCAGGATGGCTTGCGTCTGGTAGGGCTTGGGCTCGGTCAGGCTGCGCAGGGCACCGACGAATTTGTAGGTCATGGCCGAGGTCCATTGCGCGGGCGCCTGGTCAGCGCTCATCACGGTCTGGTCCAGCTGCAGCACCGGGTAGGCGGTCATGAAGAACTTGGCCACGGCCACGGCCAGCACCGAGCCCAGCAGCAGGCCGGCCACCTGGAAGCGGAACTGCAGGGTCCGGTTGGAGCCCAGGCGCCAGCCGGTGGAGCGGTCCTGCTGCATATCGCCGGCCACGCTGGCCGAGACGAACACCACCATGGCCGCCATCAGGCCCAGCATCGGGTCCTTGAGGCCGATGCTGGCCAGGATCAGCACGGTGACGACAAAGGCGCTGGAGATCGGGTTGGAATCGGTCAGGCCCAGGGAGATGCCGTTGACGATCACGAACAGATAGACCAGGGCCACGGCCAGGATCATGTAACCCAGGGGCTCGTTGAAGAACTGCACGCCGCAGACGATGGTGGCCACGGTCCAGACGCCCACCCAGGCCAGCAGGCGCGGCAGGCTGGCGCGCGGGCCGGTGCGCTGTTCCTCGGGCACGACGATGCGCTCACCCGGCTGGCTCAGGCGGCGGGCGACACGCCAGAAGATCAGGCTCAGGTCCACGATGGCCGCACCCAGGATCAGGCCCAGGGCGATCAAAAAGGCAATCTTGCGGAAGGGCTCACCCTCCTTCAGCCAACCGATGCTGACGAAATAAGGCGCCAAGGCCCAGAAGATGCCACCGCCGACGATGGCCGGAATGCCGACCCGGGCACCGACGATCAGGCCGGCGCCGAAGGTGGAAGCCGACAGCTCGATCGCGCCGAGAAAAGCCAGCTTGGCCGCGCCAATGCCGCCCATCAGGCCTGCCCCCATGCCACCGAACAGGCGCGACACCGATTGCTTGAGCAGCACCGGATCGGTCAATGCGCGCAGGATGTTGGCGACCGCCAGACCCGAGGGAAAGGTCAGCTGCATGCGCTCGACCAGGATGGGCGTGTAGAGCATGCCGATGCCGGCGGCCATCATGCCGATGCACAGCATGTAGGTGACCAGTTGCCAGGCCGGCACTTCAGGCATGCCCATCCAGGCCATGGCCTGGATCAGGGTGCTCATGGCCATCATGCCGGCCACGGACGCGGCCGTGGTCTGGATGTAGTTGGCGCCATGCTTGCCCTCGGCGCCGTAGCCGTAGGTGACCACCGAGCCCAGGATGCCGGCCAGCACCTGGCCGCCGACATAGAAGCCGATGGAGAAGTTCATGAAGGCCGCGGCGATGCCACCCAAGGGGCCCAGCAGCAACATGCCGATGGCGGACAGAAGGGCGTAGTAGCCCCAGCTGCCAACCGGCGGCAACCAGGCCCAGCGGCGGGTGTCGATGGGGACGGCCAGGGGCGGATTCAAGGGAATGGCGGACATGGGTGACAAACCAAAACGGCAACAAAAAAGGGCCCACAAGGAGCCGGAAGCCGGCGCACAAACGCCGGGAGTGGCGCGCAATGTAACCCCGGGTTCACAATCGGGCCATGCGTGAAGTCACCCCCTCCGGTCTGAACGCACCCGGCGCCACGCGGGTGGCCCTGGTCTGCTTCGACGGCTTCCAGGAGCTGGACGCCTTCATCCCCCTGGCCCTGCTCAACCAGCTGCGCCCCCGCGGCTGGAGCGCCGAGCTGTGTGGGCCGGGCACCATGCTCAGCTCCTTGCATGGCCTGCAACAGCCGCTGCAGCGCCCGCTGGAATGGGCCAACGAGGCCGAGGCCGTGCTCTTTGTCGGCGGCCTCTACAACCGCGCCGTGGCCGAGAACTCGGCCTTGCTGGACCGGCTGCAGCTGGACCCCTTGCGCCAGCAACTCGGTGCCTTGGGCTCCGGCAGCCTGCTGTTGGCGCGCCTGGGGCTGCTGGGCGACAGCCCGGCCTGTTGTGATGCCGCCACTCGGCCCTGGCTGCTGGAGGCCGGCGTGCGGGTGCTGGAACAGGAGGCCTTCCATGCCCATGGCCCGGTGGCCACCTGCAGCGGCGGCCTGGCCGCCCCTCTGCTGACCGCCTGGCTGGTGCTGAACACGGCTGGAGAAGCGGCGCTGAGAGAGGCCATCTGGCCCAGCCTGCCGCTGGGCGAGCGAGAGACTCAGCTGACGCAGTTGCTGGCCCAGGTGCGGCGCGGCTCGCAGGGCTTGTGGAGCCGGGACTGATGCGAAGACTGCAACACGTCTTGAAGTTCGGCCTCTGGTTCAGCGCCATGGCCTGTGCGGGGCCGCAGGCCGACGCCGCCCAGGCCACCGCGGCCTCGGCCCCCGCCAAGCCCGCCCTGCGCGTGGCTCACACCGAGGCCATGGCCTACCCTTTGCTCAGCATCAGCCCGCCCAACCGGCTGAGCGGCGGCTTTCTCAAAGACCTGGGCGATCTGATCGCCGCCGAGCTGGGCACCGAGGCCCGGCATCTGCTGGTCGCGCGGCGACGCATGGAGAGCACGGTGATGGGCGGCGAGGCCGACATCGCCTGTTACTACAGCCCGCACTGGATTCCCGTGGCCGGCCCGCATTGGACCGTCCCCGTCGTGCCCCAGGTGGAGCGCGTGGTGTCGCTGGCGGCCCAACCCCTGCCCTTCGACAGCCTGGCCGACCTGCAAGGCAAGCGCATCGCCGTGCTGCTGGGCTACCAATTCCCGCAGCTGCAGGCCGCGTTTGAAAGCGGCCAGGTCACCCGCCTGGACGAGCGCCAGGTCGAGCTGCTGTTCCGCCGCCTGCGCCTGGGCATGGCCGATGCGCTGATCACGTCCGAGGTGGAGATCGCCGGCTACTTCAAACGCTTCCCTGAAGAACGCGAGCGCTTCCACATCAGCCACCGCAGCTTCTCGATCACCGACACGCAATGCCTGGTCTCCCCCGGCTCACCCTGGCGCCTCGCCGCCATCAACGAAGCCCTGAACCGCCTGATCCAGCGCGGCACTGTGGCCCGCCTGGCCCAGCGCTATGGCATGAGCGGTGGGCGCTGAGCCGTCAGGTCTGGGAGGTTCCGGACTTCAGTCGGATTTGAGTTGAAGACGCTCGTCCAGAAAAGCCTGCAGTTCCCTGAACAATTGCAGCCGGTAGGGAAGATGACTGGCCTGATGATCGCCCAGGCGCTGCGTGATGAGCTTGTGCGGCTTACCCGCCGCGGCCAATGCCTTGGCCATCAACACCGAGTGCTGGTATTCAGCCTGGCGATCCTGGGTCCCATGCACCAGCACGACGGGCCGCTTGATACGGCTCACGTGAAGATTGGGCGATGTGTCGATCAACTGCTGACGGTCTTCATCAGGATCACCCACCTGAGCCTTCACCACCTTGCGATAGCCGTGGCGATAGCGAATTTGCTCCTTGGTCATCTCCACAAGATCTGTCACCGGTGCAAAGGCAAAAGCGCCTTGAAACAGCTCAGGCGTTTTGACCAAGCCCATCAATGCCGCGTATCCACCATAGCTAGCACCCACCGCGACGATTCGAGCGGGGTCCGCGATGCCCCGCTTGACGAACTCCTGCACAGCATCTGTCAAATCGTCCTGCATCTCCAGGCCCCAACGGCGCAGCCCTTTTTTCATGAACTCGCTTCCATAGCCGATGGAGCCGCGGAAATTGACCTGCAGCACAGCACAGCCACGGTCGGCCATGAATGCCACCCAGCTGTCGAAGTTCGGGTCATCGGCCGCTTGAGGGCCTCCATGCGGAAAGAGCACCATGGGCAAGCTCTTGCCTTCGGTGACTCCAGGAGGAAGGCTCAGATAGCCGTGAATCTTGAGGCCGTCTCGTGCCAAGTACTCAATCGGCCGCTTGACAGAGATTGCTTTGCCGCGCAACTCGGGGAAAGTCCGGCCGAGCAGAACAAAGCCCGGCTCGTCATCAAATGCCGCCAAAGCATAGGTGCCAGGCTCAGTCGGGCTGTAGCTGTAAACGATGTGCCGGCGACCATCTCGACTGGTCGAGACAATGGTGTTGATCAGCTTCGGAAGCCCCTCCTGAATCTGGTCCATCATGGCTTTGTAGTGCGGATCCCAATAGCGCCGGTAGCCGCGGCCATTCAATGCATAGCGAACACCTACAGGCTCACCTTCTGCGCTGTACACCAACGAGCCATTGAGGTGATGCTGCGGGTCTGAAAAAAACAGCTCCGGCTCAGCGCCCACGCTCGCGATGTCCAATGTAAACACGGCGTCGCGCTCTTCATGCTGCTTGCGCACAAAGAGCTTGTTGGGGTTCTTACCAAAGCCAAGCACCTTGAGCGGTGCCGCGTCAAACACTTTGCTGCGAGCCACTTCCCGCCATGATTTGCCGTCAGGATCGCAGGCAATGGTGAACTCCTCACCCGTCCCGGCATCCCACCCGCTGCCGATACGTACCCGTGCTTGCTGGTCCGTCGTCCAACTATTGATCATCCGGCGAGAATCGGAGAAGTGGTTGCGGTCCGCGGTGTAGACATTCACCTTGAAGACCGCGAGCAAGCCATGCTGGGCCTCAGGCAGCATCATCAAAATGTGTTGCCCATCCTCTTTAAGCATGTCAATCACAAGATCCTGCTGAGAAACCAGGCTCAGCTGTTTTTTCTGCTGCTCGTTGACAGCCTTGACCAGATTGATCATCTGACTGCCATCATGGTTGACAGCAAACAGCCGGGTCTCCATCGTCTCGAAAGATTCGTTGAAGGCCATTTCTCGTTCTGCGGCGAAACGCAAGCTGATCAACAAACGCTCGTTGTTGACCCAGGCAATCCAGTTGATCTGTCGCTCCAAGTTGTTGGTGGACAGCAAGGTACTTATCGCGCCTGGTCCGTCAACAGGTCGCGTTACCAGCACACTGTCTTCTCCACTGTTGATGATCACCGCCAGGCGCTTTCCATCCGGAGAAATGCTGGCCTCCTCCATGAGCGGTCTGCGCGCGAAGTGCTCCAGTGGGAGCCGAGCGGGTTGAACCTCAGCCATTGCCAAACTCGGCAGACCAGCGGCATAGCCGAATGCAGCGGTCATTTTCATAAAGCGCCGACGCGGCGCAAGACAATCTGTTTTCGTCATAGCGAGGCTTTTCCTGTGGAGCAGAGTCTGCCAGTTATGACAACCCCTTCCAGTGAGGACTTACTCGAACTCCAGCTATGAATCCAAAGCGAGATCCAGGCTCATCCTTCAAAAGTCCCTGATCGCCAAGATTTATTCCTTCGGGCCGAAATGCTGTGTCGACCCGGGTTTGCGTGGTCAAGCTCTACGAAGGCATGGCCCTAAGATTCTCCGGTCTCTCCCATCTGCCGCGCCAGTCTTCGCACATGACAGCGGCCTTGACCGACCAGATTCGTCCTGTACATGGAAAAACACAGCTTCAGCTTCTTTCCTACCCTGTTTCACTTGCATCGCCAGGCTCTGCACCCGGACCAACTGCGCGTCATTGAAAATCACTGCCTGCTGGCTGAGGCCCAACCTCACGAAGCGCTGTTTGGAAACACGGCATCATCGTTCTCCCGAGAGGCTCGGCTGGTCGAAACCCTGGAAGCTTCCTACCCCATGCTTCAGGGCATGCGCTCAGGCCTTGAGCGACTGATGCGGGCTTACGGGGAGGAAATGGGCTTCGACGGTCTGCGATTAACCAACTCCTGGTTCAATATTCAACGCCCTGGGAGCCTGCTGAAGCACCATGTGCATCCGGACTCGACGGTGTCAGCCGCACTGTGTATCTCTGCGGACGAGAACAGCAGTGCCCTGCATTTCGAAAATCCCAACCCCATGCTCAACTACCGCGTTCCTGACCGGCGCACTGAGTTCGGCATGGAGATGGTGAAGTTTCATTTGCTCCCGGGAGACCTGGTGTTCTTCCCTTCATGGATTCGGCATGGGTCCGGTTCCATGCCGAATATGTCAGACACGCGCATCGTCATCAGCTTCAACAGCAATTGAGCTGAGCCGGCGCCTGCCCCTCTCCCTCTCACTCCTCACACTTCACGGCTCATGTGCGCCGAGCGACCGCTCGTGCGCGTTGGGGCGGGCTTCGCCGCCTCAGGACCTGACAATGCCGGTCCCCGCCTACGCTTCGTTTCGTTTCCAGGTCTGGAACACCGGTGCAAACTCTTTTTGACGAAGGCGAGCGAGATCCCATGAAAACCACGTCCTCTCAGCTGCGAGCCCTGATCGCGGCGCCCCTGGTGGCCCTGATGGTCACGGCCTTGGCGGCCGATCCCAACCCACTGCCCCAGGGCTGGTTCCGGGCCGGCGATGCGGTCGACTGCCGCAGCACTACCGAGCCCCGCGCAGGCGCCCCCACGCCCAAGGTGTTTCTGCTCGACTGCAAGCGCAATGCGCGCGGCTTTGTCACCGCCATGCAAAGCATCCAGGCACGGGATTACGCCGGCCAGCGCCTGCGCCTGAGTGCCCAGGTCCAAGGCGAGGACCTGTCGCAATGGGGCGGCATCTGGCTGCGCGGCGATGTCGGTCAGGACATCGGCCGCGTTTTTGACAATATGGAGCTGCGCCCGCTCAAGGGCAGCTTCGGTTGGCGCGAGGTCTCGGTCGTGCTGCAGATTCCCAAAGAGGTGGATTCCCTGCATTTCGGCACCATGCTGACCGGCGGCGGGGTCTTGCGCGCCACCCAGTTCAAGCTGGAGATCGTGCCCGACAGCGTGCCCGAAACCCAAGGGCCCAAGGACGCGCTGCTGCTGCCGCGCCAGCCCCAGCACCTCTCACCCCCGTGAGTGCCCGCTCTCCAGCGGCGAGGACGCGCGGGCCCGCTGCTCTGGCTGCACGGGCTCTGCGCGAGGAATTCGGTCGCCCGTCGATCTGGCCCCAGCTGGGCCTGGGCTTGCTGGGCTTCGGTCTCAGCGCAGCCTTCTGGGCCCAGCACGCCTCCTGGTGCCTGGCCCTGAGCCTGTGGGCGGGCTGCGCGCTGAGCCAGTGCTTGTTGAAGGCGCTGAGCCTGCACGCCGATGCCAGCCTGCAGCGCCACGGCTGGGCGCTGGCCCTGCTCCTGTGCGCCCTCGCCGTTCTGTCTGGCGCAGCGGCGGGCTGGCAGCTCGATCTGCTGTTGCGCAGCCAGTTGCTGGATCTGCCCCGCTGGGCCCAGGGCGAGCCGCTGGCGCGCGCCGGCCTGCACCTGGGCTTTGTCGGCCTGCTGTTGGGCCTGCCGCTGCTGCAACGCAGCCGCCGCCTGGCCGGCGAGCAAGACCTGGAGCAGGAGCGCGACCGGGTGCGCGCCGAGCTGCAACTGCTGCAGGCCCAGATCGAGCCGCACTTTCTCTTCAACACCCTGGCCACGCTGCGCGGCCTGGTGCGCCAGCAATCGAACTTGGCCCTGCCCCTGCTGGACCGCACGACGGCCTTTCTGGAGGCGGTGCTGCCCGAGGTGCGCACGGCCGCATCCACCCTGGGCCGCGAGCTGCACATCGTGGAGCAGTATCTGGCCATCATGGCCCTGCGCCTGGGCCCGCGCCTGCGCTACCGCATCGAGGTGGCCCCCGAATTGCACGACCTGCCCCTGCCGCCCCTGCTGCTGCAACCCTTGGTCGAGAACGCCATCGTGCACGGCATCGAGCCCTGCGAAGGCGGTGGCGAGCTGCTGCTGCAAGCGACGCGCAGCAACACCCATCTGCGGCTGCGCGTGTACAACAGCGGCCAGCCGCTGCAAGCCCGCTCGCCCCAGGCCGGCCAAGGCCTGGCCTTGGTCAATCTGCGCCAGCGCCTGCACGCTTTGTACGGGCATGCGGCCGAGTTTCAACTCCAGCCTCTGACCGATGATCGCGCGGGCACCGAGGCCCTCTTGCAACTGCCCCTGGGCCACACCACCCCTGCAGATTCATGACGCCCACCACCACCGCCTTGATCGCCGACGACGAACCGGTGCTGCTCGAAGAGCTGCGCTGCCTGCTGCAAGAGGCCTGGCCCGAGTTGCAGATCGTGGCCAGCGCCAGCAGCGGCAGCGAGGCACGCCGCCTGCTGGACCGCCTACAGCCGGACATCGCCTTTCTCGACATCCGCATGCCCGGCATCGATGGTCTGAGCCTGGCCCGACTGGCCCCACCACAGACCCGGCTGGTCTTTGTCACCGCCCATGCCGAGCACGCGCTGGAAGCCTTTGAACATGCCGCGGTGGACTATCTGCGCAAGCCACTCACGCCGGCCCGGCTGGCGCTGACGGTGCAGCGCTTGCAAACGCGCCTGACGCAGCGCCCGCAGGAGCCCGACGCCGGCACGGTCACGGGCACGGACACGGGCCCGCGCTTCTTGCAAGCCTGGATCGGCAACAGCCTGCGCCTGATCGAGCTGGAGCTGGTGGCCGTGTTGCGCTCCGAGCTGCGCCACACCCGGGTGCAGAGCTTCGACGGCACCACCCTGCTGCTGCGCACGCCTCTGGGCGAGCTTCAGCAAGCGCTGGATCCCGAGCTGTTCTGGCAGGTCCATCGCGGCACGGTGGTCAACGCGCGTGCCATCGAGCGCGTCGAGCGGCGCGAGGACGGCGACCTGCAACTGCATCTGCGCGCTCCAGGCGCAGTGGTGCCGGTGAGCCGCAGCCATCGCGGCCGCTTCAAGGGCATGTAGTGCGCGAATAGGTAGCGCCAAGCGCTCTGCATTTCAGACCCGCTCGATGCGGGCAGCAAAGCAGCCATAGCCGGCAAATCGGGCCAGCACGAAAGCCACCTCGGCACGGGCGAATTGCTGCTGCAACAGAGCTTCGGCCTCGTGGGCCTCGACCACCTGGCCATCGACGATGCGCTCTTGCGCCGAATAGGCGCGCAAGACAAAACGCGGGCCCAGATAGGGTTGCGGGCCTTGCAGCGGCAGGGCGCCCAGCGGCGCCGTCGACTCCGCCGCCGCGGCGCGCACAAACACCGGGCCGAATTCGCGGTACGGCCCGGGCAGCGCAAGCGGGCTGTGGCTGGCCAGGATCAAGGCCTCGCCCGGATGCGCGCGCCGCAGCACATCGCGGCAAGGCTCGCCGCCCTGGGCGATGTGATGTTCCACAGGCTGGCCCAGATCGTCCAGGCCCTGCTCACGCACGCGGCGCAAGAAATCGGCAGCGATCGGTCGCACACGGTAACGCTGGAGGGGTGAGATACAGAAGGTCGTGGGGCTCTGGTTCATGGACTCAGTGTCTGGTTCTACCCGGGCCCTGGCCACCCGATTCTTGCGCGCTGCGGCCCCAACGAGCGCGCCCCGGCTGTGGCGTCGATGGCACGCAGGGCGGCTACCGCACAAATGCAAGCAGTGGCATCATGACCTGACCCCTAGGCAGTATCAGGAGTTCACCATGCGCTTTGCATCACAGGGCCGATCGGCCCTCGCTTGGGTTCTGGTGGGAGGGTGGCTGGCCGGTGCCGGCGCATCGGCGCATGCCGATGAATGGAGCTTCTCAGGCTTCGCCACCTTGGGGATGGGCAAGACCATCTCCGGGGTCAAGCAGGACTATTACGGCTTCAAGTGCCCCTGCTACATCGCCAACTACCCCGACGTCGGCATTTACCGCGACTCCATCTCGCTCAAGCCTGACAGCCGCGCCGGCGTGCAGCTGATCTATCGGCCGAGCGACAGCATCAGCTTCACCGGCCAGCTGACCGGCCATGCCGCCAACGACATGAAGCCCACGCTCGATTGGGCCTATGCCAGCTGGAACCTGAACGAGAGCCTGACCCTGCAGGCCGGCCGCAAGCGCCTGCCCCTGTTTGGCTACTCGGACTTTTTCCATGTCGGCTACGCCTACCCGTGGATCCGGCCGCCGGGCGATCTCTATGGCTGGCAGATCGTGGCCTACAACGGTGCCAATCTGCAGTACCGCCGCAGCATCGGCAGCATCTCCGTGTCCGCCAATGTCTGGGCCGGCAGCGAGTCGGACAAGGACAACCGCATGCTGGGCCAGATCTACTACGGCGACAAGGTCGAGGAGAAGTGGAAAGGCATCTTTGGTGGCTTCGTCGAGCTGAGCAACGACTGGGGCTCGCTGCGCTTCGTGGCCATGAGCAACAAGGTGGATCGCTTTCTTGGCACCGGCGCCGCGCGCAGCGTCAACAAGGATGGGGTGAAACAAAACTTCTACGGCATCACCGCCAATGTGGACCATGGCAACTTCGTGCTGCGCAGCGAGATCAATCGCTTCGTCCGGCCTGATGCCCCGAAAGACATCTACAACGTCTACTTCCTCAGCGCCGGCTACCGCTTTGGTGACTGGCTGCCCATGCTGACCTACTCGCGCTTCAGCGAGGATTTCAAGGACGACCCCACGGCCAACGAAAAGCACAACACCTGGATCGCCACGCTGCGCTGGGACTTCCGGGCCGACAGCGCCTTGAAACTCCAGTACGACGTTTTCAAGGACAAGTCCGCGTTCCCCTTTGTGGGCAACGCCAAGGCCATTGCGATCTCGCTCGACCATGTGTTCTGAGGAGTACGGCCATGAACACGCAATCCAGCACGTTCCCGCAATGCAGCGCTTTGCTGCTGATCGCCTTGGCCACCGGCCCCAGCCAGGCAGAGCCCGTGGTGGTGGTCAATCCGGCCTTGGCCAGCAAGCCCAGCACGGATGAAATCAAGGCCGTCTTCCTGGGCCAGGCCACCACCTTGCCAGGCAGCGGCGCGGTGCAGGTGGGCTTGCCCAAAGAAGGCAAGCTGCGCGAGGATTTTGTGATCGCCTATGTCGGCAAGAACGAGAAACAGTACAAGGCCATCTGGACTCAGCTGATCTTCACCGGCCGCGCCCAGGCGCCCAAGCAGTTCGAAAGCGAAGACGAGCTCAAGAAATGGGTGGCCAGCACGCCCAACGGCGTCGGCATCCTCGACAGCAGCAAGGTGGACGCCAGCGTCAAGGTGCTGCCGACCAAGTAGACGCGGCCTGCGCGGCGATTCAGTACGCCGAGCGGCGCCTCAAGAGCCCTCGGCCGGCAGGCGCGCCAGCGCCTCCTTGGCCGAAGGCAGGTCCGGATTGAGTGTCAGCGCGCGGCGGTAGGCCGCGCGGGCTGCAGCCTTGTCGCCCAGGCTCAGCAAGACCTCGCCCAGGCTGTCCCAGGCATTGGCCGATTCGGGGGCCAGCTCGGTGTTGAGCCGCATCAGCGCCAACGCCGTCGTCTTGCGCCCGCTACCCAGCTCGCGATAGGCCTGATCGTTGAGATAGACCTCGCTGCCGGCTTCGTCGCCCGCTTCTCGCAAGGCCTTGTAGGCCGCCAGGGCCGCGGCCTGCTCGCCAGCGAGCAAGAGCTCGCGCGGTGCGCGCGTGCCCTCGGCCAGGCGCGGCAGCAGCAAGGGCTTGCCAGCACGCTGTTCCAGACGCAGCTGCCATTGCCCCTGCGCATCGGCTTCAAAGCTGCGTGCCTGTTCCTGCTCGCGCTGCAGATAACGCCCTCCGGCCACGGGCACCAGCTCGCTGGCGCCTTCTCCACCTCGCGCCAGAAAGAGCTGGCGGCCTTCGCGGGTGATCTGCATGAACTGCTCACCGTTGACGCGGTAGCGCCCCGGCGCCCGCTCCAGCGCCTCGGCGCTGACCGGCACAGGCTCCAAGGCCTTGACGCCCGGCCAGCGGTACTCGAAAGCCACGGCGCGGCGCAGCTCGTCCATCAGGGCCGGCTGGTTGGCATTGATCATGATGGCCATGCCCACACCGGCGCTCGGGTGGGCCATCAGGCTGGCGCAGAAGCCCTCGTTCCAGCCGCCATGGGCGAAATAGACCTCGCCCTGCTCCTGCGGCAGGCCGAAACCCAGGCCATAGCCACTGCCGGCGCGCGCACTGAGCATGTCCTTGACCAGGGGCACGGGCAGCAGCGCCTTCTTGTCGCCGCGCCAGGCGGCTTGCACGCCCAGCGCAAAGCGGGCCAGATCCTGCGAGGTGGTCCACAGGCCGGCGGCGGCCAGCTCGGGGTAGGTGTTGCGCTGACCGGGCACGGCGCGCCCATCGGGCAGCACGCCGGCGGCCGCGCGCGCCAGCAAGGGCGCAGGCAAAGGCTGGGCAAAGCGGCTCTCGCGCATGCCCAGCGGCCCCAGCACGCGGCGCTGCATCAGCTCGGCGAAAGGCCGACCCTCGGCCTCGCTCATCAAGAGCTGGGCCACGGTATAGCCGCCGCCCGAATAGCGAAAGGCCTGACCCGGCCGCTGGTCAACGCGCACGGCGGCCGAGTTGGCCGGCGGCTTGCCCTCCAGCAAGGTGGGCACATCGGGCACCGCCACCCTGGGGGCATAACCCATGAAACCATGGACCGTCAGGCCGCCGGTGTGGCTGAGCAGATGGTCCAGCGTGACCGGCTGCTGGGCGGTCCATTCGTTGTCGGGGATGCGCCAGGCCTTGAGCCGGGCATTGACCGGCTCCTGCAGCGCCAGCTTGCCGTCGCGAACCTGGGTCAGGGCGCCGAAGGCGGCCACCGGCTTGCTGATCGAGGCGGCCTGGAACAAGGTGTCGGGCCGCACCGGCAGGCTGGCCTCGCGGTCGGCCAGGCCGAAGACGCGGGTCCAGGCCAGGCCATGCCGGTCGATCACGGTGATGCTGAGGCCGGGCACGCCGTAATGCTTCATGCGCGCTTCCAGCGTCCAGGTCGGGTCGCCGACAAAGCTGACCGGTGGCCGCAGGCCGGCCAGCACCCGGGCGATGCGGGCCTCCTGGGCCGAATCGCTGGCCCCAGCAGAAGGTGAGGTGGCCGGTTTGGCGGCTGCCGCCGTCAGGGGCGCTGCCAGCGCGGCACAGGCCAGGGCCAGGAGGGAGCCGCGCCAGGGCTGCGCCCGCGTGGTGGCCCCGCTGGCTGAGGCAGCACGGGAAGAACGGCGCGGGCGAAGTGTCGACATGATGGCGAGCCACGGCAAAGCGGCGGGGGCAAAAAAAAGTTGCCGGCAGGGTAGCCAGACCGACTTGCGCCGTCCAGCCCCGGCCGGACAGGCCGCAGCCCGGGCGGTCTGAGCTGCCGCTGCGGCCGACCGGGGCTTGCGCTGCGATAATCCGCCCCTTTCCCCCTGACCCGTGCAGCCTTTGCGGCTGCGCGCCGCCGCCATGTCCGTTGTCGATCCGCAGCCCGCCTCGTCCCCTGTCCCCTCCCATATTGAGAGCGAGGTCAAGCGCCGGCGCACCTTCGCCATCATTTCCCACC
Organism: Roseateles sp. GW835-FHT13E02; assembly: GCF_058794035.1. Lineage (NCBI taxonomy): Bacteria > Pseudomonadati > Pseudomonadota > Betaproteobacteria > Burkholderiales > Sphaerotilaceae > Roseateles > Roseateles sp. GW835-FHT13E02. Next base: position 63,458 of record NZ_JBXAGJ010000003.1, read on the forward strand.
CGGACGCGGGCAAGACCACGCTGACGGAAAAGCTGCTGCTGTTCTCGGGCGCGATCCAGATCGCCGGCTCGGTGAAGGCGCGCAAGGCCTCGCGCCATGCCACCTCGGACTGGATGGAGATCGAGAAGCAGCGCGGCATCTCGGTGGCCTCCTCGGTGATGCAGATGGAATACCGCGACTGCGTGATCAATCTGCTCGACACCCCGGGCCACCAGGACTTCTCGGAAGACACCTACCGCGTGCTGACCGCCGTGGACGCGGCCCTGATGGTGATCGACGCGGCCAACGGCGTGGAGCCTCAGACCCGCCGCCTGCTGCAGGTTTGCCGCGCCCGCAACACGCCCATCCTGACCTTCGTCAACAAGATGGACCGCGAGGTGCAGGAGCCTCTGGCCCTGATGGACGAGATCGAGCGCGAGCTGGGCATGACCGTCGTGCCCTTCACCTGGCCGGTCGGCATGGGCAAGCATTTCCACGGCGTGATGGACCTGCGTGAAGAGCGCATGCGCGTCTTCTCACCCGGAGAGGACCGCGTGGCCGGTGACGAGGAAGTGCTGGAAGGGCTGCACAACCCGGCTTACGCCGAGCGCTTCGGCATGCAGTACGAACAGGCCGAGGGCGAGATCGAGCTGGTGCAGGATGCCGCTGCGGCCTTCGATCACGAGGAGTTCCTGTCCGGCCGCCAGACGCCCATGTTCTTCGGTTCGGCCGTCAACAACTTCGGCGTGCAGGAAATCCTGGACGCCCTGGTGCAGCTGGCCCCGGCGCCGGGCGAGCGCGCCGCCATGCAGCGCGTGGTCAAGCCCGAGGAGCCCAAGTTCACCGGCGTGGTGTTCAAGATCCAAGCCAATATGGACCCGGCCCACCGCGACCGCATCGCCTTCCTGCGCGTGGCCAGCGGCCACTTCGAGCGCGGCATGCGGCTCAAGGTGGTGCGCAGCGGCAAGGAGCTGCGCCCGAACACGGTGGTGAGCTTCCTGTCGCAGCGCCGCGAGCTGCTGGACGAAGCCTTTGCCGGCGACATCATCGGCATCCCCAACCACGGCGTGCTGCAGCTGGGCGACACCATCACCGAAGGCGAGGCCCTGCAGTACACCGGCCTGCCCTTCTTCGCGCCGGAAATGTTCCGCTCGGTCGAAGTGGCCGACCCGCTCAAGACCAAGCAGCTCAAGGCCGGCCTGCAGCAGCTGGGCGAAGAAGGCGCAATCCAGGTCTTCCGCCCCATGGCCGGCAGCGTGCTGCTGCTGGGCGCCGTGGGCCAGCTGCAGTTCGAAGTGGTGGCCCACCGCCTCGAGCACGAATACGGCTGCAAGGCCCGCATCAGCGGCAGCCGCTTCCAGGTGGCCCGCTGGGTCACCTGCGACGACGAGAAAGAGCTCAAGCGCTTCATCGACGCCAACGACCACCGCATGGCCCTGGACGCCGTCGACGCGCCCACCGTGCTGGTCGAGTACGCCCCCGAGCTGCGCGCCATCGAAGCCAACTGGCCCAAGATCAAGTTCCACGCGCTGCGGGAGCACGCCGGCCTCGTCTTCCAGAAACGACTGGAGGGGTAAGTTGGGACAGAGCCGAGGCCCTGCGGCCTTGGCGTCGCCCAACTTACGACAGACCGCGTCCCGCGCGGGCTGGCCGGGGAGAGTCAGGACCGAGTTGGATGCCTGCGCATCCAACGACGCCTGACGAACGCTTTTCACGTCCTGCGTGCAAAGGCCGGGGAGAGCCGGGACCGAGCTTGATGCCTGCGCATCAAGCGACGCCCGGTGAACGCCGTGCACGTCTTGCGTGCAAAGGCCGGGACAAGTTGGGACAAAGCCAAGGCCCTGCGGCCTTGGCGTCGCCAAAACATCCACGCGGCTGTGCTAGCCTGAGCCGAAACATGGCACAGGCCTTCCGGCCCGAGGAGCGGTGGCGATGCAAACCCTGAACGAGATGCTGGCACTCAAGCTGCTCAGCCCCGAGCAGCATTTCGAGATCCTCAGCTGGACCACCCAGGCCAAGACGCCGGAGCGCATCCTGGAGATGCCGCCACATCTGTGGCGCTCGCTGGAACTGGCCAGCGTGCTGCTGGACGGCCAGGGCTGCGGTCTCAACCAGCGCGGCTGAACGCGGCCGCCTGCGGCGCTGCAGCAGCAGACCCGATCCAGCAGGATTCTGATAGCGCGAAGCGGCGGGCGCTGCGCACACTGCGCAGACCTGTTGAACTCTCTTCACGGCACGTCCCCGCGACGCTGCCTCGCGCCACGATGAATCTCCTGCTCGTCACCGCACACCCGGACACCGGGTCTTTCAACTTCGCCATGCGCGAGCGCGCACAAACCGTGGCCCGCCGGCTGGGCCTGGGGCTGCAACACAGCGATCTGTACCAGCAAGGCTTCTCCCCGGTGCCGGGTCGGGCCGATTTCCGCGCCTTTCCCGAGGCTCAGCTCTTGCAGCTGGGTTCGGCCCAGCGCGAGGCCACCCGCCACGGCGGCTTTGCCGCCGACATCGCCGCCGAGCAGGACAAGCTGCGCTGGGCCGACGCGGTGCTGCTGCAGTTTCCACTCTGGTGGAGCAGCTATCCGGCCATGCTCAAAGGCTGGATCGAGCGGGTGCTGAGTCTGGGCTTTGCCTACGGCCCCGACCCGACCCTGGAACCGCGCGCGCTGATCATGGCCTTGACCACCGGCGGTGCCGCCGATGCCGAGGACGCACGCGCGACCGAGGCCCATGTGCGCAGCCAGCTGGCCCAGCCGGTGTTCGGCTACATGGGCTGGGGCGCGCCGCGCCTGCACTTGGTCCATGGCCCGGCCCGCATGAACGAGTCCGAGCGTGTGCGGGCCTTGCAGCACTACGAGCAATGGCTGGAAGCCGAACTGCAGACCCTGCGCGCCAGCGCGCGCTGATCGGCAGATGACGTGCGCCGCTCAAGCCGGCTGCAGACTGGAAGGCACGCGCCCGAACTCGCGGCGGAAGCTGCTGCTGAAATGGCTGTGCGACGCAAAGCCGCAATCCAACGCCAGCTCAGTCAGCTGGCCGCGTCGCTCGGGCAGCTGGGCCAGCGCGGCCCGCAGACGCAAGCGCTGCAGATGACCATGGATGCTCTGCCCGGTGTGCTGACGAAACACCCGAGCGGCATGAAAGGCCGAGGCGCCGCAGGCGCGGGCCAGCGACTCCAGGCTCAGCGGCTGCGCAAAGTCCATCGCCATGCGCTCACGCAGCGCTTCGACCAAATCTTCCTGCCGACGCTGGCTGCGGCGCGCAGGCGCCCGCTCCGCAGCGGCTGGGCGCTGCAAGCGCAGGATGAGGGCCAGCACACGCCAGCCGGCCTCGTCCCGTGCCAGGGCATCGGGCGCTGCGCCCAAGGCATGCACGGCCAGGGCCAGCTCGGGGCTGCTGGGCAGCAGGCCGCTGACCAGATCAGGCGCCCAGGCCTGCAAGAGCGGGGCCGGCAGTTGCAGGCAACGGCTGCGGCGCCGCTGTGCCGTGGGTGAGGCCAGTTCAAAGCCCTCGCCCGCGGCCAGCAAAAACACCTGGCTGGGGTCGATGACGCGCGGCCGAGCGCCGGCCAGGCGCCGCAGGTCCATGCCCTCGAGCATGAACTCGATCTGGAAGCGCGGCAGCTGTTCCTCGCGCCAGGCACTGACCCGGCCCGAGCAGTGCCATTCACTCCAGCCCAGACGCGCCTGATCCTCGGGCATGACCTGGCCCAGGTCTTCGCTCCAATCGGGAAATCTTGCCGCCATGCTGCTCTTGATGTCACCGAGCCGCCGCCCGTGGCCGGCATGCTAGCAGTACGGGGTTTGAACCTGGCGCCGCTCTGTTATGGTTTGAGCTCACGCACGATGGGCGGACAGAACCTGAGTCTGGCCTGCCCGTGACCCCACCACCCCGCCTGGGTTCCGCCGCCTTCGGGCCGGATCAGGACATCGTCGCCGCACAGCCTCCACACCATGCCAAGCAATCGCATCTCCTGCCCCCAGCCCCTGCGGCGCAAGACCAGGCCCTTGCCGCTGATCCTCGGCGCCATGACTGCCGCGGCTCTCACCCTGCCGGCACAGGCCGGCCAAGGCAGCCTGGACAGCATCCGCAGCAGCGGCGAGCTGGTGATCGGCTACCGCGCCGATGCCGTGCCCTTTTCCTACGACCTGCCCGGGGGCAAGCAACCGGTCGGTTATGCCATCGAGATCTGCAAGCAGATCGCCGAGGCGATGAAGAAGGAGCTCAAGCTCAAGGAGCTGACCCTGCGCTACAAGGCGGTGGACAGCAAGCAACGCTTCCCGGCCGTGGCCGAGGGCCAGGTGGACCTGGAATGCGCCAACACCACCAACAATCGCGAGCGCCGCGACAAGCTGGGCATGGCCTTCACCATCCCGCACTACATCGCCGGCACGCGCATGCTGGTGCGCAAGGATTCCAATATCGAACGGGTGGAAGACCTGGGCGGCAAACGCGTCATCACGACCAAGGGCACGACTTCGGCGCCGCTGATCAAGAGCAAGAGTCAGGACCTGGGCCTCAAGCTGACCCTGCTCGAGTGCGACGACGACCAGCAATGCTTCAACGCCGTGGACAAGCGCCAGGCCGATGCCTATCTGATGGACGACATCCTGCTCTACAGCTTCCGCGCCAGCGCGCCCAAGCCCGAGGATTTCGCCGTGGTCGGCAAGCTGCTGTCCATCGAGCCGCTGTCACTGATGATGAGCAAGAAGGACCCGGCGCTGAAGAAGTTTGTCGACGCCGAGATGGGCCGTCTGATCCGCGGCGGCGAGGTGGCCAAGCTCTACAAGCAGTGGTTCGAGTCGCCGATCCCGCCCAAGAATGCCAACCTCAATGTGCCGATGAACTACCTGATGCGGGATTCGCTCAAGTTCCCGACCGACCAGGTCGGGGACTGAACGAAGCCAGCGGCGGCCTCCCGGTCGCCGCTGCCTGCGGCCGAGGGCTCAGCGCTCCTGCTTGCGCATACTGCGGCGCCACTTGAGGCCGCCGATGGCCAGCAGGCCGAGACCGAGCAAGGCCGCGCGGCCCGGTTCGGGTACCGGGGTGGTGATCACCGGCAAGGCCTGGCCGGGATCGAAGCTGAGGCTGGTGCCTTCGGCCACGCGAATGGCATCGATGGCCAGGCTGTGCGAGAAATCTGCGACACCGCCGTTCTCGGCCGCGGTAAAGAGGAAAAGGTGAAACTGCAGGTAGTAACTGCCGCACAACGGTGAGACCACACCCGCGGGGCAATCGTACCGGGTCGAATCGGCCGTGACACTGAAGTGCTGGTCCACCTCGGCGCTGCGGTTCAGGCTGTTGGTCTGCACGCCCACGGTCTGCAGATTGCGCTGCGCCGTTGTGGGCCAGTGCGCCAGTTGGTTCAGCAGAGCCTCGCCCTCCAGGTTCGGGTCGATGCCGATGTTGGCAAACAGACGCTGATAGCCACCTTCGTTGACATCACTGGGCGAGCCCAGGCCATAGGCTGCCACCACGGCGCGCGAAGGATCGGCGCCGGTGGCGGCGCGGTCGCCCAAGGTCTGCAGACTGCCCGTCAGATGCAGGTCCAGCGTCACCGGGGCGGCATTGCTCAAGAACGCGGAGAAGCTGATCATGGAGTAGCCATGAGCCAGGCTGATCGTGGCGTCCGGGTCCAGCGCCTGGAACGCGCCGCTGAAGCTGCCGATGCGGCCGGCGGCCACGGAGTTGCGGGCCTCGGCCGAACGGCCGTCCAGGGTCAGTCGAGCCTGGCTGTCTTCGGCCAGCAGCCCGTCACCGTAAATGTGACGATGGAAATCGTTCTGCAACCGGCCATCGATCAGGGCCACGGCCGAGGTCTTGCTCTCCATCACATACCAGCGATTGAGCTCAGGCGTGCCGCTCGCCAGCACGCTGCTGGCGGCCAGAGCCAGGACGCTGGCCACCAGCGCTTGGGGGCGGAAAGAGGGGCGATTCAGTACTTCGGAAACAGTCATGGGGGAGGCAGTCAAAGAAACGAAAAATCAGTCATCCATCCGAGCAGCAATGTGAACGCAAGGCCGGCCTCAGGGCGCGACCGGCGAACGCTCGAAGCGACGGCCCAGCAAGGCCGACCAGCCCCGTGCCAGCAGACCGCCGGCCCCACGCGGCTCAGGCTCGCGCAGCGCGTGCACGGGCAGCTCGGCGCCGGGCTCAAAACTCAGGGCGCAGTCCTCGGGCAGGTGCAGCGCCTCCAGGCTCAAACCCGGTGAAAAATCGGCCACGGCGCCGTTCTGTGCTTCGGCAAACAAAAACAACTCGAAGCTCAGGCGGTGGCGGCCGTGAAGCGCTGGGTCCACACCGTCCTCGGGGCCAAGGCAATGGCTGTCAGCCTGCACCGACAGCTGCTGCTCGATCACCAGATCCTGCATGTGCGCGCTGGCGCGGGCACCAAAGGTCTGCAGCTGGGGCTGGCTGCTGCAGGGCCAGGCGCGCAGCTGATCCAGCAAGGCCTCGCCCTCCAGCTCATGCCCCAGACCCAGCTGGCGGAACAAGCGGGCACGCCCGGCTTGCTCGCCATCGGCCGTGGAGCCCAGGGCAAAGGCCGCCACTGCGGCCCGCGAAGGCAAGGGCAGCACCCCCGAGCGCGGACCGCTGACACGCAAAGTGCCGCTCAAATGCAGATCCAGCACGGCCGAGACCGGGCGCTTGAAATCAATGCAGAAACTGAGGCTGCTGTGGCTGTGCCCCTGGCTGAGGCTGAGACCAGGATCGGCAGCCTGCTGCGCGGAGGCATAGCAGCCAGCATGATGAGGCGCCACGGTGGCAAAGCTCAACACCGAACGACCTTCGCCAGCCACCGAAGCCTCGCTGTCCAGGGCCAGCCCGCTTTCAGAGAAATCGGCCCGATCCTGCTCGCTGAGGGCCGCGCTGTCGATCGCAGCGGCCGCCTGGGTGTGGCTGTGCTGCGGCTGCCAGCGCTGCCAGGCCGCCTGAGCCGACAAAGGCATCCAACGCACACCGGCACGACGCGCCAGCTGACGCAAGGACAAGCCCGGCTGCGGCCAGGCCGACCGGGCACCCGCAGCCAGGGCTGCAGGGGCAGACATCAAAAACTGCTCGGCGGCGGACAGGGCCATGACGACAACAACTCCCGGGCTCGTTCGAAGCCGGGGCCGGGCGTCCGCCCATCAAGAGCAGGGCCTGAACAGGGCCAATCCAGAATCGAAACCGACAACAAGGACAACACGCAAGGTTCACGCCCGCGGCGAACGGCCTTCAGGCACGGTCACCGGAGCACTCCTACACACGGCACAGAAGCACCGCGAAACCGCCGGCATTCTGTGCGAGGCCCCGCGCCGTTCGTGAATTACTTACGCTTTGTTTCCTCGTCGTCCCTAGAACTTGGGGGGAGGGCGGCCCTGCGCCTCCCCGGTTCAAGTTCAGGGCTTGCTGCTGTAGTTGGTGGGTACCCAGATGTAGCCCTTGCCATCGGCGCGCAAGCGGCCAATGCCGGGGAAGGCCACATGGGCCACACCGACGTAATAGCCATGCTTGGCGGCATCGGCGTAGGCTTTCTCGCGCTGCGGGCGGGCGGCCTTGGAGTCGCTGTCGAACTGGATGGTCACCGAAGGGTCCGGAAACTGCACCGCGGCCACATGCATCAGATCGCCCCAGATGGCCAGCTTCTGGCCCTTACTCTCGGCCACGTACACCGTGTGGCCGGGCGTGTGGCCGTAGGTGGACACCGCGCGGACGCCGGGCACCAGTTCCACACCTTGGACCGAGCCCTCGAAGGGCTTGAAGCGACCGGCCTCCTGGTAGGGCTTGATCGACATCATGGCACCCTTGAAACCGCCTTGCGCGGCCTCGGGGGCCTTGGCCATATTGGCCTCGCTGAGCCAGTGGTCGGCCTCGCGCTGGTCGATGCGCACCACAGCGTTGGGAAATGCGGGCTTGCCCTCGCTGAGCAGGCCGCCGACATGGTCACCGTGCAGATGGGTGATGTAGACCTCGTCGACCTGCTCGGGCTGGTAGCCGGCCGCCTTGAGATGGCCGAGCAGCTTGCCCAGGGTGGGGCCGAACAGGCTGGCGGCGCCGGTGTCGACCAGCACCAGTTTGCTGCCGGTGTTGATCAGATAGCCATTGACCGAGGTCTCCAACGGCACGCCGAGGTAGGCATGCTGCAAGGCACGCGCCACCTGGCCCGGCTTGGCGCCGGTGAGCAGCTTGTCCATGGGCAGGTCGACGGTGCCGTCGTTCAGGGCCGTGACTTCGAAATCCCCCAGCATCATGCGGTAGTAGCCCGGCGCCTGGGTTTTGACCTGGGGCGCGGCAGCCTCGGCGCTGAGCGGGAGGGCGCCAGCCAGCAGGGCGGCGGCCAAGGCAAGACTCGTGCGGACATGTGAGGACATGGGGTGTTTCCTTGAGCTGAAGAGGACGCGAAGGGTCTGGCGGTGCCAGGTCTTGCGCAGCATAGCAAGCCGGCCCGCCCCCCGTCTGACGCGGGTGACAATGCCCGAGAACGCCAGACTTCTTGACAACAGCCTGCCGTCGGACGAAGCTGGCCGCGCGAACGCCAAAGACCCACACCATGTATTCCTTCGACCTGCAGATGAGCGAGATCCATGTGCTGCTGGCCTGGTGCAGCGTGGCGCTGTTTCTGGTGCGCGGCCTGGCCTTCCAGCTGGGCGGTCAGTGGGCGCTGGACAGCCGCTTGAGCGTGCTGGTCTTCGGCATCGATCTGCTGATGACCATCACGGGCCTGAGCCTCTGGGTGCTGCTGTTCATGAACCCCTTTCTGCGCGACAGCTGGCTGCTGGCCAAGCTGATCGCTCTGGTGGTCTACACAGTCTGCGCGCACTGGGCCATGGGCCAGGGCGAGTTCCGCAGCCTGGGCTATCTGCTGGCCCTGCTGGCCCTGGCCTATATGCTGGGCTGCTCGATCACGCGCAGCCCCTGGCTGGGGCTGTGAGCCTTGGCCACGGCGCCGGCCTGAGTCCATGCAATCCAGCCGCCTGCTGGCCATCCTGCTGCGCCTGCAGGCCCAGGGCCGGGTCAGCGCGCAGGCGCTGGCCGAGGCGCTGGAGGTGTCGGTGCGCACCGTCTACCGCGACATCGACGCGCTCAGCGCCGCCGGCGTGCCCGTCTATGCCGAGAAGGGCCGGCGCGGCGGTTTTGTGCTGCGCGAGGGTTACCGCACCCGGCTGACCGGCCTGGACCGGCCCGAGGCCGAAACCCTGTTCTTCGCCGGTGCGCCCTTTGCCGCCGAGCAGCTGGGCCTGGGCGCGGTGCTGGAGACCACGCGGCTCAAGCTGCTGGCCGCCATGCCCGAGGCCATGCAGCAGGACGCCCAGCGCGTGGCCTCGCGCTTTCACCTCGACCCGGTGGCCTGGTTCCAGGGCCCGGAGGCGCAAGGCCTGCTGCCCGAGCTGGCCACGGCGGTGTGGACCGGGCGCATGCTGCAGCTGCACTACCGGCGCTGGCAGGGCGAGGTCGAGCGCCGTGTGGCACCCCTGGGCCTGGTGCTCAAGGCCGGGCTTTGGTACCTGGTGGCGGCGGCGGGCGGCCAGGTGCGCAGCTACCGCGTCAGCGCGATTCTGGCGATGACGGTGGAAGACGAACTGGCGCCGGCCCTGCCCGGCTTTGAGCTGCAGCGCTACTGGCAGCAGTTCTGCGCCGACTACGAAGCCCGCATGGCCAGTGGCCGGGCCCGCGTGCGGGTGCACCCCGAAGCGCTGCGGCGCCTGTCTGAGCTGAGCCTGGCCGTGGCCCGGGCCGTGGCCGACGCGACACCACCGGCCGCGGCCGAGGCCTGGTGGGAGTTGGAGATCCCGATCGAATCCATCCCGGCCGCCGTGGGCGAGCTGCTGCGCCTGGGCCCCCAGGTGCAAGCCCTGGAGCCACCCGAGCTGCGGCAGGCCCTGGCCGAGGCGGTGCAGCGCTTGCAGGCGATTTACCCGCCGAGGGTCAATTCTGAAAATAGCTGACACGCCTTGTCAGTTTTTGGCGCCGAGACTGAAGGTGTCGGTCGGCGCCGTCGCCCACAGCGCGCTGGCCTCCATCCATGAACTTCAGGAGACCACCATGACCCTGCCTCGAACTCAGCTCCCCAGCGCGACCCGCCACCCCGCACCGCATGAGCTGCAACGCCGACATCTGCTGCAGCTGGGCGCAAGCCTGGCAGCCGCCGGCAGCGGCAGCAGCGCGATGGCCAGCGCCAGCAGCGCCGGCCGCCCGGATCAGGGCGGCAGCCCCAAGCCGCCCTCGCCCACCGGCCGCCCCGGCGATTTCGACTTCCTGCGCGGCGAATGGCGCATCCAGAACCGCCAGCTCGACAAGCACGGCGTCTGGCAGCAGTTCGAGGGCGAGGCCTCGGTCTACGCCATCCTGGCCGGCATTGGCAGCGTCGAGGAGCTGCGCATCCCCTCGCGCCAGTTCAGCGGCATGGGCCTGCGCCTGCTCGATGTCGAGCGCAAGCTCTGGGCCGACCACTGGGTCAATGCCCGAAGCGGCGTGCTGACACCGCCCCCGGCCTGGGGCAGCTTTGTCGACGGCGTGGGCATCTGGGACAGCCAGGAGCAGGACGGCGACTCCCTCATCATCGACCGCGGCATCTGGGACCAGATCACGCCGCAAAGCTGCCGCTGGACACAGACCCGCTCGCGCGATGGCGGGCGCAGCTGGCAGGACAACTGGGTCATGCACTGGCAACGCCGCTGAACACATCGCCTCACCGGCGTACACCGGCGGTTTCATAAGTTACTGCAAACCAATATAAAACCAGATAAACCCCAATCCAAAACCACTTGTGCGCGATGTGCGCACTGCGCAGAATCGTCCGACCCCAACAAGGAGGACGTTATGCGCATCAGAACCCTCGCTCTGGGCCTGCTGGCCGCCACTCTGCCGGCCCTGGCCACCGCCCACGGTTACATCAGCGCGCCCGAGTCGCGCAGCCTGCTCTGCAGCAAGGGCGGCAACAGCAATTGCGGCCCCATCCAGTACGAGCCGCAAAGCCTGGAAGGCCCCTCGGGCTACCCGTCCGGCGGGCCGGCCGATGGTCGGCTTGCCAGCGCCGGCCTGACCCAGTTCGGCAGCATGGACGAACAGACCAGCACCCGCTGGACCAAACGCGCCATCAAGGCCGGTGCCCAGACCTTCTCCTGGACTTTCACCGCCAACCATGCCACGCGCAACTGGCGCTACTACATCACCCGCGCTGACTGGAACCCCAACACCAAGCTCAGCCGGGCCTCCTTCGAGACCCAACCCTTCTGCACGGTGGACGGCGGCAACAGACAGCCGCCCAAGACCGTCAACCACACGTGCACCGTGCCGGCGCGCAGCGGCTACCAGATCATCCTGGGTGTCTGGGAGATTGCCGACACGCCCAACAGCTTCTACAACATGGTGGACGTCAGCTTCGACGGCACGCCGCCCGTCACCACCTGGAACCCCAAGGGCACCATCTACCCCTCGGTGGACCTGGCCGCCGGTGACAAGGTCGCCACCCGGGTGTTCGACACCAAGGGCGAGCGCCCCGAGTTCCAGACCCGCATCACCATCGCCAATGCCACGGATGGCCAGCGCAACACCTGGCCCTTCCTGCTGGCCAGCCGCATCAATGCCGAGCAAAGCCAGCTCAAGGCCGGCCAGAAGGCTGCCGACGGCAGCATCAGCCCGGCCTATGGCCAGAACGAGGTCTTTGTGCGCAGCGACAGCGGGCTCGACCGGGTGGAGATCCAGATCGACAAGGCGCCGCCGCCCAATGTCGACCTGCTGGTCAACGGCGTGGCCGCCGAGTACACCGCGCCGACCAGCGGGCCGCTGAACCTCAGCTTCAGCGTGACCGCCGTGGGCGAGCTGGACGTGACCGCCACCTTGTTTGACGCCGCCGGCAACAGCAAGGCCCAGGCCAGTGTCTCGCTGAACAACAGCGGCCAGACCCTGAACCTGGCGCTCAACCCCGCCACGGCCGGCGCCTACAACCTGGTGGTCAAGGGCAGCCCCAAGGCCGGCGGCAATGTGCTGCAGAAGACCTATGCCATCACCGTCAAGCCGGCCGGCACGAGCACCTACGACTATGTGTTCCCGAACAGCCTGGCCAGCTACAAGGGCGGCACCAAGGTGCTGCAGCCCAAGAACGGCAAGGTCTACGAGTGCAAGCCCTTCCCCTACGAGGGCTGGTGCCGGCAGTGGAGCAGCAATGCCACCGCCTACGAGCCCGGCGTGGGCGCCCACTGGAGCGATGCCTGGATCGCGCGCTGATCACGCCCGTCAGCGCTGAGCCTCAGGCTGCCGCCTGAAGGTGCTGAAATCTGCCCCCGTCCTGCCGAAATGGTGGGGCGGGGGCAAGTCCTTAAGGGCGGCTTCATCGGCATCGGTTCCAATGTGGGGATGATCGCCTTTGCCTCCTCCCGGACCTCCGCTCCCCCCCCCGCACGACCTCGCTTCACGCTGGCCCTCAGCGTCGAACAGCTGCTGCTGATTTCCAGCCTGTTCTGGCTGTTCAGCGCCAACCGATTGTTCTTTGCCGCGGCGCTCAAGGACCGCCTCGCCAGCGACGCCAGCAGCTGGGGCTTCGGCCTGGCCATCGGCGTGATGGTGCTGGCCCTGCATGTCTTTCTGGTCGGCCTGGTGGCCCACCGCTGGACCATCAAGCCGGTGCTCAGCGTGCTGCTGATCGGCACCGCCTGCGCCACCTTCTACATGCAGACCTACGGCGTCTACCTCGACCCGACCATGCTGCGCAACACCTTGCGCACCGACCCGGCCGAGGCCTCGGAGCTGCTCTCCCTGCGCATGGCCGGCCATGTGCTGCTCTGGGCCGGCCTGCCCCTGCTGGCGCTGTGGCGGGTGGAGATCGTGCGCCGCCGCAGCTGGCAACGTGCGCTGGGGGTGCGCCTGGGCGTGCTGCTGCTGGCCCTGGCCACGGCGGTGGCGGCCATCATGGCGGTGTTCCAGCCCTTCTCCTCGCTGATGCGCAACAACAAGGAGATCCGCTACCTGATCACCCCGGCCAACTACATCTGGTCCCTGGGCTCGGTGATCGCGCAAGACCTGAAAGGTGCGGCCAAGCCGCGCCAGCCTCTGGGCCTGGACGCGAAACCGGGCGCGCAGATGAGCGCCCGCGCCAAGCCCCTGGTGCTGGTGCTGGTGGTGGGTGAAACCGCACGCGCGGCCAACTGGGGCCTGAACGGCTATGCCCGCCAGACCACGCCGCAGCTGGCACAAGTGCCGGAACTGATCAGCCTGCCGCCGGTCGAGGCCTGCGGCACCAACACCGAGACCTCCCTGCCCTGCATGTTCGCGCCCATCAGCCGGCGCGATTACGACGAAGCCCGCATCCGCGGCAGCGAGTCTCTGCTGCACCTGCTGGCCCGCGCCGGCGTGCAAGTGCACTGGCGCGACAACCAGAGCGGCTGCAAAGGCGTCTGCGACGGCCTGCCCAATGACTTTGTCGATGACCAGAACGCCCCCGGCCTGTGCGACGGCAAGCGCTGCCTGGACGAGGGCCTGATCGCCGACCTGGACGCCCGCCTGGCGGCGGCCAAGAGCCAATCCGCCTCCACCCACCTCTGGGTCATGCATCAGCTGGGCAACCATGGTCCGTCCTATTTCCGTCGCTACCCCGAGGCCTTCGAGCGCTTCAAGCCGGCCTGCCAGAAGGACGATCTGCGCCTGTGCAGCAAGGAAGAGATCGTCAACGCCTACGACAACGCCCTGCTCTACACCGACCATCTGCTGGCCGAGCTGGTCAAGAAGCTCAAGGCGCGCTCGGACGAGGTGGACACGGCCCTGATCTACGTCTCCGACCATGGCGAATCGCTGGGCGAAAACGGTCTGTTCCTGCATGGCATCCCCTACGCCATCGCCCCCAAGCAGCAGACGCAGGTGCCCATGCTGATGTGGGCCAGCCCGGGCTTCGGTGCCAATGCCGGCCTGGACATGGCCTGCCTGCGCCAGCGCGCCTTGCAAGCCGAGCCGGCACCTCGCCATGACCACCTCTTCCACACCGTGATGGGCCTGCTCGATGTGCACAGCAGCGTCTTCGCCCCTGAATGGAACCTGGCCCAGAACTGCAAGATCGGGGCGGCGAAATGAGCGCCGCGGGTCAGAACGCCAGCGCCCCGGCCTGGCGCCGGGATCTGCTCCTCACCCTGCTCGCCCTGGCCTTGCTGGCCTGCTGGGAATGGAGCGGCCTGGACCTGAGCATCTCGCGCCTCTACGGCGATGCCAGCGGCTTTCGCTGGCGTGAGGCCTGGCTGACCGCCGGCCTGGGCCACCAGGGCGGGCGCAACCTGGCCTGGCTGATCTTCATCGGCCTGATCGTCGACGCCGTCCGGCCCTGGATCGCCCGCCCGGGCCGCTCGGCCCTGCCCAGTCCGGCCGCTGCTGAGCGGCGCTACTGGCTGTGGATCAGCCTGGCCTGTCTGATTGCCATCCCCGCGCTCAAGCAGGTCAGCCAGACCAGCTGCCCCTGGGATCTGCAGGAGTTCGGCGGCAGCGCGCCCTATGTGCCGCATTGGCTGCTGGGTGTGAAGGACGGCGGCGGCGGCCACTGCTTCCCCTCGGGCCATGCGATTGCGGCCTTTGCCTTCTTCAGCCAGTTCTTCCTCTGGCGCCAGGAACGCCCGGCCATCGCCCGGCTCTGGCTGGCCGGCGTGCTGGTCTTCGGCACCTTGTTCGGCTGGGCCCAGCTGGCGCGTGGCGCCCATTATGTGAGCCACACCATGTGGTCGGCCTGGATCTGCTGGGCGATCTGCGTGGCGGCTGCGGCCTGGCGGGCGCGCCGCTCGCAGGCCTGACAAGGCTTCAGTCCGCCAGACGGCGGCGGATGTCGGCGCGCGCGACCTCGGCCGCGGCCAGGGCGGCGACACAGTCGGCATCCAGCCGCCCCGCCGCCACCTCGCGCTGCAGCTCGGCCAGGCAGTCGGCCTCGCTCCAACGCGGCTTGTAGGGCCGCTCGGTGGAGAGCGCGTCGTAGACATCGGCCACGGCAATGATGCGAGAGACCAGCGGAATCTCCGCCAGGCGCAGTCCCAGGGGATAGCCCGAGCCATCGCCGCGCTCATGGTGGCCGCCCACCACCTCGCGCATGACCTGGGCCGCCGGGTCGCCTTGCAGGCCCAGATCGGCCACCATGTGCTCGACCAGATCGAGGCCGATCTGCACATGGCGCTTCATGTGGGCAAATTCCTCGGCGTCCAGCCGGCCCGGCTTGAGCAGGATGCGATCAGGGATGCCGACCTTGCCGATGTCGTGCAAGGGCGCGAACAGGTGCACGTACTCGACCTGCTCGTCGCTGAGGCCATGGCTGGGCGCCAGCGCCTTGGCGATCAGGCGCGCGTAAGCCGCCATGCGCTCAAGGTGGCGGCCGGTCTCGACATCGCGGATGCGGGCCAGGCCGGTGGCGATGTCCACCGCACCCACCAAGGTGTTCACCGCCGCCAGGCGCAGCAGATAGAGCTGGCTGACGATGTCGGCAAAGATGTCCAGAAAGCCCGTGACCTCGGGTCCGAAGGCGTTCGCCTCCTTGGCATCGAAGAACAGAAACGCCGCCAGCTCATGGCCGCTGAAGATGGGCAGGGTGTAGCTGCTGCGGTACTGCTGCTCACGCAGCCAGGCCGTGTGGGCGCTGGGGTGGGCAAAGCTGGCCTCGATGTCCTGCACCACCCGTGTGCGGCGCTCGTTCTTCAGCTGCAGCAGCGAGGGCACGTCGGCCAGCACCGCCTCATAACGCTGCAGCGCCTCGCCATCCTCGTTGCTGCTGGCAAAGGTCTTGAGCGCATCGCTGACCGGGTCGTACAGCGCCAGCGCCATGCGGCCGATGGCTGGAAAACGCGCCTGGATGATGCTGTGCAGGCTGCGCAAACGCCCGGCCAGGCCGGACTTCTCGACTTCCAGCTGGTGCAGGGCCCAGGTGGACGGTGGCAGGTTCATATCGGGCTCTCCCGGGCCGTCTGCCTCCCAGGTCAGCGGCCGCCTGCGACCATCCTAGCCCGCCTTGCCCCGGGCTCAAGCCGCGGATTGACGGGGATTTGCGGCCGAAATGGGCGGAGGCGGCGCCTTTTTGCGGAACACCAACACATTGCCCGCCATCACGCAAGCCAGGCCCAGCAGGGCCGGCAGCGTCCAGCGGTAGCCCTCGAACAGCGCCGAGACATTGAGCGCCACCACCGGGAAGAGCACCGTGCTGTAAGCCGCCCGCTCGGGGCCGAGGCGGCCAACCAGGGTCAGGTAGGCGGTGAAGCCGATCACCGAGCCCGGGATCGCCAAGTAGAGCAGCGCACTGCTGTAGCGCCAGCCCGGCTCGTAAGCGAAGGGCACGCCTTGCAGCAGGCAGTAGCTGAGCAGCAGCAGGGTGCCGACCAGCATGCCCCAGGCGTTCGTCTGCGCCGGCTTCAGGCCCTGGCCCTGCAGAGCGGCTGACAGCAGATTGCCGGTCGAAAAACACAGCGTGCCACCCAGGGCCCAGGCCAGGCCTTGCAAGGTGCTGGCACTGGCGCCATGGGCGCTGATCTCGGGCCAGAACAGCAGCAGCAAGCCGCCCAGGCCCAGCGCGCCGCCGGCCAGCACCTGGGGCGCCAGGCGCCGGCCATGGACCAGGCGGCCCAGCAGCGCATTCCAGAGTGTGGAGCTGGAGAACACCACCGCCACCAGGCCGCTGTGGATCAGGGCGCTGGCATTGAGGAAGCAGACGAAGTTGAAGCAGAACAGGCACAGGCCCTGGCCCAGCACCCACAGGCCCGCTCGGCCGCGCGGCCGCTGCAGCTGGCCACGCCAGGCCAGCCAGGCGAACAGGATCAGCGCCGCCAGGGCAAAGCGGTAGGCGATCGACAGCGGGATGGGCACCACGCCCAGCTGCCACTTCAGGGCGATCCAGGTCGTGCCCCAGATCAGCACCACCAGGGCGTACAGAATGGCATTCACAAACACAGCTCCTCGGAATCAGGGCTGCAGCATGCCGGCCCCGCCCTGCCGGAGATTGCACAATCCTGCGCTTTTTGCGCGCCGGCTGGGCCGCGGCAGCCCGGCGGCGCTGAAAATCCGGCCATGTCCACGGCCTCCGCACTGCCCAGCCCCGCCGCCAGCGCCGCCCCAGCACCCCAGGTGTTCGCGGTGCTGAGCCAGTCGCGCGCGCAGCTGGAGCGCCAGGCGGACCTGGGCGGTGCCCTGCGCCTGGCCCAGTGGCGCAACCGTGAAGATCACACCGGCTACGAGCGCCCCGGCCACCACACCCTGTCGGTTTACCTGCACGGCGGCCAGGATGTGCGCGTGGTCGGCGAGCGCAGCCCGCTGGACGCGCCGCATGGCGAGCCGGGTACGTTTTGCATCCTGCCTGCCGAGCATGAATCGCAGTGGCAGATTGCCGGCCCGCTGCGCTTTGTGCACCTGTATCTGTCCGACAGCGCCTGGGCCCAGCGCATCGTCCGCCTGCTCGACGCCGAGCCGCGCGCTTACACCCTGGCCCCGCGCATCTTCGGCCAGGACCCGGCCCTGGCCCGCTGGGGCCGCCAGGTCAGCGCGCTCGACTGGGGCGACACCGCGCAGCGCTTGCAGGCACACGAGCTCAGCGAAGCCGCGCTGGACCACCTGGTGCTGATGGCCGCCCAGCCCCATGCACGAGAACGCGCCCTGCACCTGGCCAAGGGCGGCCTGGCCCCGGCCGCACGCCGCCGCGTGCTGGACCAGATCGAGGCGCAATTGGCCGCCGGCCAGACCGAGGGCCTGAGCCTGGCCGAACTGGCGGCCGAGGCGAACCTGTCCGAGTTCCACTTCGCGCGCATGTTCCGCCACAGCCTGGGCTGCAGCGTGCACGGCTGGATCAGCCAGCGCCGCAGTGCCCGCGCCCTGGCCCTGCTGCGCGAACGCCCCAGCCTGAGCCTGACCCAGGTCGCCGCCCACTGCGGCTACGCCAGCGCCAGCCACCTGAGCCGCAGCCTGAGGGCGGATCTGGGGGCGACGGCGGGGGAGTGGCGGCGGGCAGCCCCGGTAGCGTCTTCGGCCTGATGCCGGGAGACATGCTGGCGCATGCTGATCGTTGAAGGAACGTCGAGGCTCGGTGGCCGCGGCCCCAAGAGATTCGGCGCTTCACCCAAATTCCCCTCCTGGATGTACTCACATGAAACAACCCATCCGCAATCGGCAAGCCGGCCACTCGCCAAGCCGCCGCGCACTGGTCGTCACAAGCCTGGCCCTGATTCTTATCGGGATGGCCACGCAGGCCCGTGCGGCCACCAGAGGCGGTGGTGAGATCCACGCCAGCGTCGACGCTTATGCCAGAGCCTGCTTCCAGGGCTCTGAAGTCCAGCACTTGTCCACCGACGAAGGATCTCCATCCTTGCATCGCGTTTTCGGCATTGCACTCGGGCAGGAAGGCCGTGGCCGCCAGGCCTTGATCTTTGTGCTGGAACGCGTCCCTGGCAGCGGGGGCCTGCGGGAACTTGCACGATCCCAGCCCTTCGATTTTTCCGACGCCAGCGGCCGAACCGACTTCGAAATCATCGAGGCCCAGTCGGAGCGCCGCTTTTCGCTGCAGATCAACGCCAGGTCGGCCTGCGGCGTCCATGTCACGATCTACCGCTTCGCGCAGCATGAGAAGGGCACTTGGGTGCTGGCCGGGATGGACACCCGCCAACCCCGCTGTGGCGAGAACGGTGATCTGGAACTGGCAGCCACGAGCTCGACCAATTTCCTGACCGGAAGACGCGTCGACCAGGCCTACCGCAACGACAGGCCGACAAGATCCAGCAGCCGCCAGCTGAGCTTCCCCTCATTCCCTTTGGCCGAGTTCGAACCATTCGATAGCCGGCACCACCCTTGAGGTGCAAGCGGCGCACCGGGACACTTCACAAGACGAAACGGTCTTACACCCACTGCAGTCACGTAAGCATGCATCCCCAAAAGCCCACCCGACACCTGCCTACCAGCACCTGTCATGCGCGCTGTCGCACACGCGTGGAGTGTGGGGGACGACGCCGGCGCAGCGACGAAAGCCGTGGGTCGACACCAGTGATGCCCTGCCCCTCAGCGTGGATGCCCAGGCTTGCTGAGAGCATCGACAACTTGAAGGCGATGCAGCCAAATCCCATGGCTTTCGGTCTTTCTTCCCTCAGACCTCAAAACTTCTGACTAGCTGCCATACCGACCACCGGAAGAACTCAATGCCAAGGGAAAGCCCCAATCTGAATAGCTCTGCATAATTCATTACTTGCAGCGTATTGTTAGGAAGAAGCGATGAGGCGTCGTTCTTGTTTACAGCTGGGCAGTGTTTTTGTTTCCTTAGCGCTTTCACCCGCGCGCAAGGTGTGCGCTGCCAACGCCACCTCTCGGCAGCCCTTGCCCTTGAATTACTTTGCAAGGCGCCCACTGCTCGAACAAGTCATTGTCTCCCCCGACGGCAAGCTGATTGCGGCCATTACGAACAACAACAACGAATCGGTCATCGTCACCCGGCCTGTAGGTGGCGACACGTTCACTGAGTTGGTCGGCTCAAACAACTTGGAGTACTCGATCAACTGGATCCATTGGGTCAACAACGAACGCCTCGTTTTCAGCGCCAGCTACCCCTCCAACCGGGATCCCGGTTTGATCGGGCGTTTCAACACCACCGAGTCGCGTCTGCACGCCATCAATGCCGATGGAAGCGGTTTGCTCAATCTCATAAAGACTCGGGGTGCAGGCGCAAAAGACTTGTACTGGGCAATCAAGCAAGACAACGTCATCGACTGGTTGCCGGAAGATGGACAGCACATCCTGCTGACGTTGCCATCCAGTGTCCGCCACATCGAACCCTCGGTCTTCAAGGTGAATGTCTATACGGCTGAGCGTTCAACGTATGGCGACGCCAAAGAGTGGGTCTTTGATTGGATGACCGACCAGGCACACAAGGTTCGTATCGGGATCGGCTCGACCGAATCAGGCGAGCGCACCGTATGGGTCTGCGACCCCTCTGGAAAGAACTGGCGCTTGCTGAACAAAGCGAGCTTCTTTGATGCCGGCTACTGGTATCCCATGGGCTTCGGGCTGGATCCGAACATTCTCTATGTCAACGGGCTGAGTGATGGCTTGGCATCCGTCTTCACCTTGGACTTGCGGCAGGCCGAGGCCGAGCCGACTCTCAAACTGTCACACCCGCGCTATGAGCTCAGAGGGCGACTGATTCACGACCGCAAGGGAGAAGCGATCGGTATCCGAGTATCAGCACTCGGGGACTCATCCGCTTTTTACTGGGACGATCGCTACAAGCAGCTGCAGAAGCGCATCGATGCCTCGCTGCCTGGGCGATTCAACGAGGTCTACAGCAACTCTCATGATGAAAAGACGCATGTCCTCATCTCCGACGAGCCCGGCCGACCCGCTCAAACCTATCTGGTGCTCCTTGACGAAGACCTCAAGCTAAGGAAGCTGGCAGAGTCCTACCCCGAACTCAATGGCCAAGCGCTTGGGCAAAGACGCAGCATTCAAGTGAAGGCACGAGACGGGCTGGAGCTCCACGGCTATCTCACCTGGCCTCCCGGGCTTGAGGCTTCGCCGCTCAGCCGCATTCCGCTGATTGTTCTGCCTCACGGCGGGCCGCAAGCTGCCGATGGACCTGAATTCGACAGTTGGGCCGCCTTCCTCGCTGACCGGGGCTATCTTGTCATGCAACTCAATTTTCGAGGCTCCTCCGGCTACGGCCGCAAGCACCTAGAGGCAGGCTGGCGCCGCTGGGGGCTGGAGATGCAGGAAGATCTCGAGGACGGCGTGGCGGACTTGGTCAAACGAGGTTGGGCTGATCCACGTCGCGTTGGTATTGTCGGCGCCAGCTATGGCGGTTATGCCGCCTTGATGGGCTTGGTCAAAACGCCTCACCTCTACCGTTGCGGTTTTGCATTCGCCCCCGTCACCGATCTGTATGACTGGGCAGAGGAACATGGTCGGCGCACCCAACGGGAAACCATGGCCCGCCTGGTCGGCGACTACCGCACTGAACGACAACGGCTCCTCGACGTGTCACCTTGCATGCAGGCGAGCAAAATCAAATCGCCAGTGATGCTGATACACGGCACACATGACCGCCAAGTTGAGTACCAGCACTCAAAGAAGATGGCCGAGGCATTGGCATCTGCGAACAAGACGTATGAGTTCATCACCCAACAACGCGGCGACCACCATTTGAGCCACTTCGCCTACAGGCAACAGCTGCTGATGGCACTGGAGGACTTCCTGGCAAGGCATATGGGCGCCTCCGAATCCGGGGCCGAATCCCGGCTCGATCACTCAGTGGCAAGCAGATGAGATGACTCGCCCCCTCCCGCAGCAGTGAGCATGTCCAGCGTCAGCTTGCGATACCCTTACACGCCTCCGCTCTCCAGCCAGGCTTGCTTGAGCAAACCCGTCAGGCGCAGGTCGTCCTTTGCCCTCGGGCTTTGCGGCTCGGCCTTCCACGCCTAATAGCCGCTGGGGTGCACCTGCATCACCTTGCACATGCGTCGCACGCTGTGCTGCTGCTCGTGCCGCTTGATGAACGCGTACTTCACCCGGATTGCTTGGCAAAGTACGCTGCGGCCTTTTTCAGGGTGTCGCGCTCCTCGGTCACGCGCGGCAGTTCGGCCTTCAAGCGGCGCAACTCCTCGGCCTGCGTTGCCTGGGCCTGCCGTTCAGGCTTGGCCACGCCGTAAGCTTTGATCCACTTATACAGGCTGTGTTGGCTGACGCCGATCCGGGCCGACGCGTCGGCCACCTTGTGGCCACGTTCCATGATCTGCTTGACCGCCTCGATCTTGAATTCTTCGGGGTAGGGTTGGTTGGTCTTCATGGCACCTCCTATTGAGCCTCAGTTTGAGGCTCGAAGGTGTCTACTGAATCCGGGGCGATTCAGACTGGTGTGCGCGCCACTGCAGACCTCAGAAGCCAGGACAACAGATGCTGACCCCAGGGCTTTCCCTCCCCCGCACTTCAGGGCCTGAGGTTTCTCCGGCCGCCCACTCTCACCTCACAAGCCCGCCACAGCGGTGGGCAGCCTTTCAGGCATGGGCCCATGCCGAGCCTTGTTTGTGAGTTGAGCTGCACATGCATCCGAAACTGTCGCCCCGTCTTTCTCATCGTCCTCTCACGGCCCCGCCGCGACCGGCCCGCCTGGGCCTGCCGGCAGCGCTGGCGCCGCTACCGCTGCTGTTGCTTTCCGCCTGTGGCGGCGGTGGTGGCGAGAGCCCCGCGCCTGCCCCAGCGCCCGCGCCGATTGCCCTATCCCTGAGCGCCGACGAAGCCAGCCTGCCCTGGAACAAGGCGTTTGTGCTCAAGCCCCTGGCCAATGACAGTGCCAGCAAGGGCAGCCTGAGCCTGGCGGCGGTGGGCACCCCCAGCCATGGCACGGTGAAGATCGTCGGCAACGAGCTGGAGTACACGCCGGTGGCCGGTTATGTGGGCCCTGACAGCTTCAGCTACACCGCCCAGGCCGAGGACGGCGGCAAGGCCAGCATCAACATCAACCTCAAGGTGCAGGCGGCGCTGACCCTGCAAGGCTTGGTCAGCGACGGGCCGATCGCGAATGCGCAGGTCAGCGCCAGCGTGGGTGGCAAGAGCTTCAGCGCCACGGCCGATGGCAATGGCGCCTATCGCCTGACCGTGCTCAGTGACAGCGTCAGCGAGGCAATCCAGCTCAGCGCCAGCGGCGCCGGAGCGCAAAGCCATGTCAGGCTGAGCAGCAGCCTGGGCGACCTGGCCAGCCTGGCCAAGCTGGCGGACAAGGACGGGGTGCTGGGTGCGAGCCAGGCCGCCGGCACCACGATCAGCCACTACAGCACAGCGCTGCAGGTCTTGATGCGCGAGGCCAACCAGAACCAGCTGCCCACCACCCTGGCCCAGATCAAGAGCCTGAGCCGCCAGGTCTCGGGCGAGCGCCTGCAGGACATGGCCCTGGCCATCAAGCTGGTGGTGGACAAGGGCGCCGCCCTGCCCGCCGGCATTGCCGACACCGCCGCCCTGGTCGGCCAGGCCTCTGGCGCCGTGAGCGCTTTCCTCAACCAGCAATCCAGCAGCAACAGCAGCGCGTATCAGGCAGCGCTGCGCGAGGTCAGCGCAGGCGAGGGCCTTGGTGCCGCCGCGCCAAGCTTTGCGCCCAGCCAGGCCTTCCGCCTGGTGCAATCGGTGCAGACGCTGAACACCTCGGGAGGCTTCGTCATCGACTTCCAGCCGGACGGCAAGGCGCGCGTACTCAACAGCCAGTTCGGTGAATCGGCCAGCTGGGTTGCCGATGCCGAGGGCGTCACGCTGACGCTGGACCAGCCCTACGGCCGCACCAGCGTCACCAGCGAGCTCGACCCCGGCACCGGCCAGCAGGTGCAAGTGCAGCTGCGCTACGAGGTCACCGGCCTGCGCTTTCGCCAGCTGACCGGTGACCTCGACGGCGGCACCCAGGCGCTGAGCCTGCGCACCCGCGAGAAGGTGCTCAGCGGCCCGCAAGCGGGCCAGATCCGCAAGGAACAGTGGACGGCCTCAGGCCTGGTCAAGGCCAGCGATGCCAAACAGCTGACGCCGCTGGCTGGGGGCTTCCAAGTGGGCGAGCGCATCGCCGGCGTGCAGTCCATCGACGATGGCCATGGCGCCGACATCCTCGAATTCACCGGCGCCGACACCGCCCGCCTGCTGCGCAGCGGCACGCAGTTCAAATGGCACCTCAGCGAGGGCCGATTCATCCTCAGCACGCCGGTGTTCGAACGCAGCTATGCCGAGCTGGCCAATGACGACAGCCTGGGCATGAAGTACCTGATCGCCGTGGACACCCAGGACGGCGCCACGCGGCGCGCCCATGAAGTGGCAGCCGTGGGCGTGGAAGGCCAGGTCTTCAGCGACAGCCCCTGGATCTACAGCCGCTGGCAGCATGGCTTTGCGCCCGAAATTTCCTTCGAGATCGGCAGCCGCGGGGTGGGCAACCAGGTGCAGCGCAACCCGGACGGCAGCGAAACCCGCTTCCCGCTGAGCTGGAGCCTCACGGCGGACGGCGCCCTGCGCCTGCAGCGCGGCAGCACGGTGCGCGAGTGGAAGCTGCTGCAGAACCGCCAGGGCCGCATGGTCGTGCTGGAAGGAGTGGGCAGCACCGCGCGGGTGAGCGGCTGGCGCGTCAACGTCTACACCAGCAATATGGCGCCGGCCGGCCCCGGCAGCAACTTGCTGATCGGCAGCGATGGCGAGAGCTACCCCCTGCGCGTCAACCTGACGCTCAGCAGCACCGGCCAGCTGACCGGCGGCGGCTATGACTTCCACAAGCTCAAGGGCACGCAGACGCCCTGCACCTTCAGCGGCGACATCAGCTGCATCGGCGCCAGCAACAGCTTTGGCCCGGCCACGCAAAGCGGCCCGCTGAACAAGAACGGCAGCAACGCCGATGTGACGCTGAACATGGCGGCCGATTCCTACGGCTACAGCTTCAACGGCCGGGTGCAGGGCATGGTGTGGAGCGGAACCTGGACCAAGGTGGCCACGCCCAACTCCAGCCTGACCGGCTCAGGCAGCTTCAGCGTCAACCTGATCCTCGGCCCTTGACCCACTGCGCATGAGCCTCGGCCCCCCGGCGCCCTGCCCCCTTGACGCCTGGTAGGCAGCCGCAAGACCTGACCCCCGTGCTTTCCCGCCCCCGCACTTCAGGGGCTGAGCTTTTGGCGGCTTGTGACTCTCACCTCACAAGCCTGCCACAGCGGCGGGCAACCTTCCAGGCATGGGCCCATGCCGCAAAGCCACGCTAGATATGAAGCACCCGACCAAGCCCACACAAAGCTCGCTGAGCACAAGCTGCCCTCGACCCGCCGCGAGGCCGCTGCCGCACCGGGCTGCGGCAAGAAGGGAGCGCACAGCGGCTTGGACCGCTGGGCTGGCGGCAGCCTCGCTGCTGTGTCTGCTGTCCGCTTGCGGCGGAGGCGGAGGGAGCGGCGACAGTGCCTCGCCCACACCCGCTCCGGTCCCCTCGCCCTCGCCTGCACCCGCACCGGCACCCACGCCGGTGCCGGTCAAGACCGGCGTGTTCACGGACTCTGCCGTGCAGGGCCTGGAGGTGTGGGTCGATGGCGCCAAGGTCGGCGTCACCGATGCGCAAGGTCAGTTCAGCTACCCCGAGGGCAAGACCGTCAGCTTCAAGATCGGCGCGTTGACGCTGGGCAGCTCCAGCGCCCCCGCCGTCGTCACTCCGGCGGACCTGAGCACCGACCCGGCTGCAGTCCAGAACATCCTGGTGGCCCTGCAGTCGCTGGACAGCGATCGCAACCCCGCCAACGGCATCACCATCGCGGCCGACACTGCCGCCAAGCTGGTGAGCGCCGCCGATCTGTCCAAGCCAGGCAGCAGCTTGAGCAGCAGCCTCAGCAAAGACCTGCCGGCACTCACCCTGGTTTCCAACAGCGCCGCGCTGACCCATTTCTGGAGCCAGGCCTCGAGCCTGAACGCCAACCCGCTGGTGCTGATCGCCACCGACACCCTGACCGGCTTCTGGCAGATGCCCTGCGATGGTCAGGGCCGGCTCCGGGTGTGGGACATCCAGAAGGTCAGCGCCAATCGCGTGCAGTTCGCGCGCTCCATCGTGCGTGAGCACAGCGATGCCAACTGCAGCAGCACGAGCTTTCTCGAGCGAACCGACAGCAACAACCATCCGCGAGACTTCGCCACGGTGATGGGCGCCAGCCGCGCCGCCGACGGCACGATCACGCTCCAGGGCCTGGCCCTGAACAGCGCCGACCAGCCCGGCAGCTTCAGCGCCACCCTGTCGGCCGACGGCCGCAGCGTCAAAGGCATCGACCCCGACGGCCACGCCTTCTCCCTCACACGCTTGAGCAGCTTTGCCTTCCCCAGCGGCGGCGGCTCCAGCGCCCCGGCCGCCCTGCCTGCCGTGGGTACCTTGTCGGTCAACGGGGGCGAGAGCTACCCGCTGCGCGTCAGCTTCAGCCTGGATGCCCAAGGCCTCATCAGCGGCGGCGCCTACGACTTTCACAAGGTCAAGGGCAGCCTGCAAGCGCTCTGCACCTACGGCGCGGCCAATGCCGAGAACTGCGTGGGCGCATCCAGCCGCATCACCCAGAGCTCACAGCACGGCATGTTCACTGCGCAAGGTGCAAGCACGCCCACCCTGCTGATGACCGGTCCGGACGCCCAGGGCTACACCTTCAGCGGCATGCTGAGCGGCCTGAGCTGGACCGGCACCTGGGCCAAGGTCGCCACCGCCACATCCAGCGGCACCGGTGCGGGCAGCTTTGCCGTGCCCGTGTTGTTCGGCGACGGCAATGTGCCCGGGCAAGCGCCCGGCTCCAGCTGGAGCGGCCCGCCGGCCGACAACCCGGCCGCCCTGCGCGTCTGGCTGGCCCTGGATGCCGCCGGCAAGATCGAGGTGAAGAGCAACAAAAGCCGCTACTCGACCCACTTTGACAAGACCAGCAACACCGTCTGCACGCCCAGCGAGGCCAACAAGCTCACGTGCAACGGCCGCAGCGATGTGTTCCTGATCGCCCAGGTCGGCGGCCCGCTCAGCGCTTCCGGCACCGCCACGCCAACCGCGCTGCAGCTGATCGATGGCAACGGCTCGGTCTGGACCGGCACCGTCACAGGCAAGACCTGGGCGGGCGTCTGGACCTCGGCGCCGGGTGTGCTGCCGGCACTGACGGCCAACTTCAGCGTCGAGCTGCAGTTCGAATAGACGCGTCGGCGTCTCGGTCCGGGGCAGGCCAAGGCGGGGGCCTAAAATTCGCGGCGCCTCGCCACTCCCGCTCCCTCATGTCTGCATCCTCCATCCTCGATTTCGCCGGTCGCCGCTGGCGCGTGCGCCGGCCCAAGCCTTTCGTGCTGGTGATCGAGGGCCTGGAGCCCGAGGCCGCGGATGCGGCGATCGCGCCCAGCGACTATCTGCACGAGATCCTGTTGCAGCCCGAATGGCGCGAGCCCTTTTTCCAGCTGGCCGATGCCACCGGCCTGGTCGTATGCCTGAACCTGGACAGCCGGCACCCGAGCTACCGCGATGTGCGCGGCCGCTCCAGCAAGGGCCGGCTGAGCCAGGGCGAGTACTACCACCACGACGGCTGCTCGGGCCCGACCAAGCCGCGTTTTGTCGAGATCCGCTGCCCTTATCAGCCGCAGACCCGCTCCATCGCCACCGCCGTGGCGCCTCACCATGCCGTGGTGTCGGCCATGGTGCTGGCCTTGTCCGCAGAGCTGAAAGCGGCGCCGGCGCTGCAGGCGCTGATGCAGGGCCGCGATCTCTCGCCGGCCGCCGTGCAAGCCATGAGCTATGAAGCGCTGGACCAGCTGCAAGGCCAGATCACCCGCACCGTGCGCCGCAAGCTCGACGCCGAAGGCGCACGCGCCTACTTCCGCGAGGTCGATCGCCTGGCCGACGCTTACTTCGAACCCTGGCAGCTGGGCGAGAGCCGCATCATCGCCAATGCCAACGCCGGCGTGACCATGCAGCACCGCCGTGCCTACCAAGCGCTCCATGCCGGCGGCGTGGCCAACGGCCATCTGGTCAAACGCTGGCCCAACGAAGAGCTGCCCCTGCCGGGCCAGGCCCTGGACACGGCCTTGCTGGCGTCCTTCTGCAGCGAGGAAGACGGCAGCTGTTGGCGAGGTGAGCAGGTGAATGGGTGAATCGTGAGTCGTGAATGGGCGGCGCAGCCGCGTGTGGTTCACCCGCTCACCTGTTCACCCAAAGATTCACCCCTCACCCGGCCAAACTCCGCCTCCTGCTCGACACGCCGGCGCACTCAGATGGCGTAATTGAGCCCCAGGCTGTACTGGCTCACGGTCGCCCGGGCTTGGCCCAAGCTGTAGCTGATGGGCTGGTCGCCCTGGTGATTGAGTTCAAAGCGAGCGCTCCACTGAGGGCTGAATTGATAGCTCAAGCCGGCACCCACCAGCAGCTGGCTCCTGCTCAGCGAGCTCTTGGACGAAGCGGCGGATGCCTCCAAGGTGTTGCGCCCGTAGCCGATGCGGCCAAAGAGGTGGGCGTGCTGGCTGACCGGCAAGATGCCCAGTACCGAGGCTTTCAAGGCACCGGCTCGGTAACTCGTTCCATCCAGACTCCAGTTGCCCAGTCGTTGCGCCTTCAGTTCGACGGCAAGGTACTCGTTGAACCGGTAGCCGAGGGTGGCACCAAAGCTGCTTGTGGTCTCAGATTGCTGATTCAGTTCAAGTTTGCTGGACCCAAAATCTCCGCCAAGGTAAGTTGATACTTCGGCGGCTGACACTCCCCCGCAGATCATGGCCATTGCAGCCATGGCGATTGCTTTCTTCATTCGTTTTACTTCTCGATGACAAATGCCTCCCCGTGAGGCCGCCGCATGCTAGCAGCGGGTTATTACCAATCCGTCATACCCCCAAAAGGGTGTGCGCTGAACTCAGGCCCAGATCCGATACGGCCAGAACGCCTCTTCCTCGTCGATGCGCCGGCGCAGTTCCTCGGGGCTGAAGCCGGTGACGCGGCGGGTCTCGCGGCAGAGGTGGGCCTGGTCGGTGTAGCCGGCGTCCTGGGCCAGGGCGCTCCACACCACCTCGCCGGCCTCCATCTCGCGGCGCACCTGGAAGAAAGTGGCCTCGGCCCGGCTGATGCCGCGCAGGGCGCGCAGGCTCTGGCCGCTCCATTGCTTGATGCGCCGCTCCATCTGGCGCAGGCTGGCGCCATGGCCGCCGGCGATGGCGCGCAGGGCCAGGTGTTGCATCCAGTCGCGGTAGCGGCCGCGCTCGGGGGCGGCCGTCCGCTCCTGCTGCAGCGCCCGCCAGCGCGGCAGGAAAAAGGCCTCCAGCAGCGCCATGCATTCCTGCTCGTCGCGCGCGGCCAGCATCTGGGTGTTGAGCTGGCGCCAGTCCTCGCCCGGCAGCAGCTGCTCGATCGCCACATAACGATCCAGCAAGGCGGACAGATCCAGGCCGGTCAGCACGTGCAAGGCCTCGGGTTGCAAGGCCACCATGAAGCTGCGTACACCGCCGTCCGAGCGGAAATGCACCGGCCGGCTGCGCGGGCCGCCGAGCAGAGCGCGGTGTTCGATGGGCAGCAGCGCGCCACCCTCCAGCACCTCCCAGCCGCCACCCTGCAGGGTCCAAGTCAGGCCGCACAGCGGGGTGGCGGCGAAGTGACTCTCGCGCTGTGCCTCGCTGAGCGTGCCGCTCGCCCGCGTGGTGTCGCGCCACAGGCAGGCCCGCAGGCAGCCGGACAGGGCCAGGCTGGGCACCAGCAGGAGGGCAACGGTGTCGGGGTGGCGATCGGCGGACATGGCGGAAGTGTAGGCAGGCGCGGGACAAGCTCGCGCGGCCGGAAGCGCTGGGCCCAGACGGTGGCACCCTGCCGAGTCGATGGCGCTCTGCGCACAAGCCCAGGGCCATGTCGAATTCGTTCAAGACGGGGGTGTGCCGCCAGCGCATCATGCGCGCCATGGACAAGTGCAAGCAGCCCGAAACTTCTTTTGCGGCCACCCAGGCCGCCCAGGCCACTTCCACATCAAGCGCGGCGCGGCCGCCCGGCCCGGCCGGCATCGGTTTTCAGCAGATGCGCGCCATGCGCCGGGACTATCTCGGCACGGTGCGAGGCTGGCACCAGCGCTGGGGCGATGTGGTGCAGCAGCGCCTGATGGTCTACCGCGACTACAGCTTTCTGCACCCCGAGCATGTGCGCGAGCTGCTGGTGGCCTCGCACGAGCAGCTGATCCGCTGGCCGCGCGCGACCGAGATCTTTGCCTCGGCCCATGGCCAGAGCGTGCTGGTGGCTGAAGGAAGTGCCTGGAAGCGCCAGCGCCAGATGCTGCAGCCGGGCTTTGCGCCCAAGCGGGTGGACGCCCTGCTGCCGCTGATGGTGGCGGCCGGACAGCAGGCCCTGCAGCGCTGGGAAGGTGCCGGCCGCGAGGCCTTCGGTTTCGAAGCCGCCATGACCCAGCTGACCATGGAGGTGATTCTGCGCAGCCTGTTCTCACGCAGCGACGAGGCCCAGGGCCGCGCTGCCGCCGAGGCCGTGCATGTGCTCAGCGTGGTGGCCATGGGCGAGTTCTACTGGCCCGTCAGCAGCCCCCTGTGGGCGCCCTGGAAAGCACCCAAGCGGCGTGCCCTGGCGACGCTGGATGGCTTCATCCGCCGCGAGCTGGCGCGCCGCCGCGAGGACGACATGCCGCACGACGACCTGCTGGACATGATGATCCGGGCCCGCGACCCCGAGGGCCGCGGCTTTGACGAAGGCGGCCTGCGCGACGAATGCATGACCACCTTTCTGGCCGGCCACGAAACCACGGCCGCCGCGCTCACCTGGTGGGGCTGGTGCATGGCCAGCCATCCGCAGGAGCAGCAGGCGATTGCCGAGGAGCTGGACCGGGTGCTTGCCGGGCGCGCGCCCACGGCGGCCGATCTGCCCCAGCTGCCGCGTTTGAGCCGCAGCATCAAGGAGACCTTGCGCCTCTACCCGCCCGGCGCCGCCCTGCTCACGCGCATTGCCAGCACGCCGGTGCGCGTGGCCGGCTTCGAAATCCCGCCCGAGGCCATGATCCGCCTGACCCCGGCGCTGACGCAGCGCGACCCGCGCTGGTTCCAGGAGCCCGAGGCCTTCCGCCCCGAGCGCTTCGATCCCGGCAGCGGCCACGGCGAGATCCCGCGCGGCGCCTACCTGCCCTTCGGCGCCGGCCCGCGCGTCTGCCTGGGCAGCCATTTCGCCACGACCGAGATGATGGTGATCGGCGCCCTGATCCTGCAGCACCACCGCTTGGCACCGGTGCCGGATCTGCCGCCGCCCACGCCGCGCCTGGACATCACCCTGCGGCCCAGCCAGGCCTTGCAGCTGCGGCTGGAGCGGCGCTGAATGCGAGCAGCCCTGCGGCCCTGATGCCCTCGATCACTTGCGGGTCGCCCATGAGCTGCTGCCGGGTCGCGCGATCTCGGCTTGATTGAACAGGCCATCCTTGCCGGGCTTGAATTCAATGCTGAAGCCGCTCAAGCCCTGCAGCTCAAAGCGATACCCGCGCACCGGCTGCAGGACGTAGCGCGGGCGGCCCGCCATCTCCGCATACAGCGCGTCGTCCTGCAAGCCAATGCTGAACTCGCGCTGGCCGTCGAACACGAAGGTGCCGGTGAGCTTCTTCAGGAATGCCGGATCTCTCAGATGCGCTTCCTTCTTGCGCTGGAACACGACGTCCTTGACGGCCGGCTCCAGCGCCATCTGCAGCGCCCCAGGCTCGCCATCGCGGTCCGTGAGGAACTGCAAGCGCTGCTTGGCCAGCACCGCATCTTCCCCTGCATCGGCGGACTCACCGACAAAGCTGTCGTGGTGCCAATGCACCAGATTTGCACCATTGCCGTTCAGGCTCATGTGCAAGCCACCCGCTCGTTCGGTGATGGAGACCGTGCCGTAAGCCGGATGCTCATAATCTCCAAGGTAAGCAGACAGTGGATGGCTCGCCTGGGTGCCGGCTTTGCGAACGCCTGGGGCTTGGGGAGATCCCTTTTTCTTTTCGAGCTTTTGTGCGGCGCGCGCTTGCAGAGCTTGCGCGCTGCCGTCACGCACCTCCAGCTTCAGCAGGCGATCCACCGCATTGCGGGCAATAAACTCGCGCACCGGCGAACCCTCAAGATTGCTGAGCACAGCAACGCCGACGCCAGCCTGCGGCAGCCACATCACCATCGCGGAGAAGCCGTCGATCTTGCCGCCATGATGCAGGCGCAAATGCCCGCGATACACGTCACTGAACCAGCCGGGTGTGTAGCCGCGTTCGATCACATCCGGGCTGCTTTCGGCACTGGTGCTGATGTGGGCTTGCTGCAGCGCGTTGATGCTGGCGGCGCTCAGCACTTGCCGGCCTTCAAACCGCCCCTTGTTCAGATGCAGGCGCAGCCAGGCTGCCATTTCATTCGCCGACGTGATGAGACCCCCGGCCGGATTCATGGCATCCAGCGCGCGAAACGCCACTTGCTGCGGCTCACCGTTTTTGGCAAGACGGTAAGGCTGCGAGAAATCGGCATCCTCGCGGGTCTGTTCGACACTGAAGTTGCTGCGCCTCATGCCGAGCGGCTGCAGCAGGCGCTGGGTGACATGGGATTCCCAGGACTGCCCGCTCACACGCTCCGTCAGATGACCCGCGACCATGAACAGCAGGTTGTTGTACTGGAATGCCGCGCGCAGATCCTTGCTGGGCTCCAGGTACTGCAAACGATGCAGCAAGTCTTGGCGCGAGCGCTGGGCGTTGTACCAAAGCGCGTCATGCCGCGGCAGTCCGCTGCGATGGGTGACCAGGTCCAGCGGGGTCAGCCGCTCGCTCGCCACCCGGTCATGCAGCTTGAACTCCGGCAGCCAGCGCTGCACCGGCTGATCCCAGGCGAGCTTGCCTTCTTCCACCAAACCAGCCATCAGCGCCGTCGTGAACGCCTTGCTGGCGCTGCCGATGGGCATCAAGGTGTCGGCCGTCATGGGCAGGCGCCGCGCCACGTCGCGCCAGCCAAAGCCCTTGGCGTACAGGGTTTGATCGCCTTGGACGATCACGACCGCCACGCCCGGAACTTGCCAGTCCTGGCGGATTTTCTCCACGTCCTGCTCAAAGCCGGCCAAGGCACTCGGTACGGTGGTGGGTGCGGAGGCGTTCGTCCCACTGGGCGCAGCGCCAATCAGGGCCAGACTCAAGGCCCATACGAGATGCTTGCTTGCCATGGCCTACTCGCGCGAGGTGTCGGAGGTGCCGGCCGGGGCCAGCTCCGTCACCCGTGTGGAGGCCTGGCTATCGGCTGCACCGAGGTCCTGCTTCAGCTCGAAGGGCATCTTGGCCGGCCCCTGAGAAAACTCACCCTTCACCGTCCGGCCGGCTGCATCGAAACGCCCGATGAAGGTCGGGTTTCCTTTCACGTCCGCGATGCTGAAGCGCAGGTCTTGGCCTTCGATCTGTATGTCCTTGAGGGACAGGTCTTTGGCGCCCTGCTGAGGAATGGCGATGCTGCCTTGCCATTGCGCGTTGACCTGCTGCAGACGCAGTTCGACCCTGAGTTCCTTCTGGTTCGGCAGCGTCACCGCCCCTTTCCATGAGCTCGTCGTTGGGAACGCAGCCTGCACGGCTGCGTCTGGGGTGGCTTGCGGCGAAGCCTGGGCCAGGATCGGCTGGGCACCAATCAGCAGGGCGCTCAGCGCCAGGGTCAATTTCAGTGGGTTCATGAGTGGCTCCGTGAAAAGAGGGCTTGAGAATGAGTCGCGGACAGATTCACAGGGGCTGACGCTCACCGTCGTCATGTACACGCCAGGCTTGGTCCGCTTCCAGCCACAAGGCCTGAGAGCGGCGCGCAGGAAGAGTCCAGCGGTAGTCCAGTGGATGCCGCACGTCGACGGCGTAGACCTTGCCGTCAAACAAGGTTTTGATGTTCCACACCGGGGTGTGGCCGACAGCGATCGCTCGGGCCTGGAACTTGTTCAGAAGCTTTTCAACATCGTCCTGACGCAGGTCACCTTCGAAGTAGCCGCGGTACCAGGCGACGCCTTTCGAGGTGTCACTCAGCACATCCCCCCGTGATGCGGCCTTCTTCGGATAGAACATCTGCCGGTACTGCTGACGAACCTGGGCATTGATGTCTTCCAGCGTGTAGGGCAGCTCGGCCAGGATCGGATGCAAGCCTCCGTGTGCAAACAAGACCCCGTTGATCAGCTCGACGCTGTTCTTGCTCATCAGCCATTGGCCGATGAAGGACTGGTCACCCAACAACTCGTGCTGCTGCTTGCCGAGCATGCCGGCGATGTTGACGTACTTCTTGTGGGCCGCCTGAAAATTGCCTTGCAGGTTCTTGATCTCGTGGTTGCCGAGGATGTAGTGAACACGGCCACCGTGCCGAGCCGCCGCTTGCTCGAGCTTGTAGATCAGCCACAGCACTTGCGTTGTCGAGGCGCCGCGGTCCACAAAGTCACCGATCAGCACCAGATGGCCACGGCCAAACTTCCAATCCAGATTGGCATCGATGACCTGCGCTGCGATCAGCAAATCGCGAAAGGTCTTGTAGTTCCCCTCGATGTCTGACACCGCCAACACCGGTGCCCCGTCCTGATAGCGCACGGGCGGTGAGACAAAGCCCGCTGCGGGCTCCGGCGGCTCCACATGGACGGTGAATCGGCTGTTGTCGAGCGGGAACAGCACGTCGATTGCAAAGGGCCCATGCCGCGGATGGCTTTCTTCTTCCACATGAAAGCCCTCGTCACGGCTGCCACGCAGGGTTTTCTGCACCCAGCGATCGCCCTCCAGAAACACATGCGGGCCTTCATCGCCCACTTTGTAGGCCGTCATGTTGTCGCCGAGATGGACATCGGCGCCATGCCAGATGCCGACTGCGGCCGCAAGGCTTGCTAGCGCCAAGCCCACGGCCATGAAGTGCCATATCCAGGTCCAGAGTTTTTTTCATGCGGATTCCTCGTTTCTGGCTTGCTCCGCCTTTTTTGCGGGCGAGCGAAACCCCAACGGCCATGCCCGGCCGCCGATTCGTTCAGTGCAGTGGCTGAAGCAGGGTCCGAGTGATTCAGGCGGAGCGTCCTGCCGGCCAGGAGGGTGGCCTTACGCCGTCTACATCAGCCCGCGTCGCAGAACGCGCATCACCCGCCGGGTCAGTTCGGCACAGCCCAATGCCAATGCCAGCGCCACAGGCAGCAGCCACCAGCCCAGCAGTTCCGGCTCCGCCGGAGGCTGAGCGGCCCAAGCCACCACAATGGATTGGCCACCGGCCACCGACCAGACGCCTGTGGAGTCGGGCGACCAGAGCTTGGCCAGCGCCAGAAAGAGCAAGCCGGCCGCGATGGAGTAACCGAAAACACCCATAGACCAATACAGGCTGCGGCTGACACCCTGTTTGACCCGCCTCAGCACACGGAAGCCGGCCGGAGGTGGCGTGCCCTGACGCAGATGTTCGATGTACTGGGCGGCAAGTGCTTGCGGCGGGCCGAATCCCTCCAGCAGCGCCGCCAGATCGAGCGCCTCGCCGCGCTCTTCGGCGTTGTCCACCACCTCGTGTAGATGGCCCTCGATTTCCCGGATGACTTCGTCCGCATCGGCTTTGTCGAGGCTGTGGAGATGCCCGGCCAAGGCACGGACATAGGCTCGGATCGGTTGACGGGAGATCATGTCAAGTTCCTTTTCTTGGATCTGCGGCCGGCGTGGGCGTCGTCAGCAAGGCGTTGATGTCGGCCACCGACTGTTGCCAAGCGGCAGCGAGGGTCTGGAGTCGCTGTTCACCTTTGGCGGTGAGCTGGTAGTACTTGCGCGGGCGGGTGGAGCCTTCCTGAATCCAGTCGGCGCTGACCAGCTCGTCGCGTTTGAGGCGATCGAGCAGGGGATACAACGTGCCTTCGGTGATGGCCGTGGTGGGGAACTGCTGCAGATGTCGCAGCAGCGCGAGTCCATAGACCGGCGGACCGCGCAAAGCGGCAAGGATCACCAGCTCCAGCGCACCTTTGCGGATCTGGATCTGCCATTTGTCCTGGGAGTCTTCGTTTTCCATGGCTTTACCTTGTTCAACAACATACCTTGCAGTGCAATGTATGCGGCAAAACATAAACCGTCAAGAACCTGGCGCTGAACCGGATTCAGAAGCTCGTCTGGATCTCAAGCAGGGCCGTCGCGGCCTCGGTCAAGGCCTTGCAGCTGCGGCTGGAGCGGCGCTGAGCCCCGCCCTCAGGGGTCCTCGGCGCTGACCGCGCAATTGCGCCCCGCCGCCTTGGCGCGGTAGAGGGCCTGGTCGGCGCGGTCGATCAGGCGCTGGTAATCGGGGTGGCCGTCGTGGCTGGCCACACCCAGGCTGACCGTCATGTTCAGCTGTTGCTGGTGACCCAGGGCCACCGGTTCGGCCTGCACAGCCAGGCGGATCTTCTCGGCCACTTGCAGGGCCTGGACGGCGTCCAACTCGACGCACAGAACCAAAAACTCCTCGCCACCGTAGCGGAACAAGAAGTCGCCGCTGCGGATGTTGTCCACCAGCACATTGGCCAGTTGCTGCAGCAGGCGATCACCGGCTTCGTGGCCGTGCTGGTCGTTGACGCGCTTGAAGTGGTCGACATCGAGCAAGATGACCGAGAAGGACTGGCCGGTGTTGCGACACAGCTCCACCTCGCGCGACAGGATGGCCGAGAGAAAGCGGCGGTTGAGCAGCTGGGTCAGCGCATCGCGGCCGCCTTCGAGATGAACAAACTGGTCGAACAAGGCATCGGTCAGGTAGCGGGTCTGCTCCAGCTCGGCCAGCACCGCCGCCACCTGCTGGCGCAGGGACAGCAAGGTGCCATGCTTGAGCTCGGCCAGGCACAGCGGCAGCATCACCTGATCGATGCGGTCCAGCGATTCGATGATGCTGTTCAGCTCGCTGCTGTGCACGAACAGGGCGCTGGCCTTGTGCCGCACCCACAGGCCGAAAGAGCATTGGCCGATGCGCGCCAGCTCGTGCCCCAGCTGGCCTGTCATCATGGCGTGCAAAAAGCGGTTCTCCCAATCGAACAGGGCGTTGCGCTGGCGCTCGCGCTCCAGCGACATATTCATGGTCGCGGCATGGCTGCGGTAGGCCTCGTCAGTGCGCACGGCGGCGTCGTTGGCGCTGCCGTACTGGGCGCTCATCAGCTCCACGGCCAGGTCGATCAAGCCATGGGCCGTCAGGGCCGCACGGGCGGCCAGGTGGCGGTCCTCGCAGCTCTGGTTCAGCAGGGCCAGCAGGCCGACCTTGATCCGGCGCGCGCCGCGCATCACCAGCTCCACCCGCACGCGCACCCGGGCGTGGACGATGCCGATCTGGCGTTGGCGGGCCAGGCATTCGTCGAGACGTTCGCCGTCCCACAGGCCCAGCAGCTCGATCAGCCAGCGCTGCATGGAGGCATGCAGGCGCTGCTCTACCGCTTCATGGCTGAGGAAGGCGCGTGCCTCGCCGTCCTCCAGCATGGCGGCATAGAACTGATCGGCCAGGCTGACCGCATGAGCCTGGACCACGCGCCGCAGCAAGGCCCGCTCTTCCGGGGGCGTCTCCGTCAACAGGGCCTGCCACTGCGCACGCAAGGCGGCCTGGGCGGCCGACGCCGTTTCAAGGGCCGGGGCAGCGCGCAGTGCGTGCACTGGCACATGTTCTTGTTCTTTTCCGGACTGCATCAGACACCACTTCCCATCGACGGCCAAAGACGCCGCGATGCGCTGCCCGGTGCGGGCCCCGCCCATCGCGGTCAGGCCAGCATGCGCCGCGCCCCGAGGAAACTCAAGCCGGGTTGCTCCGGAGTGTGGCTGGCGACGGACTGGGGCATGGGCCCTGGGCGGGTGGGCCCAGGCCGGCCCTCAATCGCCGGCCGGCGGCAGCAGGGCCTGCACCAGGCGCCGGGTCAGCGGCGCCAGCAGCAGCACGGCCGGAAAGGCCAACAGCCAAGCCGGCCACCAGGCCCCGAACCAGGCGGATGCAAAGCCCGGCCCCAAGCCCTGTGCGCGCCAGTTGGCCACGCCGGACACCAGCAAGGACATCAGGCCGGAAAGGATCAAGCCGAACAGCGGGCCGGCCAGTGGATGGGCAGGCCGAGCGTCAGCCTGGGGCATGCGGGGCGCCATGCTCAGGCCGCCTGCTCGGTCAACTGCACGGCCTCTGGCGCGGCCCCCACGCGCAGCAAGCTGCGCGCGAAGTGGGCACCGAAGAGGTGGGCGGTCTTGAGGTCACCTGGCACAAAGGCGTCGGCCGCGGCGCCGTGGCCGGCCTGAGCCATCAGGCCCGACCAGGAGCCCAGGCGGTTGGCCGCCTGCTCGTAGGGCACGCCGGTGTGCTGCTCGGGCAGGATGGGGTTGCCCACCCAGAGCATGCCGTGCTGCATGCAGAAGACGATCAGCGACAGCAGGGTGGACTGCTTGTCCCCCGCCGGCAGGGAGGACACCGTGAAGCCGGCAGCCAGGCGACCGCGCAAGGCCTGCTGCCGCCACAGGCGGCCGGTGGCATCCATGAAGGACTTGAACACCCCGGACACGCCGCCGAGATAGGTGGGGGAGCCGAGGACGAGGCCATCGTAGGCGGTCAGTGCCTCGGGCTGCCGGATCAGGTCTTCGGCGCGCAGCAGCAGGGCCTGCACGCCCGGAACGCTTTCGACGCCTTGCAAGATGTGGCGGGCGATGTGCTCGGTGTGGCCGTGGGCACTGTGATAGACGATGGCCAGGCGGGTGAGTTGTTGGGACATGACGATGGGCTCCAGTGAGAAGGGCTGCTGCGGCAGAGAGGAACAGGGCTCCGCCGGCCCCGGCCGCAGAGCGGGGCACAGCGGGAGCAAAGGCATCAGGGCGTGCTCGGGCTTCGCCCTCAGCCCGACAGCTGGCGCAGCGCCAGGGCCGTGAGGTAGAGCCCGAAACCGAAGACCAGGTGGTTGAGCAGGCTGCGCAGGCAGCTCTGTAGCGGCGTGGCGGTCTTGCGGGCGAACAGGCCGCCACCCCAGGCGGGCTGCATCAGGCCCAGCGGCAGCAGCACCGTGGCCAGGCCGAAACCCAGGGCCGGGCCCAGGCTGGGCTGCTGCAGCCAGGCCAGGCCCTGCCAGGCCAGCAGGCCGGCGCCGAAAGCCAGGCCCACGGCGTAATGCAGCAGCCAGCCCAGGGCAAGCTCATGGCGCAGCGGCTGGGCACGCGCAATGGCCGCGTGCACAAAGCGGCCGCTCGCCATGTGGCCGACCCAGCGGCCGATCAGACCGAAGCTGGCGGTAGGAACGCCAAGCTGGGTCTTCAGAACCCAAAGCCAGACATCGAACAAAGCGGTGGCGCCCAGGCCCAGCAAGGCCGCGGCCAGCCAGGGCGAGAGGCTGAGAAGAGGGGGGTGGAGATCGTTGGACATGGTGTCGGGCTCCGGTTTGGCTTGACTTGAGAGGACGCTTTCAGTCACTATAGAAGTTGAAGTCAACTTCAAGTCAAGCGGAAAAATGGAAGCCATGCCAGAGGCCCTGGACATTGCCGAGGTGGCCAGGCGAAGCGGCGTCGCGGCCTCGGCCCTGCGCTATTACGAGCGGCGCGGCCTGATCCGTTCGCTGGGCGCCGCCGACGGAGAAAGCCAGCGGCGCAAGTTCGCGGCCACGGTGCTGGACCAGCTCGCCCTGATCGCCCTAGGCCAGGCGGCCGGCTTTTCCCTGGACGAGATCGGCACCATGCTGACCGGCGCCGCACCGGGCAGCGCCCAGATCGACCGCGGCCTGCTGGCCGCCAAAGCCGACGAACTGGACCGCACCATCCTGCAGCTGCAGGCCATGAGCGCCGGTCTGCGCCATGCCGCCGCCTGCCCGGCGCCCAGCCATGCGCAATGCCCCTCCTTCCAGCGCCTGCTGAAAGCCGCGGCCAGCAAGGCCCTGGAACGGCGCCTCAAGCCGGCCAGGACCGGCGCGCCGCGACGCCCCCGCTGAGCGCGCTCAGCGCGCGCCCGGGCGCGGCGCGTAGAAATGCGCAAACGCGTTCAGCGTGGCCGGGTGCAGGATGCTGCCGTGGTTCTCCTGCGGCAGGTACTCGAAGCGCAGCTTCAGCTGCGGCGTGGCGCCAACGGTCTGCTTGCGCAGGATCGCGGCCAAGGCGCGCGCATCGCGCTCCATGGCCGGGCCCTCCTTGCCCACAGCCAGGTAAACCTGCACGGGCTCAGCGCGCGGGCCCTGCTGGCTCAGCCAGCGCGGCGCCTGCTTGAGCAGGGACTCGTTGTCCCACCAGAGGCTGGGGCTCATGATGACGTAGCGGTTGAAGAGCTCCGGCCGCTTGAGCAGCACCTCGGTGGCCAGCAAGCCGGCCAAGGACTGCCCGATCAGCATGCGATCGGCGCTGACACGGAAGTTCTGCGCCACAAAGGGCTGAACCTCGCTGGCCAGGTGGCGGATGAAGGCCTCGGAACCGCCGGCGTTCTTGTAGGCATCGCTGTAGGCATGCATCCACTTGGGCCAGACAAAGCCCGGCGAGGCCTTGAAGGTCATGTCGCGCTTGCGGTCGGTGTTGGCGATGCCCACCAGAATGGCCGGCGGCAGGCGCTCCACCCAGGGAAAGCTGGCGAACTGCACGGCGCCGGCCATGTGGGTGAAGTCTTCCTGCTGGCCGCCATCGAGCAGATAGATCACCGGGTAGCGCTGCTCCGGGTGCTCGGCATAGCCCTCGGGCAACATGATGTTGAGCACCCGCGTCTCGTTCAAGACCTGGGAGTGCAAGGCATAGGTCTGGGCGATGACGTAGGGCTGGCTGGCAGGTGCAGCCTGGGCCTCACGCTCGGTGGGGCGTTCCGCCGGCGCGGCCGCACCGGCCGTGCCCGGTGCGAGCAAGGCCAGCGCGAGCCACCCCGCGCAGAGAGGGCCTGGGTTCCACATCGTCATTGCACTGTCTCCTTTGGCTGGGTTGGGTCCGGGCAGCTGCGGCCGGTGAGGCCGCCCCACGGTCGCAGGGGCGCCGCGGCAAAATTCCCGCGCCGCGAAGCGATGCGCCCCCATGGCTTGAACGTAGAGTTCCGGCTCTCGTCTTGTTGAATGCACACCGGGCCAGATTTTGGCCCCTTGCTGCAGAGCTGCTGGAGTTTGCGATGTTGGTCGGTCTGAACGCTTCTTTCGCCCATGACCAAAATGGCATGACGCTGAACGATATGGAGGCCGCCAAGCGGGTGGCGACCCGGCTCAACGAGGTCATCATCTTCCGCTCGACCGGGCCCTGGTCCAAACGCTGGCTGGAGCGCGGCTACCCGAGCAAGAACTTCCATGTCAAAGGCAAGAGCTCCGACTGGGGCCCGCATGCCGGCCTGGTGCCCTACAACGGCCTCTACAGCAAGGTCGGCTACGACCCGGAGAAAGCCTTGCGTGGCACGCAGGCCAATGACGACGGCCTGGACTCCCGCTTTGCCATCAAACGACCGCTGCTGTTGAGCCTGGCGCAGATCGAAGAGCAGCTGACCCGCGCCGAGGGCCGGCCGGCCCGCACCGCCATCGACGTTCGCACCCCGATCCCTGGCAGCCGCGACTTCCTGCTGACGGCTCGCCGCAGCGGTGACGGCAAGCCCGTGGTCTTCCGCGCTTTTGCCATCGGCCAGTCCGACCAGTACGAAATCCGCGTCTACCCACCCGTGGGTCTGGCCAACACCAACAGCTTCATGATCCTGGACAAAGACCCGCAAGGCCTGCGCGCCGAGGTGTTTGAGGTGATGTGTTCCAACGAGATGGGCGCTGGCCAGCCCATGACGGGGGACTACGACTTGTTCGCCGTCTGCCCCAGCTGGGGCCAGTACGGCAGCCGGGCCGAGGCCGACATCATCAAGCCTGGGATCCAGCTGCAGGACGGCACCCTGCACAAGGGCGTGGCCTTCCGCGCCGGCCAGGGCATGGACAACGTCCTGGACCCCAGCCTGCACACACAGAGCCGCGCAGGCGACTTCCATCTGCGCCGCAATGCGGCCCTGCACAGCCTGCGCGATGGGATTTCGGCCGAGAAGTTCCAGAACTATTTCGGCGTCAGCGATCGCTCCGAGCACGCCGATATGGGCAATCTGACGCCGCGCATCCTGCGCTGCATCAACCAGCTCAATGTGGCCATGGGCGCCGTCGGCGAACAAGCACCGATGCGCCGCGTGCACCACAACGCCGAATCCCATCGCAATCGTGCTTTCGGTGCCTTGAGCGCCCATGACATGCTCACCGTCAAGCCAGGCGAGAGCTATGGCGACGGCTTCCCCCTCACCGTCTTCCAACCCAGCAGCCTGTACAGCGGCAACGCCGCCGCCGACGAGCGCATCCAGGTGGCCCGCTACCGCGACGTCTGCACCCTGGAATCGCTGACCGAGTTCGAGGCCTACGCCGCCGCGCTCAAGGAATCGGGCTTTTATGTGCCCAAGAACTGGATCTGGGCGCGGGCAGCAGCCTGAATCAGTCGACCGGGGCAGGTGGCGTAGCCCCGCTCCGACCTACGCTCAGCGTGCGCCCGTCTTGCGCCGCACCACGGCCGCCAGCGCCAGCAGGCCGCCGAACATCAGCAGCGCGCCTTTCGGCTCGGGCACCGGCTGCGCCAGCACATCGCCGTCACGCACGGCCAGGGCCGAGTACTGCTGGTCCTTGCTTTGGTAGTACTGATTGCCGTAGTAGGCATAGAAGTACCAGGCCTGGTTCGAACGATTCGGCACTTCGGTGCCGGACCAGAACACATAGGTCGACAGGCCGGTGAAGGGGCCAAAGTTCTTCTCTTCCCAACCCGGCTGGATGACGCAGGCATCGTTGCCGGCGGCCGTGGGCGTGCAATAGCCCTTGTTGCCCAGGGTCACGTAATAGAGGTGGCCCATTTCCGAGGCCTTGCCCCAGCCCTGTCCGGTGGCGGCCACGCCGTAGTCGGTGCTGCCGTTGTTGCTGTTGCCATACCGGAAAGCCTTGCCGTTGACCGGCGTGACCTTGGGCAAGCGCCAGTTGTTGAAACCGTACAGCGATTGGCTGTTGAGCTGGGCGATCCAGCTCTGCGCACCATCCCAACTCAGCCGGCCATCGGGATCGAAACTGCGCACAGCACCGAAGTCGGCCAGCCAG
This sequence comes from Roseateles sp. GW835-FHT13E02, assembly GCF_058794035.1. NCBI lineage: Bacteria > Pseudomonadati > Pseudomonadota > Betaproteobacteria > Burkholderiales > Sphaerotilaceae > Roseateles > Roseateles sp. GW835-FHT13E02. The sequence goes on from NZ_JBXAGJ010000003.1 coordinate 105,828, forward strand.
CTGATGTTCAGCTCGGTGTCGTAATAGGCCTCGAAACCGGCCTTGGCCGGATCCAGGTCTCGGCCCTGCAGCGCCGCTTGTGCGCTCGGCAACGCGGCCACGGCCAGACCCAACGCCAGGCCCAAACCGGCCAGCGATCGCTTGTTCGTCTTCATTTTCCTTGACTCCCTCTTCATGGCCTCGGCACCCCCTGGTGCGAGCCGTACTCATGGACCCTTGTTCCGTGGCGTGAGCCACAGGATCTTGTTGTCGCTGGCGGAATTGTAGAAGGCCGGCATTTGGGGTTTGTGAAGGCCGAGGCACGCTAACAGGGGGGCGCCACGACGCGCCGATCGTCCAGACATCAGTCACTGCCTACTCTTCAGACAAATCAGCGCATATCGCTGACTGAAAATCAGACGAATACCCGGGCGTACACGGCTGTTTGCGCAAAACAACACGCTCTACGCCGCGTTTGCGCCCCTGCCCTCGCCCCGCTCGGCCCCAAAACCATGCGCCGCACCGCCCATCCGGGAGCCGAAAGCGCCTGCGGCCTAGTGGTTTGCACCAGTCTGGGTCGCACCTGGGCATCGCGGGCACAGCTATTGCAGAAGCCGGAGGTCGCTGCGTGCGCGGGTTCGACCGGCCCATCCAGAAGAGATGGCAGCCCAGGTCGAGCCAGGCCAGCTGCGCCACGCCAAGCGCCAGAAAGAGCACGGCGGCCAGCCAGTCTGCAGCAGGCAGCAGGCAGCAGGCAGCAGGCAGCAGGCAGCAGGCAGCAGGCAGCAACGAGCCGACAGAACATCAAGCAAGCCAGCAAACAAGCAAGCAAACCAACAAGCCACCCCGGAGACAAACCGATGCGCTTCACCCCACGCCCCACCGCCCGGACGAACCCCGCCCGCCTCTCACCGCTGAGCCTGGCCCTGGCTGCGCTGTTCGCGCTGCCGCTAAGCAGCCAGGCGCAAACCAGCGGCACCGCGGCCGCCCAGCCCGCCGCCAGCGCCGACGAGAGCAACGCCGCCAAAGCGGCCACGGCCGAGGCCACGGGCGGCACCAACAAGCTCGAAGCCGTGAAGGTGACCGCACGCCGCCGCGAGGAAAGCCTGCGCGATGTGCCGGTGGCGGTGACCGCCCTCAGCGCCACCGCGCTGGAAGCGCTGAACGTGAAGAACCTCGGCGACCTGCAAGGCCAGGTGCCCAACCTGACCGTGTACGCCGCGCGCGGCAGCAACTCCACCATCACCACCTTCATCCGCGGCGTCGGCCAGGCCGACCCGCTCTGGGGTGTGGACCCGGGCGTGGGCATCTATCTGGACGATGTCTATATGGCGCGGCCGCAGGGCGCGCTGCTGGAAGTGTTCGATGTGCAGCGCATCGAAGTGCTGCGCGGCCCGCAGGGCACGCTCTACGGCAAGAACACCATCGGCGGCGCCATCAAATACGTGTCGCGCCCGCTGGGCACGGCGACCGAAGGCTCGCTGAGCTTCTCGACCGGCAACTACGGCCAGGCCAATTTCAAAGGCTCGGTCGGTGGCTCGGCGGCCGACGGCCAGATCCGCGCCCGCTTCGCCGTGGCCAGCCTGAACCGCGAAGGCTATGGCAAGAACCTGACCGATGGCAGCGATGTCAGCAACCAGGACACCACGGCCGCTCGCGCCACCGTGGGCTACTTCGCCAAGGACCTGCCGCTGACCGTGGTCTTCAGCGCCGACCGGGCGCTCGATGACTCGAACATGCGAGGCTTCAAGCGCCTGAATGCCAACCCGCCGGTGGAAAGCAATTACGACATCGCCACCGGCATGGCCAACAAGAACAGCACCGACACGCGCGGCCACTCGCTGACGGCGACGCTCAACCTGTCCAACGCATGGACGGCCAAGTTCGTCCACGCCAATCGCCGCGGCCTGACCAACACCGGCATCGATTTCGACGGCCTGCCCGCCAAGACCGCCGATGTGTTGGCCCGTTATGCCGACAAGCAGACCAGCAACGAATTGCAGTTCAGCTACGACAGTGGCAGCGGGCATGCCGGTGTGCTGGGCCTCTACCAGTTCGACGGCGAGGCCGGCGGCACGGTGCTGAACAACTTCTTCAACCTGCTTTTCGGCAGCACCAACGGCACCGTCTATACCAAGGGCAAGGCCGTCTACGGAGACTGGAGCTGGCGCCTGAGCCCGAGCTTCAGCCTCAGCACCGGCTTGCGCTACACCAAGGAAAGCAAGCACGCGCGCGTGCTGAACCAGGGCTTCAAGGACGCCACCTTCAGCCAGGTGACCGGCGTGACGGCGGACTTTGACAAGACCCGCGAGGTCAGCAGCACCGCGCCCAAGCTCTCGCTGGACTACAAGCTCAGCGGCACGACGAACCTCTACGCCAGCGCCTCGCGCGGCTTCAAGTCGGGCGGCTACAACGTGCGCGCCCAGGCCGTGGCGGTGCCGCGCTCGGCCGAACCCTTCAACGACGAAACCCTGGATTCGCTGGAGCTGGGCGCCAAGACCGTGCTCGACGGCGGCCGCCTGGAGATCAACAGCGCCGTCTTCCACAACAAGTACAAGAACGTGCAGCTGTCCATCTTCACGTCCTACATCGCGGCCAACGGCACGCCCAGCTTCTTCGGCGACTTCACCAACGCCGGCAAGGCCACGGTGCAGGGCGCGGAAGTGGAATTCGCCTGGCGGCCCGACTCGGCCTGGTCGCTCAGCGGCAATATGGCTTACGTGAATGCCAAGTACGACGAATACATCGACCGCGGCGTCAATGTGGCGGCCGACAAGAAGTTCAGCAACACGCCGAAGTTCCAGGGCGCTCTGAACATCGAGTACCGCACCGGCGTGCCCCTGGGCGGCGTGCTCAAGACCCGGCTGGGCCTGAACTACCGCACCAAGGTCTACCCGACCACCGACCTCAGCGAGGTGATCGCGCAGAACGCCTACGGCCTGATCTCGGCCGGCCTGATCTGGGAGAAGACCGAGCGCCTGAGTTTCTCGCTGCAAGGCAGCAATCTGGCCAACAAGGCCTACCGCACGGACGGCTACAACATCCCCTCGCTGACGGTGCTGAGCGGCTTCTACGGTGCGCCGCGGACCATCACGGCGGGCGTCGGCTACAGGTTCTAAACACGCCGATGCGCCGCGGCCTGTCACAGGCCGCTGGCCGAGCGGGGGTGCCGGACGGGGCTGCTACATTGACGCAGGCCCGTCGATCGGGCCCTCGCTTTTTCCGTTTTTTCTTGGCCTCTGCCTCACTGTCCTGTGCCCGCCTCCAGCCTCCTGATCCCCGAACTGCCCGCCGATGCCGACGGCGTGCTGCGCATGGCTGCGCAGTCCTTGTTCGATGTGCTGGCCCAGGCCACCGAGGGCATGATGGTGGTGGACCGCTCGCACCGCATCGTCTGGATCAGCGAGGGCTACAAGCGCTTTCTGCCGGCCCTGGGTTTTGGTGACGAGACGGAGTTCGTCGGCCGGCCGGTCGAGGAGGTGGTGCCCAACACCTTGATCCCGCAAGTGATCGCCTCGGGCAAGCCGATGCTGATCGACCTGCTGACCAACCGGGCCGGCACCTTTCTGGTGACCCGCCTGCCCTTGCGTAACGAGGCCGGTGAAGTGATTGGCGCGCTCGGCCTGGTGCTGCTGGACCACCCCGAAACCACCATGCAGCCGCTGATCTCCAAGTTCGGCCGGCTGCAGCAGGAGCTGGACGACACCCGCCGCCAGCTGGCCGCGGAGCAGAGCAAGAACCGCCGCTCCAAGCACACCATCGCCAGCTTCATCGGCAGCAGCGCCCCGGCGCTGGAAGTCAAGCGCCAGGCCCGCCGCGCCGCGCTGACCAGCTCCACCGTGCTGCTGCTGGGCGAAACCGGCACCGGCAAGGAGCTGCTGGCCCATGCCATCCATGCCGCCTCGCGGCGCGCGCACAAGCCCCTGGTCAGCATCAATATCGCCGCCGTGCCCGACACCTTGCTGGAGGCCGAGTTCTTCGGCGTGGCCCCCGGCGCCTACACCGGCGCCGACCGCAAGGGCCGCGAGGGCAAGTTCAAGCTGGCCGACGGCGGCACGCTCTTCCTGGACGAAATCGGCGACATGCCGACCACCCTGCAAAGCAAGCTGCTGCGCGTGCTGCAGGAGCAGGAAGTGGAGCCGCTGGGCAGCAACACCGTGATCCCGGTCGATGTGCGCGTGATCGCCGCGACAAGCCGCGACCTCGGCGCCATGGTGGCGGCCGGCGAGTTCCGGGCCGACCTGTACTACCGGCTCAATGTCCTGCCGATTCGCGTGCCCGCCCTGCGTGAACGGCGGGAAGACATCGAGGCCCTGGTCGAAGCACTGGGTGAAGACATCGCCCGGCGCAGCGGCATGCCGCAAAAGCTGCTCAGCACCGGCGCCCTCGATTGGCTGCAACAGCAACGCTGGCCGGGCAATATCCGCGAACTGCGCAATGTGCTGGAACAAGCCAGCTTGATGAGCGATGAGTTGCAGCTCAACGAACACAGCTTTACGGCGGCCATGCCGAGCCCTGTGAACGCGGACGAAGCCAATGCCTTGCCGAAGCTGCTGCCGAGCAGCTTGTCGGCCATCCAGCCCCAAGAGTCAACGCACGAGCCCGCAGCGCCAACCAGCGGCCCGGCCACTGCGGTCAGCCTCGACACCTTGCGCCCTCTGCCCGAACGCATCGAGGCCGTGGAACGCGATGCGATCGCCGAGGCCCTGCGCCTGACCGGCGGCAACCGCATGGCCACGGCCCGCCTGCTGCAGATCTCGCGCGCCTCGCTCTACGAGCGCCTGGCCCGCTGGCCGGATCTGATGGCGACCCATGCCGAAGGCAGTCCGAGCTGAGGCATCGTCCGTCTGAATTTCAGGCAATGCCTGATTTCAAGACATCACCGAGCACCGATTGTCCGGCTTCCACACAGTGCGCTGGGGCCCACCCACAGGAGCGATGTCAGGACCCGGCCCCAAACACCCCGTCATCGGGTGCCGCAGGGCCTGTCTTCTCGGGGTTTGCACCAGTTTGGTGAGGCTACAGCCCCAGCCGGCACAAGCTTTGCGTACGCTGCAAGCCAACAAGAGCCACGCACACGACGGTGGACAGCTTCTGCGCTGGAGCGATCCAACCGAAGCGCCGCCACCGTCCACGCCGCCCCGACCACCACGCATGCCGACGCGCGATCGGCTCACGGAGACAAGCAGACCATGAAGCAGACTCAGCAGCAGACCTCGACGGCCCGGCGGCGCAGCGCGCTCGCCCTGTGCACTCAACTTGCCGCAAGCGGCCTGCTGGGCCTGCTCGGGCTGGCACCCAGCCTCAGCCATGCCCAGGCCGGCGCTGGCAAGGAGGTTCGCGTTGCCCTGATCTACAGCAAGACCGGCCCGCTGGAGGCCTACGGCAAGCAGACCCAGACCGGCTTCATGATGGGCCTGGACTACGCCACCGGCGGCACCATGACCGTCGGCGGCAAGAAGATCGTGGTGATCGAGAAGGACGACCAGGGCAAGCCCGATGTGGGAAAGAACCTGCTGGCCACGGCCTATGGTGACGACAAGGCCGATTTGGCCGTGGGCCCCACCGCCTCGGGCGTGGCCCTGGCCATGCTGCCGGTGGCCGAGGAGTACAAAAAGATCCTGCTGGTCGAGCCGGCCGTGGCCGACTCCATCACCGGCGACAAGTGGAACAAATACATCTTCCGCACCGGCCGCAACTCCTCGCAAGACGCGATCTCCAATGCCGTGGCACTGGACAAAGCCGGCGTCACGATTGCCACGCTGGCGCAGGACTACGCCTTCGGCCGCGACGGCGTGAAGGCGTTTCGTGATGCGATCAAGAAGGCCCGCATCGTCCACGAGGAATACCTGCCCACGACGACCACCGATTTCACCGCCGGTGCCCAGCGCCTGATCGACAAGCTCAAGAACGAGCCCGGCCGCAAGGTCGTCTTCATCCTCTGGGCCGGCGCCGGCAACCCCTTCAAGATCGCTGACCTGGACTTGAAGCGTTATGGCATCGAGATCGCCACCGGCGGCAACATCCTGCCGGCCATGACGGCCTACAAGCAGTTCCCCGGCATGGAAGGCGCTGCGTACTACTACTTCGGCATCCCCAAGAACCCGGTCAACGAGTGGCTGGTCGCCAACCACTACAAGCAGTTCAAGACGCCGCCCGACTTCTTCACCGCCGGCGGCATGACGGCCGCCATCGCCGTGGTGGAGGCGCTCAAGAAGACCGGCGGCGACACCAGCACCAATAAGCTGATCAAGACCATGGAAGGCATGAGTTTTGAAACGCCCAAGGGGAAGATGACCTTCCGCCCCGAGGATCATCAGGCGATGCAGGCGATGTATCACTTCAAGATCAAGGTGGATCCGGCGTTTGCTTGGGGTGTGCCGGAGTTGGTGCGCGAAATCAAGGCAGAAGAGATGAATGTGCCGATTCGGAATCAGCGGTGATAGGTTGTTAGGTTGATTCGATTGGAGCGCCGGATGCTCGGCTACTGCGCGACTCCAGGCCGTCGTTGCGGGTCCCCCCGCGAATCCTCACGTAGCGCTGCTACGTTCCGGTTCTCGGGTCCTCCCGCGCCTAGTCCTGAAGCCGCTCGCTACGCCTCGGGCGCTAACGATGGGCGTTCCGAACCCGGTTGTTCCTAACGGGCCGCCATCGCAAGTCAGTACAGCAAGCTTTTGGCGTCCGCCACGCCACTCACCGAGAACGATCCCTGGGCTAGGCGCTGAGGCCGGACACCAACAGTCCTGAGGACTGTTGGTGCCTGCCGAAGGACGAGGCCTCTGGCCGAGGCGGGGGGACCCACAGACCGGAACGTAGCAGCGCTACGTGAGGATCTGTGGGAGGACCCGCAACGACGTCCAAGGGCCGCGCAGTAGCCGAGCTTCCAGCGCTCTAACTCAAAAGAATTCCCGGAGCACCACCGTGCTTGAAACAAAGAACCTCTCCATCCACTTCGGCGGCCACAAGGCCGTTGACGCGGTCTCTTGCAGCTTCCAGCCCGGCACCCTGACCGCCATCGTCGGCCCCAACGGCGCCGGCAAAACCACTTATTTCAACTTGATCTCCGGCCAGCTGAATGCCAGCAGCGGCAGCGTCTGGCTGGACGGCCAGGACCTGACCTCACTGCCCGCGCCGGCCCGCACCCGGTTGGGCCTGGGCCGGGCCTTTCAGCTAACCCAGCTGTTCCCGCATCTGAGCGTGCTCGAAAACGTGCGCCTGGCCGTGCAAGCTCGGCGCGGCCTGGGCCTGCGCATGTTCTCGGTCTGGCTGCAGCACCGGGACCTGATCGACGAAGCCATGGCCATCGTCGAGCGCGTGCGGCTGCAAACGCGCGCCCAGGCCACGGCCGCCAGCCTGCCGCACGGCGACCAGCGCAAGCTCGAAGTGGCCCTGCTGATCGCCCTGCAACCCAAGGTCTATATGTTTGACGAACCGACCGCCGGCATGAGCGTGGACGAAGTGCCCGTGGTGCTGGACCTGATCCGCGAGCTGAAAGCCCAGGGCCAGCACACCATCCTGCTGGTCGAACACAAGATGGATGTGGTGCGCGAACTGGCCGACCGCATCATCGTCTTGCACAACGGCCAGCTGGTGGCCGACGGCGAACCGGCTGCCGTGATCGCCTCGCCCGTGGTGCAGAACGCCTACCTCGGCGCGGCACTGCCCGTGACTGAGATGGAGGCTGCCGGCGCATGAATACAAACACGAGCAACCATAACGCGCCATCGCTGCTGACCTTGCAGGGCGTTCACACCCACATCGGCGCTTATCACATCCTCCACGGCGTGGATCTGGAGGTGCCGGCCGGCCAGGTCACCATGCTGCTGGGCCGCAATGGCGCGGGCAAGAGCACCACCCTGCGCACCATCATGGGCTTGTGGCAGGCCAACCAGGGCCGCATCGATTTCGACGGCCAGCGCATCAGCGCCAACAGCCCGCGCGAGCCGGCGCAAACGCCCGAGATCGCCCAGCGCGGCATTGCCTATGTGCCCGAGAACATGGGCATCTTTGCCGACCTCAGCGTGGCCGAGAACCTGCTGCTGGCCGCGCGCGGCGCGCGCCGTCTGAGCGAGCTGGATGGGCAGCGCCTGGACTGGCTGTTCGGCCATTTCCCGGCGCTCAAGAAGTTCTGGCTCTACCCGGCCGGCAAGCTCAGCGGCGGGCAAAAGCAGATGCTGGCCATCGCCCGCGCCCTGATCGAACCGCGCCGCTTGCTGCTGATCGACGAACCCAGCAAGGGCCTGGCGCCCGCCATCATCCTGAACCTGATCGAGGCGCTGCGTGAGCTCAAGCGCGGAGGTGAACAAGGTCAGGCCCCCACCACCGTGCTGCTGGTCGAGCAGAACTTCATGGTGGCCCGCGCCCTGGGCGACCGGGTCGCGGTGATGGACAACGGCCGCGTCGTCCACGCCGGCGCCATGCAGGCCTTGGCCGAGGACGAGGCCCTGCAACAGCGCCTGCTGGGCCTGAGCCTGGCGGCTCATCAGTAAAAGAAAAATGAGGACCGGCCGAATGAGCACACAAGCTGAGACCCTGAGCACCCTCCCTTCCGCGGCGGATGCCGCCGCTGCCATCCCCAAAGCCCGCTTCGACCTGCGGCCGCTCTGGCTGCTGGTCGCCCTGCCCTTGCTGGCCCTGCCCCTGGTCGGCAGCGGCAGCACCTGGCTGACGCTGACCATCGCCGGCCTGGCCATGGGCCTGATCATCTTCATCATCGCCTCGGGCCTGACCCTGGTGTTCGGGCTGATGGATGTGCTGAACTTCGGCCACGGCGTCTTCATCGCCCTCGGGGCCTTCATGGCCACCACGGTGCTGGGCGCCATGAGCAGCTTCACCGAAACACCCCACCTGGGCGCCAATCTCTTCGCCGTGGCCGTGGCCTGCAGCGCCGGCATGGCGGTGGCGGGCGCGCTGGGCCTGCTGTTCGAGCGCGTGCTGGTGCGGCCGGCCTATGGCCTGCATCTCAAGCAGATTCTCATCACCATGGGCGGCATGATCATCGGCGAGGAGCTGCTCAAGGTGGTCTGGGGCGCGCAGATGATTCCCCTGCCCCTGCCCGAGGGTTTGCGCGGCTCCCTGCTGCTGGGTGAGGCGGCGGTGGAGAAGTTCCGCATTGTCGCCGTGCTGACCGGCCTGGCCGTGCTGCTGGCCCTGCTCTGGCTGCTCAACCGCACCAAGCTGGGCCTCTTGATCCGCGCCGGCGTGCAGGACCGCGAGATGGTCGAGAGCCTGGGCTACCGCGTGCGGCGCCTCTTTGTCGCCGTCTTCGTCGGCGGCTCGGCCTTGGCCGGCCTGGGCGGCGTGATGTGGGGCCTGTACCAGCAAGGCGTAACGCCGCAGATCGGCGCACAGGTCAATGTGTTGATCTTCATCGTCATCATCATCGGCGGCCTGGGCTCCACCGTGGGCTGCCTGGTCGGCGCCCTGCTGGTGGGCCTGCTGGCCAACTACACCGGTTTCCTCGCGCCCAAGCTGGCCCTGTTCTCCAACATCGGCCTGATGGTGGCGGTGCTGATGTGGCGGCCGCAAGGCCTGTACCCGCTGGGTCAGCGTTGAACCGCCAGGGACCTCAAGCCATGCATTCCTCCTTCTCCCTCAAGAACCTCCTGTCGCACGACCTGCCGCGCAGCCGCTGGCTGGCCCTGCTGCTGAGCCTGAGCGTGCTGGGCCTGGCCCTGCTGCCCTTCATCTTCCCCTCGACCAAGGCGCTCAATGTCGCGGCGAAAGTACTGGTCTTCATCGTGCTGGTGGCCAGCTACGACCTGCTGCTGGGCTACACCGGCATTGTCAGCTTTGCCCACACCATGTTCTTCGGCATCGGCGCCTACGGCATTGCCATCGCCAGCAGCCGCATGGGCGCGGGCTGGCCGGCGCTGGCCACGGGCTGGGCGGCCGGCCTGGCCTTGTCCCTGCTGCTGAGCCTGGTGATCGGGCTCTTCAGCCTGCGCGTGAAGGCGATCTTCTTCGCCATGATCACCCTGGCGGTGGCCTCGGCCTTTCTGACCCTGGCCTCGCAGCTGTCCGACTTCACCGGCGGCGAGGACGGCCTGAACTTCAAGCTGCCCGCCGCGCTGCAAGCTTCGACCGAGTACCTGGAAGAGCCGCTGCTGGGCGTGACGATTGACGGCCGCCTACTCAGCTACTACCTGCTGTTCTTCGCCGTGCTGGGCCTGGTGCTGCTGTTGCTGCGCATCGTCAACTCGCCGTTTGGCCGCGTACTGCAGGCGATCCGCGAGAACGAGTTCCGGGCAGAGGCCATTGGCTACCGCACCGTCGTCTACCGCACCTTGTCGAATGTGCTGGCCGCCCTGTTCGCCAGCAGCGCCGGTGCTTTGCTCGCCATCTGGCTGCGCTACGCCGGGCCGGACACGGCCATGTCTTTTGAAATCATGCTGGACATCCTGCTCATCGTCGTCATCGGCGGCATGGGCACCATCTACGGCGCGGTGCTGGGCAGCCTGGTCTTCGTGCTGGCGCAAAACTATCTGCAAGACCTGCTGCGCCTGGGTGAAGGCGCGCTGCAGGGCGTGCCCCTGCTCTCGCAGCTGGTGTCGCCGGACCGCTGGCTGCTCTGGCTGGGCATTCTGTTTGTGCTGGCCGTGTACCACTTCCCCAGCGGCATCGTCGGGCGCCTGCGCCTGGCGGCGGCACTGCGGGCTCACCAGCAGACAGCCACATCGGCGGAGGTGTCCTCATCATGAACCCCAGCTCCCACTACCTGCGCTGCGAAGGCCGCGAGCTGCACTACACCGAATGGGGCAGCGAGCACCGCGAATGCGTGATCGCCTGGCACGGCCTGGCCCGCACCGGCCGCGATATGGACGAGCTGGCCCGCCACCTGTCCACGCATTACCGCGTCATTTGCCCGGATACCCTGGGCCGCGGGCTCTCCGAGTGGAGCCCGGCGCCGGCCACCGAGTACTGCCTGGCTTTCTATGTGCAACAGGCCACGGCCCTGGTGGACCAGCTGGGCCTGAAAGAGTTCCACTGGGTTGGCACTTCCATGGGCGGCGCCATCGGCACGCTGGCGGCGGCCACGCGCTTGCGCGGCCGCATCCGTCGCCTGGTGCTCAATGACAACGGCCCGCAGCTGGCCGAGGAGGCGCTGCAGCGCATCCGCAGCTATGCCGGGCAGCCGGCGGCCTTTGCCACCGTCAGCGAGCTGGAGCAGTACTTCCGCAAGGTCTACGAACCCTATGGCTGGCTCAGCGATGCGCAGTGGCGGCAGCTGACCGAGACCTCGGTTCGCCGCCTGCCCGATGGCCGGGTCACCCCACATTACGACCCGGCCATGGCCCTGCAGTTCACCCACCACCCGGATGACTACCTGCTCTGGGATGCCTGGGACAGCCTGGCCCTGCCGGTGCTGTGCCTGCGCGGCGAGCATTCCGACCTGCTGCTGGAAAGCACGGTGCAGGCCATGCGCGAGCGCGGCCCGGCCGCAGCCGTGGTCACCATCCCCGGCTGCGGCCATGCGCCGGCCCTCAATGTGTCGGAGCAGCTGGCCCTGGTGGAGCGCTTTTTGCGCGCCGACGGGGTGGCCGCATGAACCGGCATGCGGGTATGTCCGCAGCGTGCAGCGCCCCGGCTTCATCGGCAGCTGGGCACTCTGCTGCTACGCTTGATTCGTCCCCCTTGAATGAACCGGCGAACGTCTGACGATGAGCGAACTGATTCTTGAAACGCGAGGTCTGGGCAAGGACTTTAAAGGCTTCACCGCCGTGGACGGGGTGAACCTGCAAGTCGCGCGCGGCGCCATCCATGCCTTGATCGGCCCCAACGGGGCGGGCAAGACCACCTGCTTCAATCTGCTGACCAAGTTCCTGGAACCGACGCGCGGCCAGATCCTGTTCAACGGCGTGGACATCACCGGCGAGCGGCCGGCCGAAGTCGCGCGACGCGGCGTCATCCGCAGCTTCCAGATCTCGGCGGTGTTCCCGCACCTGACGGTGCTGGAGAACGTGCGCATCGGCCTGCAGCGCTTCACCGGCACCAGCTTCCATTTCTGGAAGGGCCTGACCGCCCTGAAGCAGTTGGACGCGCGCGTGCTCGCCCTGCTGGAGCTGGTGGACCTGCGCGAGATGGCCAGCCTCAAGGCCGGCGACCTGCCCTACGGCCGCAAGCGCGCGCTGGAGATCGCCACCACCATGGCCATGGAGCCGGCGCTGATGCTGCTGGACGAACCGACCCAGGGCATGGGCCACGAGGATGTGGACCGTGTCACCGCCCTGATCAAACGCGTGGCCGAGGGCCGCACCGTGCTGATGGTTGAACACAATATGAAGGTCGTCAGCACCATTGCCGACCGCATCACCGTGCTGGCGCGCGGCTCGGTGCTGGCCGAGGGCGACTACGCCGAAGTCTCGCGCCACCCCGCCGTGCTGGAGGCGTATATGGGCACCGAGGCGACCGAGTTGCAGGGGGCACACGCATGAGCTCGCCAGATTCAGCACTCGAAATCCGTGATCTTCACGCCTGGTACGGCGAGAGCCACATCCTGCATGGCATCAACCTGTCCGTGCAGCGGGGTCAGGTCTTGACCCTGCTGGGCCGCAACGGCGCCGGCCGCACCACCACCTTGCGCGCCATCATGGGCCTGACCGGGCGGCGCCAGGGTTCGATCCGTGTGCACGGCGAGGAGACCATCGCCCTGCCCACCCACCGCATCGCCCACCTGGGCCTGGGCTACTGCCCGGAGGAGCGGGGCATCTTTGCCTCGCTGACGACGGAAGAGAACCTGCGCCTGCCGCCGCGCCTCAGCGGTGGCCGGGCCACGCCCATGACCGAGGCGCAGATCTACGAGATGTTCCCCAATCTGGCCGAACGCCGGAACAGCCCCGGCACCCGGCTCTCGGGCGGCGAGCAGCAGATGCTGGCCGTGGCCCGCATCCTGCGCACCGGCGCCGACATCCTGCTGCTGGACGAGATTTCCGAAGGCCTGGCCCCGGTGATCGTGCAGGCCCTGGCGCGCATGATCACCACGCTCAAGGCCCAGGGCTTCACCATCGTCATGGTGGAGCAGAACTTCCGCTTTGCCGCGCCACTGGCCGACCACTTCATCGTCGTCGAGCATGGCGAGGTGGTGGCGTCATTCCCCGCTTCCGAGCTGGCCGCACAGCAGGCCAAGCTGGACGAATTGTTGAGTGTGTGAACCCTTGATCCATCGACCCCATTAAAGGAGACCGTCCATGAAGTCCATCCATTTCAAGCATGTCGCATTGGCCAGCCTGCTGGCCTGCGGCGGCGCCGCCCAGGCCCAGATCTCCGGCGATGTGATCAAGATCGGCATCATCACCGACATGTCCAGCGTCTACGCCGACATCGACGGCGCCGGCGGCGTCGAGGCGATCAAGATGGCCGTGGCCGATATGAAGGGCATGGTCGCGGGCAAGAAGATCGAGGTGATCTTTGCCGACCACCAGAACAAGGCCGATGTGGCCGCCAGCAAGGCCCGCGAGTGGATCGACACCCAGGGCCTGGACCTCCTGATCGGCGGCACCAACTCGGGCGCCAGCCTGGCCATGGCCAAGATCGCGGCCGAGAAGAAAAAGCCCTTCATCGTCATCGGCGCCGGCTCCGCCCGTCTGACCAATGAGGATTGCTCGCCCTACACCATCCACTACGCCTACGACACCGTGGCCCTGGCCAATGGCACCGGCGCGGCCGTGACCAAGGGCGGCGGCAAGAGCTGGTACTTCCTGACCGCCGACTATGCCTTCGGCGCCTCGCTGCAGGCCGACACGGCCGCGGTGGTGGCCAAGAGCGGCGGCAAGGTGGTGGGCAGCGTCAAGCACCCGCTCAATGCCAGCGATTTTTCCTCCTTCCTGCTGCAAGCCCAGGGCTCGGGCGCACAGATCCTGGGCCTGGCCAATGCCGGCGGCGACACCATCAATGCGGTCAAGGCCGCCAACGAGTTCGGCGTCACCAAGACCATGAAGCTGGCCGGTCTGCTGATGTTCATCAACGACATCCACTCGCTGGGCCTGAAGACCACCGAAGGCATGTACCTGACCGACAGCTGGTACTGGAACCAGACGCCCGAGGCACGCGCCTGGAGCCGCCGCTTCTTCGAGAAGATGAAGCGCATGCCCTCCTCGCTGCAGGCGGCCGACTACTCGGCCACCTGGAACTACCTCAAGGCCGTGGAAGCCACCAAGACCGACGACGCCGACAAGGTGATCGCGCAGATGAAGGCCACGCCCATCAACGACTTCTTCTCCAAGGGCCAGATCCGCAAGGAAGACGGGCGCTTCGTCCACGACATGTTCCTGCTGCAGGTCAAGTCGCAGAAGGACTCCGTGGAACCCTGGGATTACTTCAAGGTCGTGACCCGCATCCCCGGCGAAGAAGCCTTCACCAAGCTGGCCGACTCGAAGTGCCCCGCAGTGAAGAAATGAACCCCTCGCCCACACCCGCGTCGCTGAACGCGCGCGCGTCTGGGCGGGCTTGCAGCCCGCGCTGCGGCAGGCGCCGCAGCTCTTCGGCAGCCACATCGCACCCGCAGGGTGTGATGTGTGCGGCCTCAGCCCCCGAGGGGACGCCGATCGACGCCGGCGTGGGCCGGCATCGACATCGGCCCTGGCCGCCCTTGGGAGCGGCCCGGCGGGCATCCAGGGTCAGCAAATACACACCATGACAGATCTCTTCGGTATCCCCCTGCCCGCCCTTCTGGGCCAGCTGCTGCTGGGCCTGGTGAACGGCTCGTTCTACGCGATGCTGTCCCTGGGCCTGGCCGTGATCTTCGGCATGCTCAACATCATCAACTTCGCCCACGGCGCGCTCTACATGATGGGCGCCTTCCTGGCCTGGATGGGGCTGGAGTACCTGGGCCTCAATTACTGGGTGATGCTGCTGCTGGCACCGCTGCTCGTCGGTGTGCTGGGCATCTTGATCGAGCGACTGCTGCTGCAGTGGTTGTACAAGCTCGACCACATCTACGGTCTGCTGCTGACCTTTGGCATCACCCTGGTGATGGAGGGCATCTTCCGCAGCTTTTACGGCGTCTCGGGCCAGCAGTACGCGGTGCCCGAGGCCTTGCAGGGCGCCACCAACCTGGGCTTCATGGTGCTGCCCAATTACCGCGCCTGGGTGGTGGTGGCATCCATCACCGTCTGCCTGGCGGTCTGGGCCCTGATCGAGAAAACCAGCCTGGGCGCCACCCTGCGCGCCGGCACCGAGAACCCCAAGCTGGTGCAGGCCTTTGGCATCAATGTGCCGCGCATGATCACCCTGACCTACGCCGGCGGCGTGGCCCTGGCCGCCTTTGCCGGCGTGCTGGCCGCGCCCATCCTGCAGGTGACGGCGCTGATGGGCAGCAACCTCATCATCGTCGTCTTCGCTGTGGTGGTGATCGGCGGCATGGGTTCCATCCTGGGCTCCATCCTCACGGGCCTGGGCCTGGGCCTGGTCGAGGGTCTGACCAAGGTCTTCTACCCCGAGGCGTCCAGCACCGTGGTGTTCGTCGTCATGGCCCTGGTCCTGCTGGTCCGCCCCGCCGGTCTCTTCGGAAAAGAAAAATGAGCGCCACCCAGAACCGCAACCCCCTGCTCGGCTACGGCCTGCTGTTCGGCGCCATCGCCCTGCTGCCGGCCCTGGGCGTGTACCCCATCTTCGCGATGAAGGTGCTGTGCTTCGCCCTGTTCGCCTGTGCTTTCAATCTGCTGGTGGGCTTCACCGGCCTGCTGAGCTTTGGCCATGCGGCGTTTCTCGGCACGGCCGCCTACGGCGCCGGCCATGCACTCAAGGTCTGGGGCCTGCCCACGCCGCTGGGCCTGCTGTTCGGCATGCTGGCGGCCGGCGGTGTCGGCCTGGTCTTCGGCCTGCTGGCGATCCGCCGCACCGGCATCTACTTTTCGATGATCACCCTGGCCCTGAGCCAGATGCTGTTCTTCGTCTTCCTGCAAGCGCCTTTCACCGGCGGCGAGGACGGCCTGCAGTCGGTGCCGCGCGGCCATTTTCTGGGCCTCGATCTGGCGAATGACCTGAGCCTCTACTACGTGGTGCTGGGCCTCTTCATCGCCGGCTTCTGGCTGATCTACCGCACCGTGCACTCGCCCTTCGGCCAGGTGCTGACCTCGATCCGCGAGAACGAGCCGCGCGCCATCTCGCTGGGCTACGACGTCGACCGCTTCAAGCTGCTGGCCTTTGTACTCTCGGCCATGCTGGCCGGCCTGGCCGGCGCCACCAAGACCCTGGTGCTGGGCTTCGCCACCCTGACCGACGCGGTCTGGACCACCTCGGGCCTGGTCATCCTGATGACCCTGGTTGGCGGCATGGGCACCCTGGTCGGGCCCATGCTGGGTGCCCTGGTCATCATCGCGCTGGAGAACAAGATCGGCGATCTGGGCAAGGCCCTGGCCGATGTCTCGGGCATCGCCTGGTTCAACGGCCTGGGTGAATCGGTCAGCCTGGTGACCGGCCTGATCTTCATCGTCTGCGTGCTGGCCTTCCGCCGCGGCCTGGTCGGCGAGGCGCTGGCCTGGTGGGAGCGGCGGCAGGCACCAGCCGGGCGCTGACCGAAGATCGCTCCCCCCGCGAACAGGGGGCTGAGCTTCTGTGCCGCGGCAGCATCCCATCAGTGGGGCACACCGCCCCGCCACACAGGAGCTGCTTGATGTTCTTCACCACCCACCGAGTTCTTGGTTCTGATCGCGCACTTCGCCGCGCCCGCCAGCTGGGCTGCGCACTCACGCTGGGCCTGGCCGCCCTGGGTGCTGCCCAGGCCGGCGTGGTGCAGCTGTCCAACTGGGCGCTGTACTTCGGCCAGGTCGACCCGCGACAGGGCGGCATCGTCACCCTGCAAGACTTCGGCGATGGCAGTGGCGCGCCCCCGATCGCCGCCTTCCAGGTGCAGCTGGCCGGCTTCGGTGATGGCTTGAACCCGGTCGCGGGCTGGCTGCGCGCAATCGAGGGCAGTGACTACCAGTTCGACGCGGTCGACCTTGCGGAAGCCATCGCCTGGCCTGATGGCAGCCTGACCTACTACAGCTCCATCGGCAAAGGCGCGAGCATCAGCGCACCCACCTTGGCCGGCACGCCGGACTTTGGCATTGGCATCGGCTTCTACGGCACCGGCCTGCTGCTGCAAACGCCCAACACCGGCAACCCGGTGCCCGAGCCCGGCAGCGCCCAGCTGATCCTGCTGGCCTTGCTCGCCGCAGCGGCGGCAAGCGCAGGCCTGCGCCGACGCTGAGCACCGCAGACCCCTCCGGGGGCCGGATCGGTGCCGGCTCAGTCTGCAGGCGCTTGCTGTGGCAAGGCGCGCACCAGGGCGAGCACCGCATCCGCAAAGGCCGGCCGGCCTTCGCGCAGCCAGGGCAGCCAATGCGCTTGGATGGCCGGTAAGGCATGGTGCCAGCGGGCGAGGCGGTAGAGATCGGCCCGCTCGGCATAGCTCGTGTACGCGCGCCCACCGTCCTGGCGCAGCACCTCCTGCACCGCCAGGCCGACGGTGTAGAACTGCAGGGCATGCCAGAGCTGCTGGGCGTTTGGACGCGGCGTGGTCTTCAGGGCCTCCGCCATGCTGAGGAACAGGGGGCGCATCACCCCGACATGGCTGGCCTCGTGATACAGCATCTCCAGCGCCGCATCGCCCTGGTAATCGCTGCGCCCGCTGGGCATGACCACATGCTCGGGCTCGTCGCTGCTGTAAGCCCCCTCGCGGGAACCAGTCGCCCACACCAGATCGGTGCGCAGCGGCTGGCGCGTGAAGGTCTGGGTCAGCTGCCGCTCCAGCCGCGCCTGCACGGCAGCACCGAAGCGCGCGTCCAGCGCCTGGGCCTGCTCGATCCAGCGCCGGTTGCTGGCTTCATGCGCCGGCCAGATGCAGCGCCGGTAGCCGGGCGCCGCCGCATCGAGCTGCTGCGCCAGCGGCTCCGGCACACCTTCCAGACCCTGGGCCCGGACCCGACCGTCATCGGCCTGGCGCAGGGCCTGCTTGATGGCGGACAGGCCCTCGTCAAACAATGGGTGGCGTCGTTCAAACTGCTGCGCATAGACAGCGCGTGCCTGGTTCAAGGCGGTGTGCTCGCCTTCTACCAGTGTGCAGGCGGCCTGCTCGGGCGGCAGCGCCTCCCTGCGGCGCGAGGCATCGAGCAGGAAGTGGTGCAGATTCATCAGGAAACTGCTGTGGTATTCGAAGCGCAGGCGCTGCGCCGGTGGCGCGGCTGCGGGTGGCAACGTCGCCGCGGCGGCCGGATTCAGCGGCCAGCTGCCCAGGGTGGCCAAGGCCGCCCACAGCAGGCCGGCGCCGAGCCGCCGCCTGGGACGGCTGCTCCACACGGCCCGCGTCAGGCCAGCATCGTCATCTGCGAATCTCTCGGGCATGCGTAAGTCTCCTGGCAGGGCTGGGTCTCCGCGACAGAGTCTGGGCGGCGGGCTCGCGAAACCGGTGTCGCGCAGCATAGCCAGCGCTGCGCGGCCGCTTGCGCGCATTGCGCACGAAGGGCCAGCCATGGCAGGCCGGGAGGGGTCGTGGGTCGGATACTGCGCGTTCCCAAAAGTCGCTCTGACCATGCACCGCCCCTCCGTCCGCATGCCCCTGCGCCCGAGCTTTCGTCTGCGCTATTCCCACCAGGCCCTGGCCTTGTTTCTGGTCCTGCTGGCCGCGCTGTGGCTGCTGCTGGCCCACGCCATGCCGGCGCCGCCCAAGCAGGTGGGCATTGCCACGGCCTTCAAGGGCGGGGCATACGAGCATTTCGGCCAGCGCTACCAGCAGGCCTTGCAGGCCGAGCACATCCGCTCGACCCTGCTGCCCAGCCAGGGCTCGGTCGAGAACCTGCGCCTGCTGGCCGACCCCGGCTCCGGCGTGCACCTGGCTTTTGTGCAGGGCGGTGTCTCGAACGCGCAGCGCAGCCCCGGCCTGGTTTCGCTGGGCCGCATCAACCACCAGATCCTGTGGATCTTCCACCGTGCCGAGGTGCCCTTCGACACGCTGACCCAGCTCAAGCAGCGGCGCCTGGCCGTGGGCCCGCAAGACAGCGGCACCCGGGTGCTGGCCGACCAGGTGCTCAAGCTGCACGGCATCTCGGCCGGCAATGCCCAGTTGCTGCCCCTGGCCGGCGAAGCTGCCGCCGAGGCACTCCTGAGCGGCCAGGTCGATGCCATCTTCATGGCCTTTGCCGCCGACTCGCCCCTGGTGCAGCGCCTGTTGCACGATCCGCGCGTGCAGCTGCTGAGCCTGCGCCAGGCCGAAGCCATCACCCGGCACCTGAGCTTTCTGGTGCGCCTGGTGCTGCCACAAGGCGCCATCGATCTGGAGCACAACAAGCCCATGCGCGATATCGAGCTGCTGGCCACCACCAATGCCGTGCTGGTGCGCGAGGACCTGCACCCCGATCTGGTTCAGCTGCTGACGCGCCATCTGGTGGCCGAGCATGGCCAGGCCGGCCTGTTCCAGCGCGCCGGCGAGTTCCCGCTCAGCAGCGACCCCGAGTACCCCATGGCCCCGGCGGCCCTGCGCTACTACAAGCAGGGCCCGAGCTTCTTGCAGCGCCTGCTGCCCCTGTCCATGGCCGTGCAGGTGGAGCGTTTGGCGGCCCTGCTGCTGTCGGCCGCGGCGCTGTTCTTTCCCATCTTCAATTACGCGCCGCGCCTGTACCGCTGGTGGATCCGCGAGCGCCTGCACCTGCCCTACCGCCAGCTGCGGGCGCTGGAAGCGCGCCTGCAGCATCGCCTCGATGCGACCGAAACGGCCGACCTGCTGCGCGAGCTTGATGCCTTGAGCGACAAGGTGCGGCAGCTGGGCGTGCCCTCGCGCCACTCCGACCTGTTCTTCGAGCTGCAAAGCGACATCCAGCTGGTGCGCATGCGCCTGCGCGAAAGCCCGGCCGGCGACCCAGGCACGCGCGGCCGGCAGGCTGAAACCCAAACGCTGGCGGCCTGATCCCTCAGCGGCAGGGATGAGTTTCGCTAGGCATGCTCGGGCGGGCGGATCTGCCTGGGGGTGTCGATGCTGCATCGCTCATCCAAAAGCCCTCCCGCGCCTGCCTTCGAACCCTGGACATAAGGTCGCAAATGATCGTGCCGACAGACCTTCATGCAACCCGGTCGGGCACATCCCCCTGCATGCGACACTGCCAAGGCATCGCCTCAGGAACCCGCCACCATGATTCTTTGTCCGCCATCGCAGCCGGCCTTCAGCGCCGCGCGCCCCCAGCCATGAGCGCGGGCGGCAAAGCCCACCGAGGGCCGGTGGATGTGGATGACATCGACGCTTTCGATGCCCTGATCGATGCCCGTTCGCCGGCCGAGTTCGCGCTCGACCACCTGCCCGGCGCCATCAACTGCCCGGTGCTGGACGACGAGGAGCGGCGCATCGTCGGCACGCTCTACAAGCAGCAAGGCGCTTTCGAGGCGCGCCGGGTCGGCGGCGCCATGGTGGCGGCCAATCTGGCGCGGCATCTGCAATCCGACATCTTCAAGAACCAGCCCATCGGCTGGAAGCCCCTGGTCTACTGCTGGCGCGGTGGCCTGCGCAGCGGCTCCATGGTGCAGTGGCTGCGCCTGGTGGGCTGGGACGCGCAGCAGCTGGCGGGCGGCTACAAACGCTTTCGCCAGCATGTGATGGCGCAGCTGGACCTGCTCTGCCCCCAGCTGCCCTTGCGCGTGATCTGCGGGCCCACCGGCAGCGGCAAGACCCGCCTGCTGCAGGCGCTGGCCGCCCAGGGCGCCCAGGTGCTGGACCTGGAAGCACTGGCCTGCCACAAGGGCTCCATGCTGGGCGAGCTGCCGGGCCAGGCCCAGCCTTCGCAGAAGGCCTTCGACACGGCGCTCTACACCGCCTTGCGCGGCATCGATCGAGGCCGGCCGGTTTTCATCGAGGCCGAGAGCCGCAAGATCGGCCGCCTCAGCCTGCCCAGCGGCCTGCTGGCGCGCCTGCGCGACAGCCCCTGCATCGAGCTGCAGCTCACAGCCGAAGCACGGCTGGAGTTCCTGCTGCGCGACTATGCCTACCTGGGCGAGGACGGCGCCGGCCTGGCCCGCATCCTGGAGCGCCTGCGGCCCAGCCATGGCCACGAGACCGTCAATCGCTGGCAGGACTGGGCGCGCCGCGGCGAGCTTTCGCCCCTGTTCGCCGAACTCTGCCGCCTGCACTACGACCCGCATTACGCGCGCTCGCAGGCAGCGCAATTCCAGCAATGGCCGCAGCGGCAGGCCCTGCGGGCCGAGGGCCTGGCGCCGGCGCAGCTGAGCGTGCTGGCGCAGCGCCTGCTGGCGCTTCAGTCCTGAGCACGGGGCGGCGCCGAGCGCGGCTCGCGCGCCTCCTTGGGCTCCAGCTCAGCCTGGCCCAAGCGCCGCATGGCTTCGCGCAAGAAGGCCATCTGCTCATCCACGGTACGGCAGCTGCGACACATCACCAAGTGCAGGCGGAACTGCGCCCGCTCGGCCGGCGCCAGCGGGCGGTCCTGCCGGTCGCTGATCAGGCGGGCCACCTCGCGGCAATCGAGCATCAGCTTGGCACTCATGGCGCCACCCCGAACCAGTTCTTGTCCAGGCATTCGCGCAAGGACATGCGCGCCCGGTACAGCATCACGCCGCAGTGGTTGCTGGTGATGCCCAGCTCGCCGCAGATGTCCTCGACTTCCTGGTCCAGGCCCTCGCGCATCATGAAGACGCGGCCGACCTTGGCCGGCAGGCGGTCGATGCAGTCCTGCAAGGTGGCGAAGAACTGCTGCTGCTCCAGCGCCCGCTCGGGCTCTCGCCAGGCGGCAGGCCGTTCCTGCCAATGGCCGCTGCTGGCGAACAAGGCGTCCAGGGCCTCGTCCATGCTCTGCTCGTCGAGCGGTTCAATATGGACCTCGCGCCCGCGCTTGCGCAGCAGGTCGATGATCTTGAACTTGAGGATGCCGGTGGCATAGGTGCGCAGCGAGCTGCGGCCCTCGAAGGCCTCGGGCTTTTCCAGGATGGCGAGAAAGGTCTCGGACACCGCGTCCTCGGCCAGGCTGTCCTGGCGCAGCTGCAGCTGGGCAAAGCGCAGCAAGGGCTGGTGCAGTTCCGCGAGTTGGGATTCCAGAGTCATGGGCAGGCCGGTGGCGAGGAACAAAGCTTGCGCTTGGTCGGCGAAAGACTGGCCCACATTACAGCGCAGAAGTCAGCGCAGAGGTCAGCGCACAAGTCGGGCAGCGCCGCGGCGACAATCGCCGCCATGAGTTCCAACGCTTCGCCCACCCGTTTTCGGCTCTATCTGAACCTGATCCGCTGGGATCGCCCCGCCGGCTGGCTGCTGCTGCTCTGGCCCACCCTGGCGGCGCTGTGGATGGCGGCCGATGGCTGGCCGGGCTGGCATCTGCTGACGGTGTTCACCCTGGGCACCATCCTGATGCGCTCGGCCGGCTGCTGCGTCAACGATGTGGCCGATCGCGATTTCGACAGGCATGTCAAACGCACCGCCCAGCGCCCGGTCACCAGCGGTGCGGTCTCGGTGAAGGAAGCCCTGGCCCTGGGGGCAGGTCTTGCCCTGCTGGCCTTCGGCCTGGTGCTGACGACCAATGCGCCCACCATCCTGCTGTCCTTCGCCGCCCTGGCCGTGACCCTGGTGTACCCCTACGCCAAGCGGGTGCTCAACATGCCGCAGGCCGTGCTGGGCGTGGCCTTCAGCTTCGGCATCCCCATGGCCTTCTCGGCCGCGCTGGGCGGCACGGAGTGGAGCCTGGCCGCCGTGCAGGCCTCGGTGCCGCTGGCGGCCTGGGCCCTGCTGGTGGCCAATCTGTTCTGGGTGCTGGCCTACGACACCGAATACGCCATGGTGGACCGCGACGACGACATCCGCATCGGCATCAAGACCTCGGCCCTGACCCTGGGCCGCTTCGACGTGGCCGGCGTGATGGCCTTCTACGCCATCTACCTGGCCGCCTGGACGGCCCTGGGCCTGCGCCTGGGTCTGGGCCGGGTCTTTCTGCTGGGCATCGCCGTGGCCGCGGCCCAGGTGCTGTGGCACTACACCCTCATCAAGGACCGCAGCCGCGAGGGCTGCTTCAAGGCCTTCCGCGAGAACCACTGGCTGGGTCTGGCGGTGTTCGCCGGCACGGTGGCCGACCTGGCGCTGCGCTGACGTCTGTTTCAGGATCGGAAGGCAGGCGTGGCCTCAGGGCCGCTCCGGTCGGGCAAAGAAACCCAGGCCGGTCATGGTTTCTAGGTCCTGCAACAAGCGCTGCCAGGCCTGCTCGCCTTCCTGGCGGCCATCGTTGCGGGCAGCGGCCAGCTTTCGCGCGAGCTGCTCTTCACAAGAAGCTCGGCAAGCCTGCAGCTGTTCGCTGCGCTCCTCGGGCATCTCATCACGGTGGGGCTGCATCAGAAACCGGCCTGGCGGAGCCTGGGCAATGCGCTCCACGCGCTCGTGGCAGAGCCCGGCGCAGGACAGAGCCGCCAGGCGGTCCCGGCAGAGGTCGCCATCATCCCGGGCGGACTCGAGCGCCAGCCAAGGCTGGCTGCTGCCTGCGCGCACGCCCCGCGCCAGGCTGAGTTGAGCCGGCGCGTCGGCGGCAAGCAGGCGGAGATGTAGGCGGTAGACCTGGGCATCTTTCAGCGGCGCGAGCCGCTCCGTCACGCCCAGCGATTGCAGCTCGCCTTTTCCCACCCCCAGATAGCGGGATGAAAACAGAAGATTCGGTGCACCGAAGGCATCGCTGGCAAACAACAGCGAGGCCTGTGCCAGCCCCTGCTGACGCGCATGCTCATTCCATACCGCCTGATGAATCCGCGGGAAATGCGGAGCCAGCTCCTGGGGCAGCATCACAGGCGCATCCCTGTCCAACCACCACAGTTTGTGGCCGCGCCAACGCAGGACTGGCAAGCTCGGCAGCTCAGCCACCCAAAAAGGAAGCGCGTTGTGAGAGGTGGCATTCAGCTCCAGCACATGCAGGAGCACGGACCCTTCCGCATCCGCGGCCGACAACAAGGCCGACACAGGCAGGCTCAGGGTGTCGGCAGGCAGATCGGTTTGCCAGGCCGGGCGTTCGCAGCGGGCATCGGCACAAGCTTCATGCGCGAGGCGTTCCTTCTCGCCTTCACCGTGCAGAAGGGGCGGAGGCGGCAAGGGCACCCCCCAGCGCAAAGGGAACTCACAGGGCTCGGGTTCCTTCACACGCTGCAGCCGCATGGCGCCATAGCGATCGAAGCGGCGCAAGCCATCCGCTGCGACTTCACGCCAGGCGGCCGGCGGCCCTTCGGGCCGGGCGCCATCGGCCCGTCGCACGGTCAGCACGCGGCGCGGTCCATCGATCAGCAAGAGCGCCTGGCTAACGCCGGGCAAACTCTCGGCATCGGCACGGCCGACGATCACCCGCGGTGCGGCCTGCGCAAGCACGGCGCTCAGCACCAAGCCGACCCCAGCCAGCGCACCCGCGCTGCGACCCCATGGCCTCATGAGCATGCCCCTCCCCTGCGGAGGCCCCAGCGGCCCCGCGCTCGGCAATATACGGCCAAGTCAGGGCCGATCGTGCCGCTTAGTCGAAGGGGTAGCGCACGCCCACCTGGGCGCGCAAGGCGTCCATCCAGGCCAGGGTGGCCAGGGTTTCGGACAGCGGCATCTGGGGGCTCTCGGTCAGGCCGGCGCGCAGGCAGCGGCTCACCTCGAGGATTTCGCCTTCGAAGCCGTTGATCTGGAAAGGCAGGTGCACGGTCTGCGGCGCCTGGCCGGCCAGGGTCAGGCGGGCCTCGGTGGCTTCCCAGAACTGCTGGGGCAGCTCGATCAGGCCGCGTTCGCCGAAGATGCGCAGGCCGTTGTCGGCCATGCCGTCGAAAGCGCAGACGAATTGCGAGCTGATGCCGCCGGGGAAATGCAGGCTGGCGGCCAGGCGCTGGTCCACGCCGGTGGGCGCCAGCACCGCCTGCGCCTCCATCTGCAGTGGCTCGGGGCAGGCGCCCAGCGCCTGCTGCAAGACCCAGCGCGTCATACTGAGGTTGTAGATGCCGATGTCCAGCAGCGCGCCGCCGGCCAGGGCCGGGTCGAAGCAGCGGCTCTGGGCATCGAAAGGAATGGAGAAACAGAAGCTAGACTGGACGGCACGCAGCGGCCCGATCAGGCCGGCCTGCAACCATTGCTGCACTTGGGCGTAGACGGGCAGAAAGCGGGTCCAGAGCGCTTCCATCAAAAAGACCTGGCGCGCTTGCGCCAAAGCCAGCAAGGGCCGGGCCTGGGCAAGACCTGGCACCAGCGGCTTTTCACACAGCACGGCCTTGCCGGCCTGCAAAGCCGCGGCCACCGCATCGCCATGCTGGGCATGGGGCGTGGCGATGTAGACGGCATCGATGTCGGGGGCGCTGAGGGCGGCAAGCAACTGAGCTTCGCCCACGGCCTGCTGCAGGTGCGGCTCGGGCCGGCCCGCAGCGCGGTGGGCCGAGGCAAAGGACTGCGCCCGGGCCAGGTCACGGCCCAGGATCAGGCTCAGCTCTTGATCGGGCAGGCCCTGCAGGGCCTGGACGAAGCGCCCGGCGATGTTGCCGGGGCCGACCACCGCCCAGCGCAGGGCTGGCTGCGCCTCGCTCACGGGCGGCTCAGCACCGGCACTCAGGCGCGCGCAGCGGCTTTGCCGGCAGCCTTGCGGGCGACGGGCTTGACCGGAGCTTTTACCGCCGCCTTCACTGCTGTCGTCTTGGCAGCGGGCTTGGCCGCAGCCTTGACGGCCTTGGGCGCGGCCTTCGGTGCGGCCTTGGCGGCCGGCTTGGCCTTGCTGGCCTTGGCCGCCGGAGCCGCCGCCAGGATGGACTTCAGCTGCTCCTTCAGGACCTTGGCCTCGGCCCGCTTGGCGCGGGTGGCCGCGCGTTGGTAGGCTTCTTCGGCCGACTCACGCAGGGCCACGGCCTTGGCCAGAGCGGCTTGGTACTTCTCCACCGTGTAGGTGTTCTCGGTGCCGATGTAGACGCTGCGGCCGCGCGGCGCGCCGCCAAAACGCGGCAGAGACACGGCAAAGCTGCAGTCGCGGACGCGGCTGCTGGCACGTTGACGAACGATGGGGCCGGAGATACCGACCGGCAGACCACTGCCCTTGTTGCCGCTGGGGCGGCGTTGCAAGCGCGAGGGCGCCGGCATGGTGGCAATGCGGCTCAGCAAGGCCTTGGTGGCCTCTGCCAGCGCTGCGGCGGCGCCGCTGCCATCTTGCGAGTGGTCAGAGAAAAGTTTGGTGCCGCCATAACGCAGCTGCCAACCGTGCGTCGACTGGTGGTCGATACGCTGAATACATTGCGGCACTGCGAAGCGCTGGCCGCTGAAAATGACGACGTCACGAGTTTTCATGAGATTCCTCAAAACAGCTGATGAACCTCCCTACCTTTTATTCTAGGGCCTATTGTTACGCCTCTTTACACACCTAACGCGACCAACTGTCGGCATATTTCCGGCCAGTTCCGGCACAAATAGCTCCATCACCCGTAACTGAGCGCCGCAGCGGCTGAAAACAGAGTTGCGTGACCACAACATTTGAGCCGATGCGGGGCTGCCCGTGGCGGCCAACCACTGCTTTTGCATCTGCCGGCGGGTGTGACCATGGCGGGACAGGCGGCGCGGCTGCAACTCGCTGCGCCGCACCCGGGGGTCGGCATAGAGCAAATTGGCCAGCGGGCGCGGGCCCAGGCCCTTGAGCGCACGCCATGGGCCGGCCAGGGCGCTCTGGTGCAGGCTGGAGCGGGCCCAGACCAGGGGCCGGCCATCGACGCTGAGAATGACCTCGCGCACCACCGTGCAGCCGCGGCGCGGCAGACCCAAGGCCTTGAGCTCGGCCGCCCGCAGCGGCGCGGTGCGCTGGCTTAGCACCGTCACCTCGAAGCGTTCACCCAGGCGCGCCAGGCGCCGGCTCAGCGAACCCGGCGCATGCAGCCATTTGCGCAAACTGTCGCGGCTGGCTATGCCCAAGATGCGGTCCTCAGGCCCGGCGACACGGGCCGGCGCGTGTTGGGGGTCAGGTCCTGCACCGGCTCAGCCCGCAAATTCGTCGCCCAATTCACGGGCCCGCTGCTGCGCCGCCCGCACGGCCCGCTGCACCGCGGCGCCGACCTGGTCGGCCTGCAGGCTGCTGATGGCCGCAAACGTGGTGCCGCCCTTGGAGGTAACCCGCTCGCGCAGCACGGTGGGCGATTCGCTCGACGCCAGGCCCAGGGCGGCGGCACCGCCACAGGTGGCCAGGGCCAGCTCACGGCCCTGGGCCTCGCTCAAGCCCATGTCCACCGCCGCGGCCGTCATGGCCTCGACGATGTAGAAGAAGTAGGCCGGGCCCGAGCCCGACAAGGCGGTGACGGCGTCCAGATCCGCCTCGGCCTCGACCCAGAGGCTGCGGCCGGTGGGCGCCAGCACCTGCTCGACCCGGGCGCGGTCTTCGGCCGACACGGCGGCGCGGGCGAACAGGCCGGCGATGCCCTGGCCGATCAAGGCCGGGGTGTTGGGCATGGCGCGTACGATGCGCTCACTGCCGGTCTTGGCCGCCAAGGTGTCGCTGCGGATGCCGGCCATCACCGACAGGTGCAGGGCGCCCTGAAGCAGGCCAGCCAGGGGCGCGGCCGCCTCCCCGAACAGCTGCGGCTTCACGGCCCAGACCACCAGGCTGGCCTCGGCCAGGCTGGGCTCGGCCGCCGCCAGCACATGCAGACCGGGGAAATCCGTCTGCAAGCGGGCGCGCTGCGGCTCGTAAGGCTCGACCACCCAGACCCGGTCCGGCTTGAGGCCGGCGCGCAGCAGACCGCCGATGATGGCGCTGGCCATATTGCCGCCGCCGATGAAAGCAATGGGAGAACTCATGGCGCTTGCCGCCTTGTATCGATGGAAGGGATGAAGTGTAGGCCGGGCTCAGGCCGACTCAGGCCGAGCCCCGATGGTCAAGCCGCAGACGCCCCGCTAGGCTCTCCGGGTCGTTCGCCTCGCCCCGGCTGCATGCACAGCCGATCCACAGTCCAAACCCCGAGGCGCGACGGAGGAGAACTCAGCCATGACCGAAACGACGATTCAACAGGAGCGGCCCGCCCCAGCCATGGAGGCCCTGCCCGCTTTCCAGGAGCTGCCGCCCGAACAGATGATCGAGCGCGCCCGCCGCAACTACCAGCAGCTGCTGCGCCGCCGCACCGTGCGCGATTACGACAGCCGGCCCGTGCCGCGCGAGGTGATCGAGCAATGCCTGCTCGCCGCCGGCACCGCGCCCTCGGGCGCCAACCAGCAGCCCTGGCATTTCGCCGTCATCAGCGACCCGACGATCAAGCACCAGATCCGCATCGAGGCCGAGGAAGAAGAGCGCACCTTCTACAACGGCCGCGCGCCCGAGGAATGGCTGCGAGCCCTGGCGCCGCTGGGCACCGATGCCAACAAGCCTTTTCTGGAAGAGGCGCCGCTGCTGATCGCCATCTTTGCGCAGAAGTACGGCATCGACGCCCAGGGCGAGCGCTTTAGCCACTACTACGTGCCCGAGTCGGTGGGCATCGCCACCGGCTTCTTGATCAGCGCCCTGCACGACGCCGGCCTCGCCACCCTCACCCACACGCCCAGCCCCATGGGCTTTCTGAGCAAGATCTGCGGCCGGCCAGACTCGGAAAAGCCCGTCATCCTGCTGGTCGTGGGCTACCCCAAGCCGGGCTGCCTGGTGCCCGTGCATGGTGGCATCAAGAAGCCGCTGGCGGCGATCAGCAGCTGGCTCTGATCAGGAGCCGCCGGCCAATTGCTCCAGCAGGCGCCGCTCCCAGGCCGGCTGCTCGTTGACCGACACCCAGCCCGAGGCCGCGGTGCGGTAGACATAACGCGGCCCGCTGGCGGCGTCGGCATGGCGCTGACGCAGCGGCGCCCAGCTGGCTGCCGCCTGCTCGGGCCGGCCCAGGCGGGCCTGGGCGGCGCCCTGGATGATCAGGGCCAGGTCAGCCCAGGGGTCCAGGGCCCTCGCGGCCTCGGCCTGGCGCAGGGCTCCAGTGGCATCGCCGCTCAACAGCGAAGCCCAGGCCTGCAGCGCCAGCACGCCGGCGTCCTTGGGGTCCAGCAACGCCGCTTCCTTGAGCTGGGCACGGGCGGGCTCCAGCCGGCCGGCGCGCAAAAGATCGCGGGCCAGATCGCGGCGCAGCTCGACCAGGCCGGTGCGCAGGCGCAAGGCCTGCTCGTAAACGGCAAAGGCCTCGTCCCAGCGCTCGGCCTGGGCCAGGGCGGCGGCCTTGCCCCAGAGGGCCTCGGGACTGTCGCTCTGGTAGGCCAGGGCCGACTCGAACGCGGCCAGGGCCGGCGCGGCCGCACCCAGGCGCAGCTGGTGGGCGCCCAGGGCCAGGTCCACCCGCTGGCGGTCTTCGCCCGTCAAGCCCTGGGCTTGTGCGCTGAGTTGGGCCGTCAGCTCGGCCAGGGGCTGGCCGCTGTGCCAGAGCGCGTCCAGGACTGAGGTGAGCACAGCGCCGCTGCGCGGATACCGGCTCTGCAGCTCGGCCGCGAGTTGGTGCACCGCTGCGGCATCGCCGGCCAACGAGGCCCCGTAAAGCGATGCCGTCAGCACCAGCTCGTCCTGCGGCGCCACGGCGCGGGCGCGCTCGAAAAAGCCACGCGCGGCGGGCAACTCGCCCGACTCCAGCCGGTGGTGGCCGGCATTGACCAGGGCGATGGGCAGGCTGGCACGTGTGTCGGTCTGATCGAAGAGGCGCTGCACCAGGGCCTGCAGTTCCGGGTCCTGCGCCTGCAGGCGCTCACGCACGATCTCGCGCGTGTCGAAGGCGTCGCGGCGCGGCGAGTCAAGGGCATTGGCGCCCTCGGCGAAATACTCCCAGACCGAGCCGCCGGCATAACGCGACAGAAACGCGTTCCTGCTGCGCTCATCGCGCAGCTTGGCGCGGCGGTAGAGCTCCTGGATCTCGCGGGCCGTGTCGGCCGTCAGCACGCCGTGGACCTGGTGGCTCAGCTCATGCAGCACGGTGTTGTAGCGGCCGAAGATGGAGCGTTCCACGTCCTCGATGCCGGTCACGGTGTTGAAGCCGCCCATGCCGCGCACATCGTCCCAGAGGCGCGAGTCGTAGCCGATGCGCTGGTCCTTGAGCGCTTGCGCGCCGGGGGTTTCGGACAGGCGCATGTCCAGGGGCTTGATGAAGTGCGTGGCGCCACCCTCGACCAGCACCGGAATGAAGGCCTTCCAGGGCGCCAGCGACAGGGCCACGCGCTTCTGGTGGCGCGGCGAGAGCTGGGCCCAGTTCAGCACATAGCGCTCGATGGCGGGCACCTGGGGCATGGGCGTGGCGGCAAAGCGGGCTTCGTCGGCGGTCCGGTGCGGGTCCTGGCGCAGACGCAGGCCTTCGATGGCCTTGGCCAGCACGGCATGGGCACGACCATGGCCGGGGCAGCGGACCAAAGCGCTGGCGGCCAGGCGGCGCGCCGCCAGCAGCTCGCCGCGGTCAAAGGCGCGCGCAGCGCGGCGGATCAAGGCGTTGGCGGCGGCAAAAGCGGCGGGCGACTCGGCCGCCAGCTCGCTGTAATTCTTGCGGGCATAACCATTGCCCAGGTGGTAATGCGCCTGCTCGTGCAAGGGGTCCAAGGCCACAGCGCGCTCGGCGGCGGCCACGGCATCGGCCGTGCGGCCCAGGCGGATCAAGGTCTCGGCCAAGGCCTGCTCGCCATCGGCACTGGGCTGCAAGGCCAGGGCCTGCTTATGCAGTGCGAGGGCGCCATCGTAGTTGCGCCGCTGATAGGCCAGCTGACCCTGGCCACGCAAGACCGCGGCCCGCTCGGCCACGCTGCGAGCCTGCGCTAGCGCCCGCTGCAAGCACGCCTCGGCCCGGTCCAGCTCGCGCAGATCCAGGGCCAGGCGCGCCGCCGCCAGCAGATCGGCGGCCGTGGCGGCGCTGCCTTTCTCCTCCAGCACCGCCGCCGTGCGCCGCCCCACCTCGGCCAGGTTCTCGCTGGCAAACAACCAGCGGTACATCAGCTCGCCCTCTTCACTGCCCAGCGCCTGCCCGGCCGCATGGCGGCGCAGCAGCGCTTGCAGCTGCGGCCGAGCCGCGCGGTAGTCCTGCTGCTGCAGATGCTGGCGCAGACGCTGGAGGGCGGGGGCCGACATCGAAGCGCGGCCCGCCGATGGGGACCGGTCAAGCGTCGTCTTGTGAACCGAGGCTTGCGCCGGCTCAGCGCCCATGGGGGCCGCTTGGCTCGCTTGAGCGGCGGCGACAAGAACGAGAACACATGCCAGCGGCACCGGGCGCCGTGGCAGCAAGGAGGTCTTGGGTTTCATCTGCAAATCCGAAGCGGACCAGCCGGCCCGATTCGGCAGCACTGGCAACAGCGCAAAGCATACGTGGATGCAAGGCTGCTTTGGGCGATGCTCGATCGCACCGCGGCCGCGCAGCGCCAATCAGGCCGCGGGCTTGATCTGAGGCTTGCGAAGCCGGCCCAGCCTGATTGCTTGCTGGGCTGAGTTGGGCTCAGGACTCGACTTTGTGTCGGCGCGAGCGTGCGCAAACGGCCGCCAAGCCGGCCAGGGCCAGCAAGCTCAGTGCCGAAGGTTCCGGCACGGCATTGCCGCCTTGCACGGAAATGGCCATGACACCCTGCCCGGCCGGGGCACGCCCGAAATCTCCGCTGAACACATAGCTGCCCGGCCCGAACTGCCAGCTGCCTTGGCTCCAGAGTGCACGTCCAAAGGCTTCATCGGGCGTGAAGGCCAGCTCGGAATAGTCCTCGGCCACGACATTGGTGGCGCCAAAGTAACTGCCGTTGACGCGGAAACCGGTGAACTCGCCCGCCGACAGAAAGTCGGTGATGCGCAAGGTGAAGCTGGTCGAGCTGCTGTAGCTGAACTCCAGCGGCGTGAAGGCATCGCTGAGCCAGGCACCGGAGCCATCGATCACATTGAAGTTGTACCAATCGCCATTTCCGTTCAAGGCCACAGGCCCAGCCAGAACGCTTGCACTGGCGCCCAGCAGCGCAGCAGACAGAAATAGCTTGTTCACGATGTTTCGCATGTCTTCATCCTTCAGCGTGCGAGAAGCGGGGCGGCTGTACGAACTTGAACCATCCAGGCCAATGTGGCCCCAGCCCGCGTGTCGATCCGACCTAGAGGCAAGACCTGACACCATAAGCATGCATCGTAGGATACAAGTTAGGCGATGAACATATCGAATCCACCACCCCCGGTTCACGGGAGGCGCAACGCGCTCATGGCCTTTGTTCTAGGGATGTCCAGCCTTTGCTGGGCGCAATGCCCCAGCCCGGAGATGGCCGCATGGCCCGCACACGCCGAAGGTCAGAAGCACCGTCTGCAATGGCAGGCCGTGCCTGAGGCCGAAGCGTATCTGGTATGGGCACAGTGGCGGGTTCCGGAGGCGGAGGTCGTGCACACCCTGGAGCAGACGACGAGCGAAGCGGCGCTCGACATGCCGGCGAGCCCGGAGCCATGGCGGCTGCTGAAGTTGCAGGTGGAGTTGATCAGCCTGTGCAAGGGCGGGCAACGGTCCAAGCCGACCGTGCTCAGGCAATTCCAGGGCGACAGCAAGGCCAGCTGCCCTGCCCCGCTGCTGGCCGAAGGGTCGGCGCCTGTTCGCGACAAAGCGCATGCCTTGATTCGGTGGCAGGCGCGTGACCGCGATTCCTTGGCCTTGCGCTGGTCACCGGCCGATGGTGCATCGAACACGGCGACGACAGAGGCGGTGCTGCTCGGGCCCTCGCTTCGCTTGCCCCTCGATGGCGCACCCGCAGGGCCCCTGCTGATCCAGGCCCAGCGTCTGTGCGCAGACAAGCAACGCAGCGCAGCGAGCTACTGGCTGCTGCCCTGAACGGGCCGGCTGAGCTGCGGCGCCGGTACTTCCAGACAGCGCGCACCCACGCGGCGGCCGAGCTCCAAGCCGGCGTCGTTGTCAAAGCGAGGGTGAATGCCGCCCCACAGGCGGGACATGGCCGCCTCGCTGGCCAGGGCCTGCCAGCGCGATGAAGCCTCCGGCAGGAAATGGCTCAAAACCACAGAGGCGGCGCCCGACACCATGGCGTGGCCCGAGACATAGCCGGGAAACGGCGGCGTGACCACCCAGGGCTGAAAGTCGGGCTGCCATTCGCGCTGAATCGCGCTGACCGGGCGCTCGGTCCAGTACTGCACTTTCACGCGCCAGGCGGCCACCAAGGCATCGTGCATGGCCATGTTCAGACGCGCCAGGAGTTCGTGATGAGCTCGCAGTGGCAGGGGATTGCGCGCCAGATACTCCAGCACCACGGCGTTCCAGACGCCGGGCGGAGTGATGCTGCCGGCGTCCAGGTTCCAACGCTCGGCGGCTGCCTTCTGGGCCTCATTCAGCCGAGCGCGCGCGTCCATGACCTCGCGCATATCGCTCACCCACCGGGTCGAGCCGTAAGCCGGCGGCGGCGGTGGCTGCAAGGCGTCGGTGCCCGCGCACCAGTTCAGCCATTGAGGTGCCTGAGGCTCGGTCGGCTGTTCGGCAAACAGCGGCGGCGTCCGCGCCCACAGCCCGGGCTGCCAGGCGGGCTTGGGCAGGGGGCGGCGCCTGGCGTCGGCGCCATCATGGAGGCTGCGCTGCATCATCTGAGCACTGGCTGCGTGGCTCCACCCACGCAGACGCTCGCGTTCCGCGGGGGCCAGCGCCTGCTCCGCCTGGAGAGCAGGACCTTGCCACTGCGCCTGCGCTTCCTGAGGCAAGAGCCAGGCGGCGGTCTGCGCCAGAGTCTGTGTGGTCAGAGCATTCTGGGCCGCCGGGGTCAGGCTGGCGAGCTCCGCCTCCGCCGGCTCTCCCGGATGCAGGGCCTGCCACTGGGCCACGCGCAAGTAGCTGAAGATGCGTGCGGCACGCAGGGGATTGTGCTGCCGCATGCGCACCACGCGGGCGCTGCTGCGATGGGTCAGATCCTGGACCGACTCGCCCGTGGCCTCGGCGGCGCTCAACAGATTGCCGTCAGCACCGGTCTGGCTTGCTGCCGCGATAGGCACAGCGGGCTGGGCTTGCGCGGAGCTCGACGCACAGACGATGGCAAGGATGGCGAGTATTCGGGAGTGAGGAGGCATGGAAGCGGCAGGATGGCGACTCTTTGATCGCAGCCCGCACGCCGATGTCGCTACGGACATTGGCGGCCCGGCACACGCGGATTGGTGAACCGAATGGAGGTGCTCGCTGTACCACTGCGCCCTTGCGAATCGGTCGCCTTCACAGTGAGGGTCGTGCTGACGGTTTCGCAATAGGGGACGCTGGCGTTCACCCGAGTGCTGCGGGCCTGAGGTGTCTGCAATCTGAACTCCGGATTGCTGACAGTCCATTGGTAGCTGTAAGGCCCCTGCCCGTCTGTCACCATGGCCTCGCGTGCGGTTTGACCCAGGCCACCGCTGAAAGCCAGCGACATGATCTCGACCTTGGGCGCAGCCGCCGGATTCCCCGCCGCAACAGCCACGGCCGCCGCAGCGTCCAGCAAACCGGCGCCGCAGGAGCTGCAGCTCCCCGGAAAGGCACGGACAGTACGCAGCAACAGACGCTCAAGATCCCGGTCATTGAGATAGGGATTGGCCGCCAGCATCAATGCTGCCACGCCACTCACGTGCGGCGCGGCCATCGAGGTGCCTTGCATGTACTGGTAGTTTTCGGTGGCCGGCCAGTTACTGCCATTGTTGTAGGTCGAGAAGATGCCTACGCCCGGTGCTGCGAGCGCGATGCGGTAGCCGTAATTCGAAAATGAGGCCTTGTTGCCCTGCAGGTCCGTTGCGGCAACCGCTATCACCCCTGTGCAATTGGCTGGGGTGGCATTCAGTACATCGGCGTTGTCGTTGCCTGCTGAGGCGATGACCAGGGCGCCCTGATTGCGCGCCGTGTTGACGGCATCCTGATAGGTCTGGCCACAGCTGCCAACGCCGCCCAACGAAAGATTGAGGATCTTGGCTGGATAGGGATTCGCCGGAAGACCCCAGACCGGGGCGCCGGACGCCCAGACGATGGCATCGGCGATGTCCGAGGTGTAACCCCCGCACTTGCCCAGCACGCGCAGCGGCAGGATCTTCGCCTGAGGTGCAACACCGGCGATGCCGATGCCGTTGTCGGCAAGCGCCGCGATGGTGCCGGCCACATGGGTGCCATGCCAGGTGCTGTTGGCCGCACCGGCGAAAGGTGCCGGGCATTCACCGGCGGCGCGCCAATCGCCTTGATCGCTCGCGTTGGCATCACGGCCATCGCCATCGCGCGCCCTGGACGCATCGCCAATGAAGTCATAACCAGGCAGGAGATTCGCCTGCAAATCAGAGTGGGCCGTGTAGCCAGTATCCAGAACAGCCACGGTCACGCCTTGCCCCCGGCTGCGATCCCAGGCAGAACTCACGCGGATACCAGCCAACGGATCATGCAGGGCCCACAGACTGCCGTAGTACGGATCGGCCGGCGTCCAATGCGGCCGCATGCGCAGGTCCGGTTCGGCGTATTCAACATCGGGATCGTCTCGGCGCAGTTGCTCGGCCATCTGCGCGACGGCAGCGACACTCAGTGGGCGATCGAGTTGCAGAACCTGGGCACCGAGGGCGGTATGGCGAAGTGGGCGCAGGCTCGCGCCAAAGGCTGCGGC
Source organism: Roseateles sp. GW835-FHT13E02 (assembly GCF_058794035.1). Classification (NCBI taxonomy): domain Bacteria; kingdom Pseudomonadati; phylum Pseudomonadota; class Betaproteobacteria; order Burkholderiales; family Sphaerotilaceae; genus Roseateles; species Roseateles sp. GW835-FHT13E02. The sequence continues at coordinate 141,280 of NZ_JBXAGJ010000003.1, forward strand.
GGCATTCAAGGAGCGCGCAGACCGAGCCGCTGAGCGAGATGCAAAGGGTTCCTGGTTCCCCTTCGCCGCATCGGACTTGTACCCGACGATCATTCGGTCCGTCTGCTCCAGTGACGCACGGTCAGCACGCGAAGGCTGTGTTCCAACAGCAGCGGCATCACCGACTGTGACGATGGCTCCGGCAAGTATCAGCAGACCAATCCGAGAATTCATACTGTCCCTCTTTGCCCAATTCAGTTCACGGTCCGGGGCCGATGGCACGCAGCCATGCCGTCCACTCCGCATTGATCGGCAGTGCAACTTTGTGCCAACACCGGATCCCAGCTCCTCAAAGACGATCTAGTGCTTCAAACTCATCGCCAGCAGCGCCTGTCAGACCCAGGACCTCGAAAAATTCCATCGCCGACGAACAGCGCCTGAGGCGATCCAGGTTCTGAGCTTTTCCATCAAAGAAGTCCCGCCCTGCGTCGCTGTTGTTCTGCAAACCTTCGAGCAAAAGGCTCTGCAGGTCATGCCACGCGACAGGTACCTCGCGCGTGGAGACGGTGACTCGCCACATCAGGGTCAAAAGCGAATACGCCCGCGACACAAGGCCGGCACCCACAGGAGGTCCGATGGTGAGGTCCTGAACGAGCTGCACCTCGCCATTTGCCGCAACGATTTGCGCTCCCAGGTATCTGGACTTGATTGACCACGGCCAGCCTTCAGCGCAGCTCAAGGCACCGCGGTAGAAAGGCATAACGAGGCCGTCTCGCGTCTTCACCAGGATCAATTCAAGGACATTCGCAGTCATTGCCGTTGGGGCCCAAAAGGCTGCCCGCCGCACCACCCAAGGTCTCCGGCACCCAGCTCGGTGCCCCCATCCAGGCCAAATGCGGTCGGCTTGCAAGCCAGCTGTTGAACTCGGAGCTGATGGGATTCGTGTTCCAAGGTTGATTCTTGATCCAATCCGGGACGTTCTTGCCGATGCCCTGGTTTCTTTCAAGCAACCAGTGGTGACGGTGCTGCCCCTGCTGCAGGACCTGGATGCCCTCTTTGTTCATCCACTTGCTGGTCGCCCCCCAGGAGTGGGGATTCATGGTCTTGCCTGTCTTGGTCACCCATTCCGCTCCGCGCTTGAATCGGAACGCGCCTTTGCCCAGCGCGTTGAGCAGCCCGCCACCAAGCATGCTCATCCCCACGTCAGCCCAATTCACGCATTTCCAGTTCCCACCATTCTGGTAAAGCTGCCATGCAAGATCGGCACCACCAAAGACCAAGCCCCATGCGAGATAACCGCTAGGATCTACATAGCCAGTCGGATCTCCTTCGACATAGGCATAAGAGTTCATACCGCCGAGAAGCCTCGCCGGATCCGCCGACAGGAATCTCTTGAGCTGCGGGTCGTAGAACCTCGCCCGGTAGTAGTACAGATTGCCCTGATCCTGCTCTCGCCCGGTGTAAGCCACACCGCTGCTCGACGGCTCCCCTGCGATGCCAGTTTCTCCATAGGGGCTGTAGGTGCGGCTCGTGGCCGTCGTTCCATCCTGCCGCGTCTCTGCCAACACCGACCCCAACGCATCGCCAAGCATCACCCGCTGCTGGCCCTGGCTGTAAGTGGCGATCAACTCGTCCACAGCCAAACCGGTCACCAGACTGGTCTTGATGTTGCTCTTCGTCTCCGCGATTACCTGGTCGCCGTCATAGCTGTACCAAGTGACTTCGCCATTGAGCGTACGGTTCACGCGGCGGCCCAGCGCGTCATAGGCAAAGCCCGCATTCAATCCCGGTCCGACGATGCTGACCAAACGGTTAAGACTGTCCCAGCCATAACGGGTCATTCCTGAAGGCCCTGCACCGCAGTCCTTCGCGACCAGGTTGCCATTGGCGTCGTAGCTCAGCGTGCAGGTCTCGCTGCCGGGCTTGCCCGGCCGCAAGGTGATGCTCGTCATGCGGTCCGCAGCATCGTAGTCAGCCGTCATCGGCGTTTCCGCGCCCAGGTGCGCAGCCGCAACGGTCTTGCTGATGCGCTGACCTCGCGCATCGTAGCCATAGGACAGCCTGTCGATGCGGCTGCCGTCGGCTTTCTTGTAATCGATGCTCAGTGGTCGGTTGGCCGCGTCATAGCCATAGTCGGCCGTGATGCCATTTGGAAAAGTCTTCTTCAGCAAGCGGCCTGCAACATCCCATTCATAGCGTGTGGCTTGGCCAGCGTAATGGATGGCGGTCAGACGGTTCGCCAAGTCCCACTCGTAGCGCAACTCGTCCTGGTCGTCGAGCTTACGGCTGATAAGGCGGTCCAGCCGGTCATAGGCATAGCTGACTATCTGGCTGCGGCCTTGGAAGGTCTGCACCTCGCGCAGCATCCTGTCAGCCGCGTCGTACTCATAATCGATGCGGCTGGCCCCCTGGCCACCATTGCTTTCCACGCGAATCAGCCGACCTGCGCCATCGTAGGCTTGCTCCAGCACCCGATCCGGTGCCTCCATCCGCGTCAAGCGCCCGGCTTCGTCATAGCTAAAGCGTGTAACCTGACCCTTACGGTCGGTCAACTCGGAAAGCTGATCGTTCGCATCGTAGGCATAGCGCTCCACGGCACCGGCCGCATCGGTACGGCTGGCCAGTCGACCAAACTCGTCGTAGCTGTACGCGGCGATATCCTTGCCCAGCGGATTCGTCACTCGGCGCAGCCGCGCGCCTTCGTCATAGGCCATCACGATCTTGCCACCCAACGGATCTTCGACCTCGGTCGGCTGTCCGATGCCGTTGGTCTTGCTGCTGCTTGTGTAGCTCAACGGATCCGTACTACTGAATGGCCGACCGCTCCGGTCCGTGCTGATGCGCGTGGTATTGCCCAGGGCATCGACCAAGCGCACCAAGTCGCCTGCGGCGTTGTAGCCCAGGGTGCTGGATTGACTCAGGGCATCGGTCATGGCGGTAGGCTGGCCCGATGCGTTGTGGTCCACCTTGGTGACCCTGCCCAGCGGATCCGTCAACCGATTCAGATTGCCCTTGTTGTCATAGCCCATGCGCCAGGTTTGGGCCGTGCCGTCATCCGCGTAGCGGCTCACGCTGCTGGGCTTGTTCCACAGCGGGTCGTACTGGATGTCGGTGATGCGGCCCAGGGCGTCGATCTGGCGCACCACATTGCCCAGATCGTCGTAGACCATGCGTGTGGTGCGGCCGATGGCGTCCACCACCTTGGTGCGGCGGTTCTGCGCGTCGCGGGTCCATTGCGTGCGGCCACCGGCGCTGTCACTCATCTCCAGCACCTGGCCCTGGCTGCCAAAGCGGGCCAGGCGAGTCGTGCCATCGGGCTCGCGCGTCGTGGTGGCCAGGACTTGGCCGCCATGGAAGCGCCAGCCGGCCTCGTAGTTTTCCCAGCTGTCTTCGGTCGGGCAAGCCGCACCGGAGCAGACCTGGCCCGGGCTGCCCACGCGGGTGATGCAGGCGCCCGAGACGCGATAGCTGAAGCGGAACTCCTTGCCCTGTGCCGTGGTCTGGCGCAGCACGCGCCGGCTGCTGCCGTAGAAGTTTTCCGTCGGATTGGCGAGCCCCGGGTACTGGATGGTCTTGATGCGCTCGCCGGTTTCGGGCGGCAGCACATGACGGCAGGCCGCATCCACCGGCATGTCGGCATCCTTGACGTAGCTGTAGCGGGTCTCGCGTCCGTCGGCATCGGTCACCGTTGCCAGGCGCTTGCTGGCGGTGTAGCTGAATCGCTCGGTCCGACCTTCGGGGTCGCTCAAAGACTCAATGAAACCACTGCTGCCATAGCTGGCGGTGATGCGGCGCAGCTCGGTACCCACGGACAGCAGCTGGCCCCGGCTGTTGCGTGCCACGGTGACCTTGGCACCGCTCGGTGACAGGGTTTCGACCAGGAACTGCGGCTGCCCTCGCACATTGCCGGGTGCGCCAGCATAGGCTTGGAAAGTCCAGCGCGTGCCGTCCTTGAACAGCAGGCGCCAGAGGCCATCGATCTGCACCGCACGTGCGCCATCGAAGGCCGGCTCGGTGCGGTTGCGCAAGCTGCCGTCGGCCTCAGGCGCAAACACATGGTGCACATTGCCAGGCAGAACCAGGCGCACCGTGCTTCCGGCCAGCAGCATGGCATCGTGATCCAGGGCCCAGCCATAACCGATGGAACCCTCGGTGCCGCCGATATTGCCAAAGGCATCGATGGGGTTGTAGTTGCGGCCGGTTTCCACCGGGGTGTGACCCTTGCAGCTCATGCCGCCGGTGCGGGTGAGCTCCTGCCCGGTCAAGAGGTCGACCGGATTGCCGCCACTGGGCTTGGGGCAGTCCGGCGGCGGCGGCGGCGGCTTGGGCGGCCGCTCCAGGCAGGCCAGGCCGCACACACCGCAGAAGCGCGTCAGGCCACCGCTGACCATGCGGGCGGTCTTGCCGTCGGCGCTGACCACAGCCTGGCCGGCGATCTTCCATTCGCCCGTGCCGCCCATGGGGCTGCCATCGAAGAACCAGACATTGACGGTCTCACCGGGCTCGGCCCCCGTGTCATTGGGCAGGGTGATAGGGATGGGCTTGCTCGGAATGCCGCCCATGGGCGTGCCAAAGTAGAGCTGGTAGGCGGCGCCGGTGGGCACCGGTGGCGTCACCACCGGCAGCTCGGAGATCTCACGCTTCTCCACCGCAATCCGAGTCTTCTTCACCCCATCCCAGCCGATGATCTCGGCGCCGGCGGGCAAGACGATCTCCAGGCCGGGGAAGCGCTCATCGCGGATGCGCTGCTCGGTCACGGTGTTGTTGATGGTGTTGAAGTTCTCAACGACCGGTGGCGGCGAGATGACGAAGTCCTTGATCACCACCATCTGGTTGGCCTTGACCTGCACGCTGAAGGGCCAGATGGGATAGAGCGGGTTGGCCGGTGTGGCGTCAAAGCGCAGGGTCAACGGGCCTTCGCTGAGGCCGGCGAGTTCAAAGCCACCCGAGGCATCGGTGGCCGTGACGGGGGAGTTCTGGGCGCCGGTGTCGGCACGCACGATCACGCCGGCAATCGGCTGACCCTCCGGGGTAACGAAGCGCCCGCGAACGCCGGTGCTGGGCGTTGCGACCGGGTCGGGCACATTGAGGGTCAGTGCCACCGTACGAGTGATAGGCCCGGCCGAGGCATTGCCGCTGCCGCGCACCTCCAGTGCATAGCTGCCTGGTTTGACGTTGGATCCGGCCTGCAGACGCAATGTGGCCGTGCGATCCGCCGGCAAGAGCTTGGGATCAAAGCTGGCGGTAACGCCCTCAGGCAGACCGCTGATGCTCAAGCTCATGGCGCCGCTGAAGCTCTGGCTGCCGGTGCTGACGATGCCGATCACCGAGGTGCTTTCGCTGCCGCGCAGCAGGCGCAGCTGATTGGGCGTGGCACTCAGACCCGCATCCTGGGCTTGATCCACCGTGAACACCGGCCCGCTGACCGTGCCCAGCGAAGTGGCCACCTTGATGGCACCGGTGCTGGCCGTGGCCGGAACGCGAACCTTCAGCTCGGTGGGGTTGGCGGAGACGATCTCCACCAGGGCCGAACCGATCCAGACCTGGTTGTTGGCCGCGACCGGATCAAAGCCCAATCCCCGGATGGTGACCATGGTGCCCAGGCTGCCGCGCAGGGGATCCACCGAGCTGATGCTCAGCTGGCTCTGTCGCATCACCACCTGGGCCCGTGCGGATTGACGGCCGGACGCTTCGGCCAGGACGCTGATGTTGCCTTCACTCAAGGCCTTGAGCAAAAAGCTCTGGCTGCTGCTGCCCTCTGGCAGGAACACGGCATTGGGCAGCTCGGCTGAGCCTTGGCCGCTGTAGCTGAGCGCGACCCACAAGCCGCCAGCCGGAGCAGGCGCTGCACTGCTCAACACGAAAGCCTGCGTTCCACCCACGCCAACCTCGGCCTGCGCGGGCGTGAGCTGCAAGGCCGGCCATTGCTTGACGCGGACCTTGGCGCGCACAGTGAAGGCCGCCAGTTTGAGTTCGAGCCACGCTTCGCCCACAGCCACGCCTTCGAGCTGGCCCTGGCTGTTGACCTTGAAGATGCGTTCGTCCTCGCTGCGCAGCAGGACCCCGTCGACCCGATCCACCTCGCTACCGTCGGTCATCAAGGCCTTGAGCGGGTAGGCCGTGGTGTTGCCCAAGCCCAACTCGAACACCGCGGGCGGGCGCAGTTCCTCCACCTCCGCGGGTGTGACGCGCAGTTGAGCGCTGGCCTGGCTGCCGTTGAGACCCACGGTCAGCTGAGCCACGCCTTCGTTCAAAGCCGTCACGGGCACCTGGGCGCTGGTTTGACCGGGGGCCACCGTAACCGCATCGGGCACGCCCACCACATTGAGCGCATCCACACGCACGGTGACGTCACTGGGTTGCGAGGTGCCCGGGGCGATTTTGACCTGGGCCTGGCCGATGCTGCCCTTGGGCAGGTTCTGCGACCCAGGCAGAAGGCCGGTGATCAAGGGCAGATCATTGCGCACCTGGACATCCAGGGTCGCCACCTGCACATTGCCGTAGGCCTTGAGCGACAAGCGCGCCTGTCCGGCAGACAAGGCCTGGACCTGGAACACCGCCTGACGCTCGCCGGCAGGCACGTACAAGGTGGGCGGAATCTGAACCACCGGCGCGGAGCTGCCCGTGGCGGCACTCTGCTGGCTCAGCACGCTGAGGTTCAGCAGCAGGTCGTAGCCACGCACGGCATCCAGATTGACCACCACCTGTCCGCCGGCGCCCAGCGCCAGGATCAGGCTGGGCGGCGCCAGGGTCACGCTGGGCGCGGTGGTGGCGGGCAGGGCATCGCGGACCTGGACTTGCGCGCTCAGGCTGCGCCCACCGCCCGAGACCGTCACCGTGGCCTGACCCGACTTCAAGGCCGTGAAGGGCAGATCCACACGGTCCACACCGACAGGGACACGAATCGAGCTTGCCAGCTGCACAATGTTGGCAGGCTCGGCCTTGAGAATCAGGTCCTGCTCCTGCTGGCTGAAGCCGCTGAGGCGGACTTGGAGCTTGGCCTTCGCACCCTGCTCCACCAGGCTGCGATCCGGCAGCAGGCTCACCGGGCGCGCTGCCGCCTCGGTGCTGCGAATCCAGGCCTCCAGCACATCAGACCCCAGCTCGGCCTGCACGGGGTAGACGCCTGCTTCCAAGGTCGTCACGGGCACGATGGCACGTTGCTGCCCGGGCGCAAGGATCACCTCGCTGGGCAGTTGCACCACGCTGTCGCTGGCGCCCGGTGCCCGCAAGCTCACGCGTACGGACTCGCGCGGAACGGCATTCAGACCCACTTGCAGGCTCAGGGGCGCGCCTCGCGTGGCTCCGCCCGGCGAGGGCTCCAACAGCACCAAGCGCGGTGCTCCGTCGATCACGGTGATGCTGGCGCTCAGCACCCGCGTCGCCCCCCCCACGCGCAGAACCGTCTTGCCCACGCCCACGGCCTGAACCGGCAGCTCCACGCTGGTGGCGCCCTGGTTGAGCGTGACCCGCTGAGGCACCTGAACCACTTGGCCCACCGTGGTGCTCAGCACAAAGGTTTGAGCACGTTCAGCCGGGCCCGGCAAGACCAGCTGCAGCTTGCTGGACGCACCGTTCTCCAGACTCAACTCGGTGGCCGAGAGCAAGGGAGCGGCGCCGTTGTTGGCCTGCGCCCAAACGCGCGGCGCCAGCAGACAGGCCCACACCAGCCCCATCATCAAAATGGGCCACAGCAAACGTCTCAGGGCCAAAAACCCAAGCCCCCTGAATGCCTTTTCAGGCGCCAGGGTCGGCGTCGCGTTCACAGGTCTGCGGTGCTGCCACATAGTTCTGAACCAAGCTGCGGTGAGTCGGCCGGAGACCGATCATCTGGACAAGAAAACCAAGGGCCCGGACGGGCCGCTTTTTCATTCGGTCAGCAGGCCTTCAGCCACCCATGCTGGCCACGCGCAGCATGGCCAAAGCTTCCGGCGTGGCTTCAAACTCGCGGCCGCTGACGGTGATCAGGGTGGTGCGCGAACGACCATCCAGACCGGCCATCAGGCTGATGCGCTCAACCCGTTCCCCCTGCGCGAACTGCGACAGTGCGTTGCCCATGGCCACCACGACGGTGTAGGTGATGGTGGCCTGCAGGGTGCTGGAGCCGCCCGGCAGCGCGATCGTGGCGCTGGCCGTGGCCGCCTGCGGCGTGCCGGCCAGGGCCGTGCTGACCGTGCTGACCTCCGGCCCGTTGTTCGGCGTCACGGCCAGACGCACGGTATTGCCGACCGGCACGCCCGTGGTCGCGAATGTGACCGTCACTGGATTGGCCGTGCCCACTGGCAGCTTGACATCCGCCACGCCGGTCGGAGGCTCCGGCACATTGACGCCGGCCACGCTGGTGATCTTCAGGGTTGGGGTGCCGGCGATGAAGACGGGGCCGGGTTGTGCGGTAGAGGCCGCGGGCGTTGTGCCTGCCGTCCGAGTGACCGACTCTGCCTCCAGACGAACCCGACCGTTACCACCCGCGCCCCCCGATGCGCCGCAACTGGCACTACCAGAGCTGCCATATCGAGCGGAGATCTCACCATTGCCCGTCAAGTTCGTCGCAATCAAGCGAATGGCACCGCCGCTACCCCCTCCGCCTGCAGAAGACTGATTGGCTGTATCACAACCGGCGCCCGAAACCGATCCGGAATTTCCGCCGTTGGCAAGAATCTTGCCGGTTGACGAGTTCACGGTGAGTGTCCCGGACACCGCAATCAAAAGAGCACCACCACCACCTCCACCACCCGACCCTGAAAAGTTCGGGCCACCGATCCCGCCGCCGCCACCAGAACCTCCGATCAAGGGGAGCAGTTCTACCGATCCGTATGCCGGGCCGGCCGTTGTCGCGCTGCAGTTGTAATAGCCACCATTCGAACCTAGTGAGCCAAATCCGCCGCCGCCGCCGCCGGAATAGCCGATGGAGTAGAGGTTCTCGTAGCTTTCGCCGTTGCAGAGTTGACGGGGACCTGCCAAGCCGCCGCCTGGGCCGAGTCCTTTGCCACCCAAACGTTCAAGAAGTGCTGCGGCACCTGGCCGACCTCCACGTCCGCCCGAATAGCCGCCTGGCCCGCCTTCACCTGGATTGCCATCATCGGCAATCACACCGTCCCCCGCGGTTCCAGAGGTTGTCGAAGACTTGCCGCTCACATCGATCGTCCCCGCAATCGTGGCATTCCCCGCCACCAGCAAGACCACCGGCGTGTTGGTGGTGTTCTTCTTGAACGTGACTTTCACGCCCGCCGGAATATTGATGCTGGCGTAGTTGAGGATGCCCGAGGGTGGCAGCGTGATCACCGTATCCACAGCCGGCGCCAGGTCACCATCAGCACCAGTGCTGCCGCTGATGAAGGCCATGGCGGAAGAGGCGCCTGCCATCAGAGACAAGGCCAGCACTGCATGGGTCACGCGACTCAAGCCCGGCGTCACACGAGGGGCCAGGCGAGCCAGCGAGGGAGCCAACGGGGTTTCTGAGCGGTGATGTGCACGCATGACGCGGCCTCCTTTGCTGGAATCGGTAGAGATCGAAGGAATAGAGGAAGTGAACCGAGAAAGTGCATCAAACGAATGGCTCATGGCGAACCCTCCTTGACGTAGACAGTGAAGGTATTGGCCGGTGAAGCCAGGGAGGACGAACCCCCGAAGCGGTTGAAGACGCGGATGGTGTAGGCGCCGGTCTGGGCATTGGCGCGCACTGCCACGGGAATCGTCAGCTCCGTGCCTTCGGCGTTGACACTGGGCGTGTCGCCCATGATCAAAGCGCCTGCTGGTTCTGCCTCGACACGATCGACCCCCTTCAAACGAAGGCCTCGCACCCGCAGCACGATCACATCGCCCTGGCGGGCCAGGATGGGTTCGATCGAAACAATCTCTGGCAAGGCTGCCGCGACGTGGAGTTGCAAGCGGCTCTCATGGCCGAGCACTGCAATGGGCTTGCCCAGCTCATCCAGGACCTGCACTTCATAAACCTGCAGGGGCGCATCGGCCTTGACGGCCACCGTCTGGCGCAGGCTGCTGCCATCCGGGCTGACTTGCGCTGTGCCTTGAAGGGTCAAGGCCCCCGACGGAAGAATTCGCAAGCTCGCTTCATTGGGCAGGCCATGGCCGCGCAGGGTCAACTCCACCGTCTGCTCACGCAGCAGGCCCGTAGGTGCCACATCGATGACCCCGGCCCCCAGCAAGACACCCGTGTTCGAGGCCTGCACCAGAAGGTCTTGCTGGCTCGGGACGGTGCTCTGTGTCAGTTCCACGCCGACCAATGCAGCCTGCAGCTGCGCAGGGACGCTGGGCTCGGGGGCCACCTGGGCCAACTGGACGCCGACCGCCGCCGCCGTCAAGCCGTTGACGGCGTACTGTGGATCACCGATCAGCAACTGATTGTTGGGGCCCGGGTTCAGATTGGTCTCACCGGCCGCAGTCAGCACGCTCACGGTTCGAGCGCCCCGACCCGCAGCGGCAGCAACGATCAGGGTCACGCGCAGCTCGGTGCCCTCAGCGTTCACGTCGGGTGCGCCAACGGACACACCTTCTGCAGGCTGAACCCGAACCGCCTGCGCATTCAGGAAGTTACGGCCGCGCAGAACCAGGCTTTGCGTGCTGCCTGGTTTGACGGTGGGCGGATCCAGCGATTCAAGGACGGGCAGCACCGGCGTCACAAGCAGCAAGGGCTGCTGCGCGGCGGCGTAGGGGATGGTCACGCCGGCCGCACTCACCACCAGGCGCCGCAGTCCCAGGGGCGCATCGGCAGCCGCGGTCACGGTCACCTCCACGGTCTGACCGTCCGGCGCAGCGGTGATGGCGTCCAGACTCAAACCGGTGGCTGGTTCTGCGCGCACGGCATCCACGCCTTGCAGTCCCCAGCCCTGGAAGCGCAGTCGTCGTGTGTCGCCCTTGGCGATGCTCTGCGGCGTCATCTCACTGATGACCGAGCCAAAGGTGACGCCCACGAGCGGCGCCACTTGCACCGAGCTCACAGCCTGAGGGTCGCCCGGGCTCTGTGCCAGTTCGACGCCGACCACATCAGCACTCAAGTTCTGAATGTTCTTCCAGCCACTGTTGTCGTCGTACACAGTCACGGTGTTGGCCGCGCTGGGCGTCTCATCGCTATTGCCGCTGGGACTGCCCAGAACGATCACCCGCGGCCCAGCCGCAGCACTCGGCAAGACTTGCAGACCCACGGTCAAGCTGCCGCCGTCGGGACTGACAGTCAGGGTCGAACCCAAGCGCAATCCAGCCGCACCGCGCACCTCCACCGAGGTCACATCCTGCAGATAGCGACCACGGATCACAAACTCACTGACCGTGCTGCCGGCCGTCAGATAAATGGGCGCCACTGATTGGATCTGCGGGCGCGGCAACACCACATCAATGTCATCCGCACCCACCTGCGCCGGGCGCAGCACCGCGCCTGCCGAGCGCAGTTCCAGATTGCGCAGGCCTGTGTTCGCGCTCGCATCCACGGTGACGGAGATGCTGGCGCGTTTGCCATCGGGGGCGACGGTCACGGCGCCGACACTCAAGCCCTGATCCGGCTGCAGCGCCGCCGTCAGATCGCTTGGCAGGCCTTCACCAATCACCGTCAGGGTCTGGGTCGCACCCAGGCTCAGGTAGCGCGGCTGGGTATCCAGCCACACCGAGCCGCCCATGGTCACACCCACCAGGGGTGCAGGCAGCCACGCAGACACCTCAGGCTGGGGCTGCGCCGGGCGCGCGACCTCGACGCCCACCAGCGCGGCGCGTGCGGAGCTGATGCCCTCGGGATTGATGGTGACAAAGATGGGAACTTGCAGAACGCCCAAAGTGGGTGAGCTGAATCGCAGCTCGGTATTGCCCCCTGTCAGGCCGCGCACCGCGAAACGTGCACTCAGTTGCCCAGCCGCAATCGACAGCGTCGCAGGGCTCACCGTCGCCACGTCGGGCCGTACCACGGACAGGCTGAACTGATGACTCTCATCATCCGCGTGATCCAGAGTCAGATCGAAGCCTGCTGCACCTGCTGATGGAGAGATCGCGATAGGCAAAGGCGCGACCGAAGCCTGCGGCATAGCGGGTCGAATCTGTAAGCCGATCGTCGCTGTGCCAGCAATGGAGCTCACGCGGAAGACGCTGAGGCCCATCGCAGCCTGACTGGACACCTGAAGATCAAAGCTGATCGACGTTGCAGTACGGCTGACGCGAGAGATCAACAGCTCTGGATCATCTGCACTCAAAGCAGCTGTCGCGAGCTGTGTGCCCACCAGCGTGACCCGGCTGCTGCTGCCGCGCCGCAAGGCGGTCGGGCTGACGCTGCTGACCGTCGGGGGCTGGGCCGTTCCATCGGTACGCACAGCCAGGATGTTCCCGGCCGCGTCGTACTCATACTCCGTCACCTTGTTGCTGGCGTCGATCACGCGGATCAAACGCCCCAGGCCGTCGTACTCGTAGCGCTCAGCTGCCGCCTGAGCCATGTGCAAAGGCAGCAGCAAACCGCAAGCAAGAAGCCATGGCGTAGCCACCCTGCGCAAAGCACGGATCGCGAGATCAAACAGTCCGCTGCTTGGTCGCACAGTTCCCCCTTGGTGGCCACACAAAATCGGCGCGGTCACCTGGGCGGCGACAAAATTCGAAGAGATAACGAATTACACGCTAGGACAAAAGTGGAGCATGTGGATGTGACAAAAGTCAACGTTGCCCCTGGTCTTCCACCCTATGGTTTTCCCGCCACCAAGAACTTGGGATTGCCCAGTTTGAAGTAGGACAGTTTCTCCGCGGAAAGCTCGTGTTCATCGGGCAACGCCACGACAACTCTGGGGACTGCCCGCCCCCGCATCCCCCAGCGCTTGAAACATACGGATACAAAAAAGCCGCCACTGCCGGTTGCAGTGGCGGCTTCCCGGAGATGACGTGCGGCCCGAACCGCACGATTCCACCAATCCGCTGTTCAGAGCCTACGAGGGGTCAGTGCAGGCCCGCCAGCAGTGCCGCGTTGCCGCCCGCGGCTGCAGTGTTGATGGTCAGGGTCTGCTCGGCGCTGAAGCGGTATTGCTGCAGCGGGTCTTGCACCTCGGGGGCGGTGATCAGCGGGCGGATGGCGCCGCTGTCGGCGGCCAGCTGGCGGGCCAGGCTGCGCTCGGTCGCGGAATCGGGTGCGGCCAGGATGACGCCGGACACCCGCTCGTCGTCGAGCAAGGCGGCCAGGGTGGCCGCACCGCCTTGCGGCAGCACCAGCAAGGCCTCGGCCGGCAGGCCGGCGGCACGCAGGCGTTGCTGCAGGCGCTCGGCCTCGCCTGGCTTGTCGCTGAGCAGGGCCACGCTGTTGCCGGCCACCAAGGCGGCCGCCAGGGCCAGGGCCAGATCGGGCGCTGCAGCGCCTTGGGCCAGCAAGAGCAGCACGCCGCGGCCATGCAGGCGCAGCTCGTTGCTCTCACCGGTGGGGCCGGGCAGGCGCTGGTCGGCCAGCACGCGCTCGGCCAGGCTCAGGCGGGCGTTGACCTGCAAGCCACCGGCCTGGCCCTCGAAGGCCTGGCGCAGCACGGTGGCGCGCTCACCCAGGGCGCGGGCGCTCCAGACCTCGTGGCCGGCAGCCAGGGCTGCCACCGTGGCAGCCACGCCCGCAGCGGGCGCGCTTTCGGCGGCCAGCACGGCGGGCACGGCCGGGGCCGGCACCAGGGGCAGGGCGCAGAAACGGTAGAGGTAGTTCGGGCCGCCCGCCTTGGGGCCGGTGCCGGACATGCCTTCGCCGCCAAAGGGCTGGACGCCAACGACCGCGCCGATGATGTTGCGGTTGACATAGACGTTACCGATGCGGGCCTTGTCGGCCAGGCGCAGGGCACGGCTGTCGATGCGGGTCTGGATGCCCAGGGTCAAGCCATAGCCCAGGGCATTGATCTGCTCGACCACGGCATCCACCTCGCCGTCCCAGCGCACCACATGCAGCACCGGGCCGAAGATTTCCTGACGCAGGGCGCTGATGGCGGGGATCTCGAAGGCCACCGGCTGGATCAGGCGCGGCAGCGCGTCGTGCACCGGGGCTTCGGCGATCAGCTTGGCCTCGCGCTTGAGGCGGGCCACGTTCTTGGCGATGTTGTCGAAGGCCTCGTCGTCGATGACCGGGCCGACATCGGTGGCCAGCTCGGCCGGGCGACCGACCCACAGCTCTTGCAGCGCGCCCTTGAGCATCTCGATCACGCCATCGGCAATGCTCTCGTGCACGCACAGCAGGCGCAGGGCCGAGCAGCGCTGGCCGGCCGAGCGGAAGGCCGACTGCACCACGGCATCGACCACCTGCTCGGGCAGGGCGGTCGAATCGACCACCATGGCGTTGAGGCCACCGGTTTCGGCGATCAGGGGCACAACCGCGCCCTCCTTGGCGGCCAGGGTGCGGTTGATGATCTGGGCCACTTGCGTGGAGCCGGTGAAGCAGACGCCGGCCGTCTGCGGGGCGGCCACCAGGCCGGCGCCGACGGTTTCACCGGCGCCATGCAGCAGCTGCAGCGCGCTCTGCGGCACGCCGGCGGCATAGAGCAGCTCGACGAAGCGCTTGGCGACATAAGGCGTTTGTTCAGCGGGCTTGGCGGCCACGGTGTTGCCCGTCACCAGGGCGGCGACGACCTGGCCGGCAAAGATGGCCAGGGGGAAGTTCCAGGGGCTGATGCAGACGAAGACGCCGCGGCCTTGCATGCGCGGGCCGTCTTGCTCGGCCTGGTCGGCGTAGTAGCGCAGGAAATCGACGGCTTCGCGGACTTCGGCCACGCAGTCGCCCTGGGTCTTGTAGGCTTCCTTGACCAGCAGGGCGCAGAACTCGTGGATGCGGCCATCGAGCGCATCGGCGGCGCGGCGCAGGATGTCGGCACGCTCATGCGCAGGCGTGATGTTCCAGGCGCTGAAACCGGCTTGCAGCTGGGCCATGGCGGCCGCCACGTCCTCGGCCGTGGCCTCGGGCACGGGCTGGACTTCCGTGCGAGCCAGGGCGTCGAGGTAGACCTGGCGCTGGGCCAGATCGGTCAGGTCGGCGCCGGTGGAATTGGCACGGCCCTGGCCCTTGGGATCCTGGTAGAGCGCGCGCGGCAGCGGCAGGGCGCTGTAGGGCTGCACCTGCTCCAGCGGCGAGCCGAGCAGCTCGGGCACCTGGACGTTGACGTCGGCCAGCTGATGGACGAAAGACGAGTTGGCGCCATTCTCCAGCAGGCGGCGCACCAGATAGGCCAGCAGGTCGCGGTGCTCGCCGACCGGGGCGTAGACGCGGCAGGGGATGGTGCCGGCCTTGAGCACCTCGCGGTACACGCCTTCGCCCATGCCGTGCAGGCGCTGCATCTCGAACTTGGCATTGGCCGTCTTGGCCATCTGCACGATGGCGGCGATGGTGCCGGCGTTGTGGCTGGCGAACTGCGGGTAGATCACATCGGCGTGTCCGATCAAAGCCTGGGCGCAGGCCAGATAGGACACATCGGTGTGCTGCTTGTGCGTGAACACGGGGTAGGCGGCCAGGCCCAGCTCCTGGGCACGCTTGATCTCACCGTCCCAGTACGCCCCCTTGACCAGGCGCACCATGAAGCGCAGATGGTGCTTCTTGGCGATGGCGGCCACCTCGTGAATGACGGCCAGGGCGCGGGTCTGGTAGGCCTGCACGGCCAGGCCGAAGCCGCGCCACTGCGGGTAATGCGTGGCAATGCGGGCGGCCAGGGCGTCCAGCACATCGAGCGAGAGTTCGAGGCGGTCGACTTCTTCGGCGTCGATGGTCAGGTTGATATTGGCTTGCGCGGCCAGGGTGATCAGCTCCCAGACGCGCGGCAGCAGCTCGGCGAACACACGCTCGCGCTGCAGCACTTCGTAGCGCGAGAACAGGGCGCTGAGCTTGATCGAGATGCCATCGGCCGACTCGGGCGATTCCGCCTTGGCGCCGGCGGCAATCGCCTTGATCGCGCCGATATAGGCCGCGTGGTAGCGGCGCGCATCGGCCTCGGTGCGGGCGCCCTCGCCCAGCATGTCGTAGCTGAAGCGCAGCATGGGCTGGGCCTTGCGCGCCGAAGCGGCCTCGTCCATGGCCTCGCCGATATTGCGGCCCAGCACGAACTGGCGGCCCAGCAGCTGGATGGCGCGCACGGTGGCGCCCACCACGGTCTGCGCGCCCAGGCGGGTCAGCAGGCCGCCCTGGCCTTCGGCATCGGGCAGGAATTTCTTGGACAGGGAAATGGCCGAGGCCGAAAGGCTGGACCAGAGCTTGTGCGGGCCGTCCGAGCCGCCGTCAAACTGGCCGCGGCCGAGCTGGTCAGCCGTCAGGGCGATGGCGGTGGGCGCATCGGGCACGCGCAGCAGGGCTTCGGCCAGGCGCATCAAGGCCAGGCCTTCCGAGCTGGTGATGGGGTACTCGCGCAGCAGCGATTCCATGGCCCAGAACGGCGCGGGGTTGGCGCGCACCTGCTCCACCCAGGGGCGGGCTTGTTCGATGACGGCGGGCCAGTTCAGGCCGGCGCCCAGGCTCTGGGCCAGCGCGTTGACCACGCCGATCTCGTCGCGGTAAGGGTCAGGCAGGCGGGCGGCTTCGGGCGGCAGGGCGAAAGCGGTCATGGAAAACCTCGTAATGGGCGAAACTAGCGAAGCGTCGAACTTTATGTGGGCTGGCCCTGAATTAAATTCAGAACATCAGCACACGCCTAGTCGAAAATTCAGCATGAGCAGCGACACCCCCACCCTGGACAAGACCGATGCCCGCATCCTGCGTGTGCTGCAGGCGGACGGCCGCATCTCCAATCTGAAGCTGGCCGAGGCCGTGCACCTCTCCCCCACCGCCGTGCTCGAGCGCGTCAAACGCCTGACCCGCGAGGGCTACATCCTGGGCTACGAAGCGCGACTGAACCCCGAAAAGCTGGGCGCAGCCATGCTGGTCTTCATCGAAATCCTGCTCGACCGCACGGTACAGGACGTGATGGACAACTTCAAGGCCGCCGTCCAAGCCCGCCCTGAGATCCTGGAATGCCACCTCGTGGCCGGCGGCTTCGACTACCTGCTCAAGACCCGTGTGTCCGATATGGGCGCCTACCGCGAATTCATCGGCAGCGTCATCTGGACCCTGCCCGGCGTGCGCGAGACGCGGACCTATGCGGTGATGGAGGAGGTGAAGAACACGACGGCGTTGCCGATTTGAACGGCACGCAAGGGCATCAGCCTTGAGCTTGCGAGGCCGGCAAAGCCTGCAAGCCCAGGCGCCGCATGCCCAGCGAGCCGACCAAAACGCCCGAAGCCGCCCTGCTGAACACGACTGCGTTGAAGCGGCAGCCCAGGTTTTTGAACACGGCCATGGAGGGCACATTGGTGGCCCGCACATGGGTGACCAGGCGGCTCAGGCCCTGCTCTCGCATGCCCTGCTCGGTGGCGGCGATCAGCAGCTGCGCCGCGCCCCGGCGGCGGAACTCGGGCCAGGTGTAGAGGAAACCGAGGAAACCGTCGCCCGCGGACAGATGCAGGGCCAGCTTGGGATCGTCCACCGCACAGACCGGGCCGGTTTCGATATTGAGCTGGGCCACCACCGCCTCGCCACACAGCAGGACATGGATGCTGCAGCCGCGCTGCAGCAGGCGCTCGGGCTCCGGCCCCGACTGAGCGGCGATCTGCGTGGCCGTGCCGGCCGGCAGGCGAGCCAGATCAGCCAGGCTGGAGAGGCGCTGATAGGCCCAGCCCTCCGGCAACTCAGGCGCTGCCGCAGCTGGCAGGGCCTTGCTGGCGAAGCGAAACACCTCGAGCCCACTGAGCAGCTTGAAAGCGAAGAACGCCGAGGCCGTGAGACCGCCCGGGCCGAGCAGGAAAGACAGGCGTTGATTCATGCGGCGGCAGTGGCTCAGGCCAGCGAATCCAGGCGGACCGTCCAGGTCGGCAGGGCTTTCTTGGCCACCCAGGCCAGCAAGCCGCCGATCAAGCCCGGCTTGAACATCATCACGTCATGCAGCAAGGACGCGTCTTGCGCGCCCCAGCGCTGCTTGTAGCCCGAGTCTCCCTGGCCCCAGTCCAGCAAGTGCTTGCCGCGCGCCACAGCGTCCTGCAGCACGTCAAAGGTCAGGATGGAGCCGGGGCTGTGGCTCTTCCATTGCTCGTCGTAGGAGTTGGCGATGATGTAGACCGCGGTCTCGGTCTCCAGATGCGCCGAGAACGCCACCGGCTGGCCGCCGCAGCGCAGCACCCAGAACACCGCCTCCGAGTGGCCATCGGCCTGCTCACCCATCAGCGCCCAGAAACGCTGGTTGGCCGGGCCGATGAACTTCAGCTCGCCGCCCTTCTTGGCCAGCCAGGATTGCGACTCGATGCCGGCCAGGGTGTCGAGGATGTCGAGCGAGCGGCCCATCACATGGCGCTCCACGCTAAGCTCGCCCACCGTCTTGCCCAGGCGCCGGCGCGAATACTCGATGTTCTTGATCAGCGAGTTGCTGAACTTGGGCTTGAGCCCTTCCATGCCTTGCGACAGATCCAGCTCGAAGACCGCGCCGGTTTCCCGGCACAGCGCGCGCCAGCCATGGCGGCTCAGTTCGCCCAGGACCGCATGCAAAGCGGCATCGCGGCTGGACACCGGCCCGAAGCGCAGCACGGCGCCGGGCGGATGGGCAGCCAACTCGCGCCCCAGCGCTTCGGCCGCCGCCAGGCCGGGTTCTTTCTGCGCCGCCACAAACAGGGTTCGGAACGGCCAGTAATAGCCAGCCAGCGAGTGAATGGAGAACAGAGCGATCTTCTGCTTGGCGAAAGGCACAAAGGCCTGGATGGCGCCGTTCTCACGGCTCACCACATGGCACAAGGGCCCGCTCCAGCCACGGCCGGGTAGAAATGCCTGAGCCCAAGCACGCAGGCTTTTGGGGCTGCAAAAGGCCTGGTCCTTGAGCTGGTGCGTTGGCCAGGTACCGGTTTGAGACAAGGCCTCGTCACTGATGAGCGCTGGGCCCTCCGATGTTTTCATGTAGCTTCCGACTCAAGAATCAAAACCCGGCGCACCGGCGGCAGCAAAACCTCAGGCACCGAAGCGCATCCACTGGCGGATGCGTGTCTTCAAATTGTGGCGCTCGAGAAACTCGCCAAATTTCTCGACCGCGGCATTGAAATGGCGATGCCCCTGCACCAGCAACCAATGGGCCAGACTGCGGCGAATGAAAAACACATCGGCACATTGCCGATGGTCGGTGGCGAACAGCTTTTTGTGCTCGGATTCGCCCTCGGTGAAATCGAAATACTTGTGCTTGCCTTCGGCAAAAATGGTTTCCAGCGCCTGCCACTGGAGCACCGTGCCGACCGACAGTTTCATGAATCTGGGGTCATAGCCCAGATAGGAATACACCAGCACGCCCTCTTCGATCGGGCAGTACAGATAAGAAACGGGTTTGCCCTCGTGAAAGATGATGTAGGCGCGCACGAGATCCTGCGCCGCCAGTTGCATCACCTCGGCCGTGAATGCCTCTGAATTGGGAATCCCGGCGTCGAGCAGTTTCTCCTGATAGGTCAGGGCCGACACCTGGCGGGCCAGTTTCAGAAACTCACCCATCTCCTCGGGGCGTGTGTACTGGCGCCAATCCAGGCTGCCACCACAATGCTCGGCAAATTTCTTGATCTTGCGATTGATGGTCGAACGCGTCTTGGCCGAAAACTTGGCCTTGTAGTCTTCAAAAGACTGGTTCAGGTCGATGAAATAGCGCGGGTAATGCTGGCGGACATACACCAGATAATCACCCTGCGTGCTCAAAGCGGGCAAGGTGGCCTGCACTGGCAGCGAGCGAATCAGGTAACCCGCGCAATCGGCCGGCAAGGCGCGATCCGGCGCCACGGGCTGCAACACCGGCTCACCGGGGTCGGACAGGCGCACCTGGCTGCATTGCAGGTTCAAATTGAAGCGAAACCAAGTCCAGTCGCTGAGCTGAAACTTGAAAGGTACCTGCGCGACAAACCAGGAATTCACTGATATCTCCGGCGATACGCTTGTTCCAGCGTTCGCATCCCGGTTTTCCAGCGTGTGGAAACCAAGGGCAAGGGTTGGGTTTGCACCGTGCGGGCGTTCAAGCCATGAAAGCCTGACATATTGAAGTGGGCACGATTGTCGCTGACGAAGCGGCACAGCTTTTCGAGGCGCTTGACGACCACCGCATCGGCCCGGTTCTTGGCCGGATTCAGCAACTCAAAGTTGTGCGAGAGGATGACGAACTCGGACTGGCCGCGCTCCAGCGCTTGCCAGAGCAGGGTTTCCATCTCGGCGCTGGAGGAGGCCGTCAGTTGCGCGTGGCGCAGGCGGCCAAAGCCGTCGTCATAGACGGTCATCGGGTGCTCCAGCACGCCATCGAAAGCGCAGCAGTCGGTCAGCAGGGTTCCAGGCGCCAGGCCGCTGTCCGGGCCAAACATGGTGGCGTTGTAGCTGGAGTCGTGGACGATGCCATGCGCCTGCAAGGCCTGCAGGGTCAGGTGATTGAAGCCAAAGCTGCCGGCGCGGAAGGCATTGGGGCGCCGGGCGCCCGCCTGGGCCAGGTAGTCCAGGCCGATGCCGATCAGCTGGGTCTGCTCGGCCAGATCGAACATGCGCAGGTACTGCCGCTTGTGTGTGCTGTTGGGCAGGATGGTGTTCGGCCGGCCCTCGTCCACCCACTCGGTGTGCAGATGCAGCTGCACCTCATGGCCGGCGGCCTCAATCATGCCAACGATCTCTCGCAGCGGCTCGATACCGAAGCGCGCAGCGAACAGGGGCTCGACAAAGAACACCCCCGTCAGGCCATGGTCACTGAGCAGTTTCAGTTGGAAGGGCAGGCCAAAGTTTCCGGCCGCCGTCGGCCCGTACACATAGCTCTGGAAGGCGGCAGGAAACTTGGAATCGATATCGTTCCAACCGTCACACCACACCTCCACATCGACTGTGTAAAAAACATTGAGCATCAGCAGATCCGTTCCGTCCTTTTCGCGCTGCGGCAGCATACGCGACTTGATTGAAGTTTCCGCTCGCGGCAGGCCCTCGCTTGCGGGTGCCTCCGCGTGAATTCGACCGCTGATCCAGCCTCATTTCTTTTCGGTGGGCACGCCGGTCAAGTCCCCCTCTTCTGGGGGGATGCCTCAGCGAACACCCCCCCACCCTCCCCCATCGCACGCCCCGAAGTGTGATGGGAAGCACGAATCGCGTCGCCGAATATGAATTCCAGACGCCGGCGCAGGCTACTCAGCCTGGCAGCCGGCAGCGGCAACACAAGCAAGCCCTCTGGAGACTTTCATCATGCGCATCCATGCTGCCCTGCCCCCGGCCACACTCCAACGCAAGGCCCCGCTTCCAGGCGACGCTGCCGAGCCGATTCACAGCTGTGGCTGGTTCGAATCGTCCTACGAGCTGAGCCAGGGCCTGCAGGTCACCGAAGGCGGTGATGATGACGAAGGTCTGCTGGCCGAACTGTGCATCGCGACGCTCAGCTTCATGCCGATCTCGGCTGGGTCTCTCATCGATGCCGCCAAACCGACCTGCCACTGAGGCCCCTCAAGCCAACACTCAAGACGTCGGCTCTTGCAGGTGCTGCAGTTCCGGCCCAGCCTCGGGCTCCTGAAGATCCCGCCGATCGACCGGCTGCTGACGGCCCGACAACTGGAGCGCCCAATGGGTGACCCAATCATGGCTGCGCGACGGCGGCGCCATCGAGGGCATCAGCAGCAAGAGCGCCAAGGCAGCCATGGGCAGACCGCGCGGCAAACCGCGCCGCAGCGGCGGCGCCAGCCACAAGCTGGCGCCACTGGCCACGGCACCGAGCAGAAAACCGGTCACCGACTCTGAAACAGAGTGTGCACCAACTTTCAGGCGCGAGTAAGCAATCAAAGCCGCCAGCGCGTAGGACAAGCCAATCCAAGCCCAAGTAGCGGTCGAAAACCGACCTCGGTCGGATTCACGATCCGCCCGAACCGAGACAACCGGAGAAGCCGCCAGCGCCAGCCAGGTCAGCAGGGGCAAGACCGCTGCGGCGAACATGGAATGCCCGGAAAAACCGGTGAAATCCCAGCGCGCGATGCCCAGGCCCCAGCCCATGAAAGCCAGCTTGCTGGCCGTGGTCACGCCGATCACTGCGGCCAACAAGGCCAGAGCGCGCCAGGCCCATGCCCTTTGGGCGGCGCGCGCTCCCGCACTGCGCCAGACCCAGGTCAGGCCCAACAAGGCCAGAGGAAGAAGAAACTGCGCCTCGCCCAGGCGGGTCAGCCAAGGCCACAGCGTGACGGCGGAAGATGCAAAGCCCCAATTCATCGTGCCGATCCTAGCGCCTGCACGCGCCCTCAGCGGTCGGCGCCGGGCGCTCCGCGCGCTTCAGCGAGACCTCTGCCACGCAGAACCCTCGCCTGAAACCGGACCGACGATCACAGCGTCTTCATCGAGAGGGTGCCGTCCTCGGTGATCAGGCTGAGGCTCATGAAAGGGCCGAGGCTGCCATCGGCCAGCACCTGGTGGCATTGGCTGCCCACCCGGGTGAAGCCACTGGCCACCACTTTGGAACTGCGATTCAGACACAGCAGGACCCGACCGCCCTCTTCCTTCAGCTGCCAGGTGTCGACGTAATTGGCCTCCACAGCGGCGCCCGGCGCGCAACTGACGTACTCGAACCCGCTGCCATTGGCGCCACTGTCGCCGACCTTGGCCGCGCGCGAGAAACTGCCCTTGGTCTGGGCCTGCTCGCAGGTGTCATCGCTGCGCGCGCTCACCGCCTCGGTCTGCATCAAAGTCGCGTCAAAAAACAGCTCGCCCATGGTGTTGGTGGTCTGACCATTGGCTGTCAGCTTCATCTCTTGCTGCGTGTAGGTGTAGGCCTTGCCATTGACCGGAAACACCGCCGTACCCGTCTTGGGCACCACACTCAGAACCGCGCTGACCGGCACAGCGCCAACAGTTCCGCTCAAGCTCCAGCTCTGGGCCTTAGTGTAGTACTGGCTCATCGTCGCCTGCAAGTCATAGCTGCTGGGCTTGACGGGCTCAGGCGTCGTGTCGTTCCCCCCACCGCCGCCGCCGCAACCCTGGATCAATCCCAGGCTCAAGGTCAGGGCAGCCCAAAGACTGGTGCGCGTGGGGACAGACGAAAACAAAGATGTGTTTGAAGCAGAGGTCGGCTGAAAAAACATGGAGGCGCTCGCAAGCAGGGAGTCAATCGGCGGCCGGATTGCAGCCCGGCTCACCGTCGCAGTCCATCACCCGAAATGGGGAGACTTCAGTACAACTCCGGCACCACCATCTCCGGCGGCACGGGTTGGCGTTCGTAATCCTCGTGTCGCTCGCGCGAGGGCAGGATGACCGGCGGGTGCGGGATCTCGTGGTAGGGCATCTGGGCTAGCAAATGGGCCATGCAGTTCAGCCGCGCCTTCTTCTTGTCGTCGGCCTGCACCACCCACCAAGGCGCCTCGGCAATGTGGGTGCGCTCCATCATTACTTCCTTGGCCTTGGTGTAGTCCTCCCAGCGGCGGCGCGACTCCAGGTCCATGGGGCTGAGCTTCCACTGCTTGAGCGGGTCGTGGATGCGGCCCAGGAAGCGGGTGTGCTGTTCCTCGTCGGAGATCGAGAACCAGTACTTGATGACCTGGATGCCGGCGCGCACCAGCATTTTTTCGAACTCGGGCACCGAGCGGAAGAACTCCTCGTACTCGTCGTCGCTGCAAAAGCCCATGACCCGCTCGACGCCGGCGCGGTTGTACCAGCTGCGATCAAACAGCACGATCTCGCCACCGGCTGGCAGATGAGAGATGTAGCGCTGGAAATACCACTGCGTGCGCTCGCGGTCGTTCGGTGCGGGCAATGCCGCCACCCGGCAGACGCGCGGGTTCAGGCGCTGGGTGATGCGCTTGATCACGCCGCCCTTGCCCGCGGCGTCGCGGCCCTCAAAGATGATGACGGCCTTGTGCTTGCTGGCCACCACCCAGTCCTGCAGCTTGACCAGCTCGCCCTGCAGGCGGAACAGCTCCTGGAAATAGGCGCGGCGCTGCAGGCGCTGCTCGGGCGTGAAGCGGCTGCGGATCGCGTCTTCATCGAAGCCGCGGTCGTCAATCTCCATCTCCAGCTCTTCGTCATAGCTGTCGATCAGGTCCGCCTGCATGCGCTGCATCAGGTCGGCGGGGTCCACATTCGAGTTCGGCGGCGTGCTCATGGTTGGGCGGGAAGAAGGGAGGGGGAACACAGAGGGAGCAAAGAAAGCGCCCACCTCGACATGGACAGCCTGCCTGCGCGGCATGACAGGCGCGTGAACTCAGGTCTTCACCAGCTCCAGCGCTGGTTGCTGCCGCCGTTGCAGCTCCACAGCAGCACCGGCTGCTTGGGCCGAGCGCGGCCTTCCTTGATGTCCAGGCATTTGCCGTTCATGCGGCTGCGGATCTCGCTGCCCTGACGGGTCCAGCGCTGGTTGACGCCGCCGCTGCAGGGCCAGGCGATCACGCGCGCGCCGTCCTCGCGGTTGCCTTCGGCCACATCGAGACACATACCGCCCACGCGCAGCTCGCCGCGGTTGCTCCAGCTGAAGCGCTGGTTGTTGCCGCCGTGGCAGTTGAAGACGATGGCCTCGGTGCCGCGCTCAACCCGGCCCGACATGTCCAGGCACAGGCCGTCCTTGCCGCGGATCTGGCCGCTGCCCCATTGCGGGCGGTCCGGGCCCTGCCAGTCGCCATCGTTGTTGTTGCTGTTGTTGTCTTTGTCCTTGCCCGATTTGGAGGCCAGCAGGGCAATGGCCGCCACTGCCGCCACACCGGCCACCACAGCACCCGTGCTGATGCCTGAGGACTCCTTGCCACCGTCTTCGCCGTTGATGGCATCGCCAAACAGCTTGAAGCGGGCCGAGCAGCCATCATTGACCCAGAGCTCGCGGTTGCTGAGGTCGAAGCCCCAGCTGCGGTTGAAGCGGCAGGCGCCGCTGATCTGATGGTCCAGCTCCACATCGCGCACGCCTTCGTCGAGGCGCAGGCTTTCATAACGGCCGCTGGAGCGCAGCTCCACGGTCTTGAGTTCCACGCCGCGATCACGCGGCTCTGCAGCCCAGGCGGGCGCGACAGGTGCCGCGAGCAGCGCGAACGCACTCAGGCTGCAAACAATGGAACGACGCGGGTGCTGGGGGCTCATGCGGGTTTCTCCTCGGGCAGAACTGGGCTGCCAGCGGCAAGCCACCCCGGGAGCGTAACGCAAGGCCGAGGCGGTCTCCGCCATCTCGCCCCGCCGGGCGTGCACCAGCCGGTTCAAGCCAGCTGCAAATGCCGCAGCGTGCGGCGCGGCCCGTCGGGCAAGGCATGTGGCGTCAGCACAAAGTCCTCGGCCGGCATGGGGCGGCCGTAGTGCCAGCCCTGGGCCCAGTCGCAGCCTTCGCGCTGCAGCCAGGCGGCCTGCTCGGCGGTTTCCACGCCCTCGGCCAGCACATCGAGGTTGAGGCTGCGCGCCAGCACGATGACGGTGCGGGCGATCGCCGCCACATGGGCGTCCTGGCCCAGCTCGGAGACGAAGCTGCGGTCGATCTTGAGCGTGCGCACCGGCATGCGGCGCAGGTAGGACAGCGAGGAATAGCCGGTTCCGAAGTCGTCGATGGCCACGCGCACGCCGCGCGCGGTCAGCGCGCCCAGCAGCTCGATGGCGGCCTCGGCATCCTCCAGCAGCAGGCTTTCGGTCACCTCCAGCTCCAGGGCCTGGGGCGGGCAGCCGGTCTCGGCCAGGATGAAGTCCACGGTCTCGATGAAGTCGGGCTGGCGCAGCTGGCGCGCCGACACATTGACGGCCACCTGCTGCGGCTTGCCCGGCTGGCCCTGCCAGCGCGCGGCCTGAGCGCAGGCGGTTTCCAGCACCCAGCGGCCGATCGGGATGATCAGGCCGGTGTCCTCGGCCAGGGGGATGAACTCGGCCGGCGAAATCGGCCCGCGCGTCGGGTGGCGCCAGCGCAGCAAGGCCTCGGCGCCGATCAGGGCACCGTCGGACAGGCGCACCTGGGGCTGGTATTCCAGGCGGAACTGCGCCGCCTCGTTGGCGTGGCGCAAGGCATGGGTCAGCTCAAAGCGCTGCTGCACCGCCTGGGTCAGCTCGGGCCGGTAGGCCTGTACGGTGTTGCGGGCATGGGCCTTGGCCCGGCACATGGCCGCCTCGGCATTGCGCAGCAGCTCGTCCACGCTGACGCCATCGGCCGGGAACAAGGCCAGGCCGATGCTGGCGCCGAGCGTGAAGCTCTTGTCGCCCAGCAAGATGGGCTCGCGCATGGCGTCGATCAGGCGCTCGCCCAGGCGCATGGAGGTTTCTTCGTCCACCAGGCCCGACAGCACGACCACGAACTCGTCCGCGCCCACCCGGGCCACCGAGTCGCTGGCGCGCACGACATTGATGAATCGGGCGGCGGTTTCCTTGAGCACGGCGTCGCCGGCGGCATGGCCGGCGATGTCGTTGACGTCGCGGAAGCCGTCGAGGTCGATGTAGAGCACGGCCACGCAGGTGTGGTCTCGCTGGGCCAGGCCGACCTGGCGCTCGATGCGATCGCGCAGCAGGGCCAGATTGGGCAGGCCGGTCAGGCGGTCATGCAGCTTCTGGTGCAGCAGCTCGGCCTCGGTCTTCTTGATGCGCGAGATGTCGGTCAGCACCGAGAGGTAATGCGGCTGGCCGTGGCTCTCGGCCGGCGGGACCTTGACGATGGTGCCCCAGAGCGGCACGGTCTCGCCGTTCTTGTGGCGGTCGGTCAGCTCGCCGCTCCATTTGCCGTGGGCCTCGACCTCGGCCCAGAGGCGCTCGAGGAAGTCCGGGTCCTGCTCGTTGAGGCGCAGGTAATGCGGCATGCTGCCTTCCAGCTCCTCGCAGCTGTAGCCGGTGATGGCGCAGAGGGCCGGGTTGACGTCGCGGATGCGCAGATCAGCATCCATCACCATGATGCCTTCGCCGCAATGCTCGAACACGGTCACCGCGCGGTGCAGCTGGCTCATGGCCTCGCGCAGGGCGGTGACATCGCGCGCCACGCCGACCTGGCCCAGGCACTGGCCCTCGTCGAACACCGGCGCCTGCACCACGTCCAGGCAGGCCCGGCTGCCATCGGCCTGGGTCAGCCAGCTCAGGGTGCGCTGCGGGCCGGGCTTGCCCGGTGGCTGCGGGCCCAGGGCCTGGCTCCAGGCCGGGCGCTCGGCCAGCTGCTCATCACGGCGGCCCACCAGATCGGCTTCGCGCAGGCCCGTGCATTGTTCGAACGCCGGATTGCAGCCCTCGTAAGCGCCGCTGGCATCCTTGAAATAGACCGGGTCGGGAATGGCATTGAGCAAGGCGCTCAGCTTGGTGCGTTCGCGCCGCACCAGCAGCAACTCGGCGCGGCGCTGGCGCAGCTTGAGGCGCTGGAACTGCACCAGGCCCAGCACCAGACCCAGGCCGAGGGCGCCCAGCAGGCCAAACACGCTGAGCCAGAACATGGGGCTGCGCAGGTCCAGGGCGATCACATCGCCGCCACTCACCTGCGCCCAAGCCGCCGGGGTGCAGCCCAGCAGCCAGATCGTGCGTGCCGCCGGCTGCAGCCGCAGCCGCCAGCGTTGAAAAAATTCGCTCATGCCTGAAACCCGTCTCGTCGGTCAGGACTCGCCTTGCGTCACCGCGGGGTCACCGCTGAGCGCTGCGTCTTGCCTGTTGTGATGTGTCGATCCGACGTCACCCCGCACCACAGGTGACCCCTCGTTCTCGCCGTTTCGGTAGTGTCCGCGGCGCGCTTGAGGGTGGCTAGGGTTTACAGGGACGCTGCGAGCCGGGTTCCCTGCAAGATTGCACGCTTTGCATCCAATTCGCCGGCCTCGAGTGCGCCGCCGATCACATGAACGCGGGCGCCTGCTGCACGCAGCGGTGCTTCCAGCTCGCGCAGCGGCTCCTGGCCGGCGCACAGGATGATGCTGTCGCAGGCGATCAGCTGGCTGTCGGCATGCTTCTCGCCGTAGCTGACCCACAGGCCTTCGGGGGTGATGGCCTCGTAGTTGACGCCGGACAGCATCTCCACCTGCTTCATCTTCAGCGCGGCGCGGTGGATCCAGCCCGTGGTCTTGCCCAGGCCGGCGCCCGGCTTGCCGGCGCGGCGCTGCAGCAAGGTGATGGCGCGGGCCGGCGCGGCCGGCTCGGGCAGCACATAGCCGGCACGCAGCTGGACCGGGTCGCCCACACCCCATTCGCGCTGCCAGGCGGCCAGGTCCTGCGTCAGCGAGTGGCCGTCCTCCGCGCCCGCTTCGGCCAGGTACTCGGCCACATCGAAGCCGATACCGCCGGCGCCGACGATGGCCACGCGCGCGCCCACCGGCTTCTTGTGCCGCAGCACGTCGATGTAAGTCAAGACCTGACCCCGCGCCTGGCCTTCCGCCTGGCCCTTGATGCGCGGGTCGCGCGGCGTCACGCCGGTGGCCAGCAGCACCTCGTCAAAGCCCAGCAGCGCGTCAGCGTCGACGCGGCGGTTCAGGTGCAGCTGCACACCGGTCAGCTCGATGCGGCGCGCGAAATAACGCAGGGTCTCGCGGAACTCTTCCTTGCCCGGGATGCGGCTGGCCATGGTGAATTGGCCGCCGATCTGCGCCGCGGCGTCGAAGAGGTGAACCTCATGCCCGCGCTCGGCCAGGGTGGTGGCCGCCGCCAGACCCGAGGGGCCGGCGCCGACCACGGCGACCTTCTTGCGCGGCGCCTTCAGCGTGGCAATCGGGATGATGGGCAGCTCCTGCTCGTGGCAGGCACGCGGGTTGACCAGGCAGGAGGCGATCTTCTGCTGGAAGGCATGGTCCAGGCAGGCCTGGTTGCAGGCGATGCAGGTGTTGATCTCGTCGGCACGGCCCTCACGCGCCTTCTTCACAAAAGCCGGGTCGGCCAGGAAAGGCCGGGCCATGCTGACCATATCGGCCGCGCCCTCGGCCAGCAGGTTCTCGGCCACCTCGGGCATATTGATGCGGTTGCTGGTGATCACCGGGGTCGTGATGCCCTCGGCGCGCAGGGCCGCGCGCAGCTGGGCGGTCACGCCGGCAAAGGCCGCGCGCGGCACCGAGGTGGCGATGGTGGGCACGCGCGCCTCATGCCAGCCGATGCCGGTGTTGATCAGGGTGGCTCCGGCCTTCACAACACCGCGCGCCAGCTGCAACACCTCATCCCAGCTGCTGCCGTCGGGGATCAGGTCCAGCATGGACAGGCGGTAAATGATGATGAAGTCCGGTCCCACGGCCTCGCGCATGCGGGTGAGGATCTCGAGCGCAAAGCGCATGCGATTGGCGTAGCTGCCGCCCCATGCGTCCTGGCGGTGGTTGGTGTGGGTGACCAGGAATTGGTTGATCAGATAGCCCTCGGAGCCCATCACCTCGACGCCGTCGTAGCCGGCCTCGCGGGCCAGCTTGGCGCAACGGATGAAGGCGCGGATCTGCCGCTCGATGCCGCGGGCCGAGAGCTCACGCGGCGTGAAAGGCGTGATCGGCGACTGGATGCGCGAGGGCGCCACGCACAGCGGTGAGTAGCCATAGCGACCGGTGTGCAGGATCTGCAGCGCGATCTTGCCGCCCTCGGCATGCACGGCCTCCGTCACCACCCGGTGGCGGCGCGCCGCGCCGCTGGTGGCCAGGGTGCCGGCGAAAGGCTTGGTCCAGCCCTCGATATTGGGCGCATAGCCGCCGGTCACCATCAGCCCAACCTCGCCGCGCGCGCGCTCGGCGAAGTAGGCGGCCATGCGGTCGAAATGCTTGCGGCCATCTTCCAGACCGGTGTGCATGCTGCCCATCAGCACGCGGTTCTTCAGCGTGGTGAAGCCCAGGTCCAGCGGTTCAAGCAGGTGCGGGTAGTTCATGGCGGCGGCTCGCTGAAGGTGGCTCTTGGTGGCAGGACAAAAAGGCTGCGGGCGATGCTAGCAGCGCACCCCTGCGGTGCGCGCCGTCGGGCGGGGCTTTGGAGAGCTGCCCCCAAATGTAAAGAAGCGGCCCAGCAACACAAGTTCACTGCGGCGACACAGGGGCACATGGGCGAGCAACACGCAGCCCACCCAATCGTGCCGGTACGCCCTGCCCCGATTCCTTTCTTCTCACTTCTCTATTTTTCGGAGTTCTCCTCGATGCGATTCAAGCAAATCTGGGGCTCAGGCCTGAGCTGCCTGGCCCTGAGCGCGGTCACCCTTCTGAGCGCCTGCGGCGGCGGCAGTGGCAGCAGCAGCAACACCCAAGTCCGCCTGCTCAATGCCAGCGTGGGCTACGGCTCGCTGGACCTGGCCGTCAACAGCACGACGCTCAACACCGGCGTGGCTTACGGCAACGTGGGCAGCTATGCCAGCGTCGACATCAACGCCACCAGCTCGCAGATCCAGACCACCGGCGTGGGCGCCACCGTGGCCAACCTGACCCCCACCCTGGCAGCCGACAGCCACTACACCTTGATCGCCTACGGCTGGGGCGGCGCGGTGCGCAACAGCCTGCTTCAGGAGACCGAGACCGCCCCCGATGCCAACAAGAGCAAGCTGCTGGTCTTGAACCTGGCGCCCGATGCCGGCGCGCTGGACGTCTACATCACCGCCGCCAACAACAGCGACAGCCTGGAGACCGCCACCCCGGTGGCCAGCGCCATCGCCGGCGGCACCGGCAGCGGCTACAACACCCTGAACTCCGGGACCTTCCGCATCACCCTGACCGGCAGCGGCAAGCCCAGCGACATCCGCCTCGACCTGCCCAGCGTCACGCTGGAATCGACCGGCGTGGCCACTCTCGTGGCCACCGCCACCGCCGGCGGCCGCCTGGTCAATGGCATGGTGCTCAAGCAGCAGGGCGCCGTCAGCAACCTGCCCACCACCAAGGCGCGGGTGCGCGTGGCCGCCACCCTGGCTGGCGCAGCCTCGGTCAACGCCAGCATCGGCGGCCTGAGCGTGCTGCCCTCCACCCTGGCGCCGCAGATCGGTGCCTACACCACGGTGGAGGCCGGTGCCCCGGTGCTGGACCTGCGCGTCAACGGCATCGCGCTGAACACCAGCAACCCCACGCTCAAGGCCGGCGGCGACTACACCTTGCTGGTCTGGGGCACAGCCGTCAGCCCGCAGCTCAGCGTGCTCAGCGATGACAACCGCCTGCCCACCGCCAGCGGCACCGCCAAGATTCGGCTGATCAATGGCCTCTCGGGCGCCAACACCGGCCTGGGCATGGCGCTGGACTACAGCAGCATCGCCAGCAACATCACGCCGGGCAGCGCCTCCAGCGCCAGCGTGGTCAACGCCAGCGCCACCGCCTCCTTGCTGACCGTCAACTCGCCCGCCTCCGCCACCGCCATCTACAGCAACGCCAGCCTGATCGTGCCGACCAGCGCGGTGTTCAGCCTGTTCATGATGGGAGACCCGGCGGCGCCGATCGGCCAGTTGGTGCGGGACGACCGTTGAGAGCCTGAGGCGGGGTGTTTGGCTGGCAAGATGCCGGCCATGCCCTCGCCAACGCTCGCCACTTCCGTCTCCTCCGCCCCTCACCGCCTCAGCCTCTGGGCCGGCCTGGCCGTCATCCTGGCCTGGGGCCTGAACTTCCCGCTGCAGAAAACCCTGCTCACGGCCATGGGCCCGGAGGGTTTTCTGTTCCTGCGCTTTGCGCTGATGCCGGTGTTGGTGACCGGCCTGCTGCTGCAACAGCATGGCCTGCGCTGGCCGCGGGTGTCGCGCGCCGACGCCTGGGCGCTGCTGCGCCTGGGCTTTCTGGGTCAGGGCCTGCACCTGGCCCTGTCCAGCTACGGCATCCATTTCTCCACGCCCTTTTCCAGCTCGGTGCTGCTGGCCTGCGGGCCGGTGTTCACCCTGCTGATCCTGCGTGCCTGGGGCCTGGAGCGCCTGCGCCGGCCGCAGCTGCTGGGCATGGCGGTGGCCGCCGCGGGCGCCCTGCTCTTCATGTCGGACAAGCTGCTGGCCGCCAACTGGCGTGCCGGTGGCGGCGACCTGGTGCTGCTGACGGCCGCTGCCTTGTTCAGCTACTACACGGTGGCGGCCAAGCCCCTGATCGAGCGCCACGGTGCCGTGCTGGTGATGTGTTATGCCTCGCTGGCCGCCACCGTTCCGGTGCTGGCCTATGCCACGCCCGCCGCCCTGCGCGTGGACTGGGCCGCGCTCAGCCCCTGGATCTGGCTGGGCGCACTCTGGGCCATCGTCGTCATCGGTTTCCTGACCTGGCTGGCCTGGGGCTGGGTCAATGCCCAGCGCGGCGTGGCCCGCACGGCGCCACTGATTTACCTGATGCCGCCCATCGCCGGCGTGGCCGCCTGGCTCAGCACCGGTGAAACCTTCAGCGCCGTCAAGCTGGCCGGTGCCGCCCTGGCCCTGGGCGGCGTGGCCCTGGCCCAGTTCGCCGGCCAAAGCCGCCCCGCCCCTGTCGACACCATCCCCGCCACCTCATGACCGTCGCATACACCATCGAGGCCTTGAACGCTGCACAGTTCGCCGAGTTCCGCGCCTATCTGCACGCGCATCTGCAGGACAACGGCAACCCCGAGACCGGTTACTTCCAGCCCCAGCCGCGCGGCCAGGCCGAGTTCCCGGCCGAGCGGGCCGCGGCCTTCGAACGCGGCCTGGGCATCGCCGTGGGCCAGCCGGGCTGGCGTCGCGCCTGGCTGGCACGCCGCGTGGCCGATGGGGCCATCCTCGGCCACGTCGACCTGCGCGCCCATCCCATGCCCCATGTCGAACACCGCGCCCAGCTGGGCATGGGCGTGCATGCCAGCGCGCGCCGCCAGGGCCTGGGTCAGGCCCTGATCGCCCACGCCCGCGACTGGGCGCTCGGCCAGGGCGGCCTGGACTGGATCGATCTGCAGGTGCTGAGCAGCAACCCCGGCGCCCAGCGCCTCTACTTGCGAATGGGCTTTGTGCTTTGCGGCGAGCGGGCCGATCTCTTCCGCATCGATGGCCGGTCCCTGGGCGACCTCACGATGAGCTTGCGCCTGCGGCCCGCGACGCACACGGGCTGAGCACCCGGCCGGCGCGCGCCCGCTCCACCCCGCCTTCCAGCGCCAGCCGGCCATTGACCCAGACCGCCTCGATGCCGCGGGCCGGTCGGCAGGGCTCGCCATAGTCGGCCAGGTCCTGCACGGCGGCCGGGTCGAAAAGCAGCAGATCGGCCGCCGCGCCCGGCCGCAACTGGCCACGCTCGTGCAGCAGGCCGAAGCGCTGAGCACTCTGGCCGCTCATCTTGTGCACCGCGCGCTCCAGGCTCAGCAGGCCGCGCTCGCGGCTGTAATGGGCCAGCACGCGCGGAAACGCGCCCCAGAGCCGTGGGTGGGGCTGGCGGTCATGCGGCAGGCCGTCCGAGCCGATCATGGCCAGCGAGTGGGCGAGGATGCGATCGACATCGTCCTCGCACATCTGGAAGTAGCAGGCCCCGCCCGGCTGCAGGCGACGGCAGGCCTCTACCTCCGTGACGCCCCATTCCGACGCCACCTCGGCCAGCCACTGGCCGCTGCGCTCCGGGTGCGGCTCCGACCAGGTCAGCCGGATGGGCGTGTGGCCATCCACCAGGTCCTCGCGCAGCACGGTGGAGCCGGCCAGATAGGGGTAGACATCGAGGCCCAGGTCCTGGCGCTGGGCCAGGCGCTCGATCAAGGCCAGGGTCTCGATGGCGCGGCCCCATTGCCGGTGGCCGGCGCATTTGTGGTGCGAAATCTGCAGCGGCAGGCCAGCCTGGTGGGCGGTGTCGGCCGCCTCCTCGATGGCGGCCAGCACGCCGGCCATCTCGTCGCGCAGATGGGTGGCATAGATGCGGCCGCTGTGGCGCGCGGCCACCCGGGCCAGGGCCAGCAGCTCCTCGGGCGGCGCGGCGGCAGCCGGGGCGTAAAAGGTGCCCGAAGACAAGCCACCCGCCCCCTCGGTCAGGGCCTGATCCAGCAGCGCACACATGGCGGCCAGCTCGGCCGGGCGGGCCGGGCGGTCCAGCTCGGGCATGCAAGCCGCGCGCAAGGCCGTGTGGCCGACCAGGGCCAGCACATTGACCGCCGGTTGCGCGGCCTCCAGTGCCGCCCGGTAGTCGGCGAAACACGCGTAACGGTAGGCCTCAGCGGGCAGCAGGTTCAGCGGTGGCACCGGCGCCTGCCCGGGCGCCAGGCGCAGCGGCACCAGCGAGATGCCGCAGTTGCCCACCACCACGGTGGTGACGCCCTGGCTGAGCTTGGGCCGCATGGCCGGGTCCAGCAAGAGGGCGGCATCGTCGTGGGTGTGCACATCGATGAAGCCCGGCGCCAGGGCCAGGCCCTGGCAATCGCGGCGCGGCACATGGCTTCCGACCCGGCCGGACAGATCCGGGCCTATCTCGAGGATGCCGCTGGCGTCGAACAGCAGATCGCCGGTCCAGGCCGGGCTCAGAACGCCGTCCACGATCAGCCCGCCGCGCAGCAGCTGCATGGTGCCTGCCTCAGAAATGCGTCAGCACCGCATCGACGATGCGGTAGTCCTCGCCCTCGACGATGGGCAGCCAGGTCCATTTGTCGAAGGTGGTGCAGGGGTGGGAGATGCCCAGGCCGATGCGGTCGCCCACGGCGGGCGTTGCAACAGCCGGGTCCTGCGAATCCCAGCGCAGGTAAGCGTGCTGGTCATTCATGGCCTCGATGCGCCAGCCGGCCGGGGCCAGGCAGGGCTGCAGCTGGCCCAGCGGCGCCCAGGCCATGGGCGTGGGCATGCCCTGGTCGTGCGAGAGATCGCGCCGGCCCGCGCCCAGCAGGGCCAGACCCGGCTCGGGGCAGGACAAGACCTGGCACCAGACCTCCAGCGCACCTTGCAGGCCGGGCTCGCCGGCTTCCGCCAAACCCTCGGCGGCGATGCGCGGCGCGGCCACATCGACCAGGCGCTTGTACAAACCATGGTCGTGGGTGATGTAGCAGCCCGAGCGCAGCAGGCCGCGCCAGCGATGGCGGCTTTGCGGGCGCAGCGCGCCGCAGACCAGATCAAAGAGAGCCGAGCCACCGGCCGAGATCAAGAGTTCCTGGCCCTCGGCCAGCTCGAACAAATCCTCGGCCTCGCAGGCGGCCAGCAAGGCATGGGCGCGCTGCGTCCAGCCGGCCATCCAGGCACGATCAGCCTCGTCCTCGCCGCGTGCACCCAGGCCTTCGTAGAACGCCAACCCAACCAGGCGCAGGCCCGGTGCCGCGCGCACCTGGCGAGCCAGGGCCAGGGCCGACTCCGCATCCCGCACGCCGCAGCGGCCGCCCTCGGAGCCCAGCTCCAGGAGCAGCTCCAGCGCCGGCGCACCGGGCCCCTGGCCCGCCTGCCAGGCCTGCAAGAGCTGGCACTGGGCGGGCGAATCCACAAAGCTGGCCACGCGCAGGCCCGGGGTCTGGCGCAGCAGCTCGGCCAGCAGGCCCAGCTCGGCCTCGCCGAGCAGCTGATTGGCGATCAAGGCGCGGCGCACACCACCGGCCTGCACGCCGATGCGCAGCTGCTGCACATTGGCAAAACTCAGACCCCAGGCGCCGGCATCGAGCTGGCGGCGGAAGAGCTGCGGGCTCATGGTGGTCTTGCCATGCGGCGCCAGGCTCAGGCCGCGCTGGCTGGCGAAGCGCTGCATCCAGGCGATGTTGTGGGCCAGGGCCTCGCGCCGCAGCAGGGCCAAAGGCATGGGCATCTCGGGCCCCAGCGCCTGCCAGCCCTGGGCGGCCAGCGCGCTCAGCGGCAGCGGCGCCTGCAGGGGCGGAAAGCCCTTGAGCCAGGGGCCGAGCAGCTCGTGGCTGCGCTCGGGGTGGTGAGGTGAAACGGGAGGGGTGGGAGCGGTCTTCGTGTCCATGCACCATCATCATCGCTGCACAGCAGCCGGCAGTGGCCCGGCCATCTCAAGGTCAGCTTAAGAAGCCGCAGATCGCCCTCGTTCCGGCCGGCCAAGGGCGACGGAGCGACCTAGACTGCGGCGCCATGAACAGCAGCCACCTACCCACCGAAGAACCGATCAGCCACCTTGAATACCTGGGCGTACCGCCCACGGCCAGTGATCAGCAGCCCCGCCCGCTTTCGCCCGCCGTGCGCGCCGGCGATTTCGTCTACGTCTCGGGCCAGGTGCCCACCGATGTGCATGGCGAGGTGGTGGCCGGCGGCATCGAGGCGCAGACCCGCCAGGTCATGGCCCATCTGCAAGCCGCCCTGGCCCTGGCCGGCTGCACCCTGGACGATGTCTGCAAGACGACGGTCTGGCTGCAGGACGCGCGCGATTTCGGCGCCTTCAACCGCGTTTACCTGAGCTATTTTCCGCGCGGCAAACCGGCCCGCTCCACCACCGAGGCGCGGCTGATGATCGATGCGAAAGTGGAGATCGACGCGGTGGCCTACCGGCCCGTGGCGGCGATCACCAGAACCGGCTGAACCAGGACGGTTTGCGCCGGGCCTTGCGCTTGAAGCGCAGCAGGGGCAGAGATTCAGGCTCCAGCAGGCGAGCATCCACCAGACCCTCCAGGTGGTAGCCAAAAAGCTCGCGCAGGGCCGCATCACCCAGCTCCAGCGGATGGAAGGGCAGCGGATAGGGCGCCTCGCCCGCGGCCAGCTCGTCCGGGTCATCGGCCGGGTGGGCGCCGTCCCAGAACGGCAGCTCAAAGGCCCAACGCGTGCCCTGATCCTCGATCAGCCCGTCGTCGGGCGCCACGCTGAGGGCTCGCAGCAGACGCCCCTCGCGCCAATGCGCCAGAGCCAGCCAATCGGCGGCGCTGTGCATGGCGTGCAAGAACACATCGCGCCCCTGCGCGTGGGCCAGAAAGCGCGCCTCCAGCGTTGAAGGCCGATCGAGCGCAAACTCCTTGGCCGCCAGCACGGTCAAGCCGCCCGAAAAGCAGCCCACCAGCAGCTCCTCATCGGGCGGCGCCGTCCAGCCCAGGTTGCCATCGGCCAAGGGCTGCAACTCATCCGCCGCAAACAGCTGCGCGGCCACACGGGCACTCTCGGCACGGTCCAGGGCCGGCCGCGCCGCCAATTGGGCGCGCGCCTGCCCTGCATCCGCGTAAACCAACATCCAGGTTTTGGCACCCATGTATCCGACTCCTATCCATCTGCAGCAAGCTGGCAAGGGGCAAGCAGCTGCATGCTCAAAGCGCCGCATCGATGGGCTGCCAAGTCCCATGCACACGCGGCGGGTTCAACTCGAAGCCATAGAAATTGCCGCCGCCATTGGCCGGCTGGTCCCAGCGGCGCGAGATGGGAAGGCCGGCCAGGTGGCAGTGGAGCAAGGTGCCGACGGCACCGTGCGACAGGATGGCGACGGCGCCCCCTTCATCGCCATCTCCGCCCTGGCTGGCGTGGCTGCGGGCCACTTGCTGCACGGCGCACACGATGCGGGCCTGGGCTGCCGCTGCGGTCTCCCAGCCGCGCACCGACTGCTCGGGCCGGGCGAAAAATTCATCGGCCACCTGCTCAAACTCCGCCGGCGGCAGGAAACCGGTGGTGGAGCGGTTGTTCTCGCCCAGGGCCTCCAGCACCTGCACCGGCAGGCCCAGATGCCCGGCCAGGATCTCGGCACTGTCCAGGGCCTTGCGCTCGGCGCTGGAGAAGATCGCCCCGATGTTCCCCAGCCAGGCCTCTTGCTGCTTCAGCGCCGCATGCATGCGCCGCCGGCCCAGCTCGGACAGCGGCCACTGCGGCACCGGCACCTCGGCGCTGATCTGCACATTGGGGTGGCTGATGAAGTAATAGCGGGTGTTCTTGCCTTCGCTCATGCTGCGCCTGTCGCTTCCCCGGGCTGACTGCAATCACGCACGCCACAGCCTCGCCAGCCAGGACCGTGGCGGCGCCGGCTCAGCCGGCAGCGGCGGCACGCCACGCGCCAGCAAGGCCTGCTCCACGGCGGCCAGGCCTGCCTTGCGCGCAGCAATCAGAGGCGTCGCCTGGTCAAACTCCGAGGGCAGGTCGGGGTTGGCGCCGGCCTGCAGGAGATAGAGCGCCACCGCCTCCTGCCCGGCCAGAATGGCGGCCACCAAGGGGGTGCTGAGAAACTCCGGATGGGCGTAGTTGATGTCCACACCGCGCTGGACGTGGTACTCCACCAAGGCCAGGTCGCCGGTCTCGGCCGCCTCGAACATCTCTTTCCAATTGCCTCCGGACATGGCCTGCGCTCCCTTCGGGTGAACTGTGGTCCTTCCCTGGTTCGAAGCCTAACTCAGCGCTTCAACGCTGCCCAGCTGGGCAAACACGGGCAGGCGCCTGAGCTCAACGCAGGCCGCACAAGCCCCCCCTCCGGCACAGCTCCCAGAACAGCGCCCGATCTTGAGACAACCTGAAGACAAGCTTGAGA
Organism: Roseateles sp. GW835-FHT13E02; assembly: GCF_058794035.1. Lineage (NCBI taxonomy): Bacteria > Pseudomonadati > Pseudomonadota > Betaproteobacteria > Burkholderiales > Sphaerotilaceae > Roseateles > Roseateles sp. GW835-FHT13E02. Next base: position 179,389 of record NZ_JBXAGJ010000003.1, read on the forward strand.
CAGGCTGCACATGGCCGCAGCCATGATGGACGCATGTCGATTGCGTTCATGGATGAAGGCGAGGCCGCCGCCGCAGCGGGCCTCAAGCCACTGACCCCACTGCAGGCCTGGGGCCACAGCCTGATGCCCTGGCCCGCACAGCTGCAGGGCCGGGCCGGTGAGTTGCCCCTGGCGGGCTGGTGCTGGCCGGAAGAGGGGCCGCCAACCCTGCGCGCACTGGCACGGCGCCTGCTTCCCGATCTGCAAACGACGGCAGCTGCGGAGGGCAAGGTCTGGCTGCGCCTTGAGATCAGCGATACAAGCCCTGCGATTCCGCAGCTGGGCGATGACGAGTCCTACCGGCTGGAGATCGCCACGGCCGAGGGCGAAATCCGCCTGAGCGCCCCCCGCCTCTGGGGCGCGCAGCACGGCCTGCACACCCTCAGCCAGCTGCGGCATGGAGCCCTGCTGGCGGGCCGCGCGACCCTGCCTGGCCTGCTCATCGAAGATGCGCCCCGCCACCCCTGGCGCGGCCTGCTGGTCGATGTGGCGCGCCGCCCCTTGCCCTTTGACACCCTGACGCGCTTGCTCGACGGCATGGCCGCGGCCCGGCTCAATGTGTTGCACTGGCATGTCTGTGACGACCAGGCCTGGCGCCTGGCCTCGGAGCGCCACCCCGAGCTGGCGGCGCGCGCCAGCGCCGGCTTCAGCTACAGCCTGGCGCAGGCCCGCAGCCTGGTGGCCCAGGCGGCCGAGCGCGGCATCCGCGTCGTGCCCGAGCTGGACCTGCCCGGCCACTGCTGGGCCCTGGGCCTGGCGCGGCCGGATCTGCTGTGCCCGCCGGCGCCCCAGCAGGCGCAGCGAGGCTTTGGCATCTTCGGCGCGGCGGTGGACCCGCGCCAGCCGGCGCTCTACGACTTCATCGCCAGCCTGCTGGACGAATGGGCCGAGGTCTTCCCCGATGCCTTTGTGCACATCGGCGGCGACGAGCTGGCGCCCGAGCCCTGGCGCCGCCTGGGCCTGCCCCTGGCCGAGACGCAGGCGGGCTATGTGCGGCGCATGGCCGAGCTGCTGGCCGCGCGGGGCAAGCGCCTGGTGGGCTGGGATGAGCTGCGCGGCCCGGGCCTGCCCGAGGCTGCGGTGCTGCAATGCTGGCGCGGCGCGGCGGCGCTGCAGGCGGACGATGCCCCTGAGCAAGACCTGGCCCTGGCCCCGGCCCTGCTGCGCTCGGCCGGTTTCTACCTGGACCAGTTCCACGGCGCCGCCTTCCACTGGCGCACGCCGCTGAGCCAGCCGGCCCCCACCACGCCCCCCCTGGCCCCGGGCGCGGCGCGCTGGCGGCTGCAGGCCCAGCTGACCTTGCATGCCCTGCATGCCGAGCTGCGCTGCGATGCCCGCGGCCGCGCCCAGCTGCTGCTGCAAGCCCAGGGCCCGGGCAGCCTGCACAACGAAGTGCCGCTGCACACCCTGAGCATCGAAGGCACCGGCACGGCCGACCTGCCCTGGCGCCTGCGCGCGCGTGGCGATTGCGATCTGGGCGAGCTGGAACTCTGGTGCACGATGAGCGCCCAGGGCCCGGGCGAAGGCGTGCTGCGCCTGGGCAATCTGCGCCACCGCTGCACCCTGCAGGCGCTTGAGCCGAGCATGGATGAAGCTACTGCACACACCGCCGCGCACAGCGCCACGCGCCCGCGCCTGCTCGGCGGCGAAGCCGCACTCTGGAGCGAGCTGGTGGCGCCCGCGCAGCTGGACCTGCGGCTCTGGCCGCGCCTGCTGGCCGTGGCCGAGCGGCTGTGGAGCGACCCGCCCCCCGAGGCGGCGGCGCTTGAATCCACCTTGCCAACCCGGCTCGGCGCCGCCCAGGCTTGGGCCGAGCAGCATGCCGGTGTGCAGGCACGCGCCAGCCTGCAGCGCGCCTGGGCCGCGCTCTGCGAGGGCGATGCCGGCGACGCGCTCAGCCTGGCCGGCCTGGCCGCCCTGCTGGAACCGGCCGGCGGCTATGCCCGCCACCACGACAAGAAGCGTGAGGGCCGCTACCACCTGGACGAGCCCCTGGCCCGCCTGGCCGACGCCCTGCCGGCCGAGAGCGCCTGGGCCCTGCGCCTGAACCAGCTCAGCCGCGCCGAGGCCCGCGCACAGCTGCGGCGCTGCCGCGAGGCCCTGCCCGGGTGGCAGGCCCTGCTGCAGCGCCATGCCCGGCTGCGCCCGCTGCTGCCCGTGTTGCCCACGCTGGCGGCCCTGCTCGATCTGGGCCTGCGGCTCTGGCAAGACCTGGCCCCGGGCGCGCTGCCGGCGGCGGAGCGCGCGCTGGCCCAGGCCACGCTGCACTCGGCGGCCCAGATGGTGGATGAGCTGGTGCCCGCCCTGGTGCAGGCCTTGCAAGCGCGGCTGGATGCGCTGTGAGCGTCCGCACCGTGTCCCTGCAACGCCGCGATCTGCTCGGCCTGGCCGGCGCCCTGGCCTGGCCGCTGGGCAGCCGCGCCGAGGCAGGACCGCCCGCCCTGGAGCTGCTGCACTGGTGGACCTCGGGCAGCGAAGCCGCCATGCTGGCCGAGCTGCGCCGCAGCGCCCAGGCCGCCGGCCTGCCCTGGAAGGACACGCCGGTGGCTGGCGCCGGCCATGCCAACACGGTGCTCAAAACCCGCTTTCTGTCCGGCCACCCGCCGGCGCTGGCGCAGATCGACAAGTCTGTGCGGCTCTGGGGCGAGGCCGTGCCCCTGGCCGACCTGAGCCCGGTCAGCGCCGACTGGCCGCGCCTGCTGCCGGCCGCCATCGACCGCGAGCTGCGCTGGCAGGGCCGGCCCGTGGCCGTGCCGCTCAATGTGCACCGGCTCAACAGCATGTGGAGCAACCGCCGCCTGCTGCAGCGCCTGGGCCTGGCGGCGCCGCGCAGCTGGGACGAGTTCTTCCAGGTGGCCGAGGCCTTGCAGCGGGCCGGTGTCATCCCCCTGGCCATCGGCAGCTCGGTGGGCCAGAAGCTCAGCGTCTTCGTCAATCTGGTGCTGGGCCGGGGCGGGCCAGCGTTCTTCGAGCGGGCGCTGGTGCAAGGTGACGCCAGCTTGCTGGGCAGCGCCGCCATGCTAGACATGCTGCGCGAGTTCAAACGCATCAAGCGCTACACCGATGCCGCCCAGGTCAGCCGCGACTGGGCCGGCGCCACCGGCCTGCTGCTGCAGGGCCGGGCCGCGCTGCAGTTCACCGGCGACTGGGCCAATGGCGAGTTTCAGAAAGCCGGCTGGCAGCCCGGCGAAGACTACGACTGCCACGCCGCACCGGGACATGCCGATCTGCATTACTTCGAGTTCGATCGGCTGCTGTTCTTCAAACCCCAGAGCCCCGAACACGCGCTGCTGCAACAGCGCCTGGCCGCGACTCTGATGCAGGCCGAGGATTCGGCGCGTTACGCGCGGATCAAGGGCGGCATCCCGGTGCGGCGCGATGCCAGCCTGGCCGGCTTCAACGCCTGCGCCCGGCAAAGCCATGCTGATTTCCGCGCGGCCGAGGCCAACGGCCGACTGGTGCTGGCCCTGGGCGCCCGCCTGCCAGAGGCCGGCTACGGCGCGCTGCGAGATGTGGTGGCCGCCTGCTGGGCCAGCGAGCGGCTGACGCCCGAGCTGGCGCAGAAGCGCTTGCTGCAGGCGGCCAAGGTGCGCGATTGAACCTGGAAGAACGGACGATGCATTTGCTGCTCACCCGATGGCGATTCAGCGACCGTGCCACGGCCCTCTGGCTGATCACACCGGGCCTGCTGCTGGGAGCCCTGTTCTTTTACGGCTTTCTCGGCTGGACGGCCTGGCTCTCGCTGACCCGCTCGGGCATGCTGCCCAGCCATGAGTTCGTCGGCCTCTTGCAATACCAGCGCCTGTTCGAAGACCCCCGCTGGCTGGCCGCGCTGTGGAACCTGCTGCGCTTCGCCAGCCTCTTCGTCGCCCTGCCCTTGCTGATCGGCCTGGGCCTGGCCGTGCTGCTGGACCAGAAGCTGCGCGCCGAGGGGGTTCTGCGCTGGATCTATCTGCACCCCATGGCCTTGTCCATGATCGTCTGCGGCAGTGCCTGGCGCTGGCTGATGGACCCCGATCAAGGCCTGGCCGAGGGCCTGCGCACGCTGGGCTGGACGAGCTTCCGCTGGGACTGGCTGGCTGATGAGGACATGGCCGTCTATGCCTTGGTGGTGGCCGCCGTCTGGCAGATCAGCGGTTTTGTGATGGCCCTCTTCCTGGCCGGCCTGCGCGGCATCGACGAGAGCCTGGTGCAGGCCGCGCGCCTGGACGGCGCCTCGGGCTGGACCCTGTACCGCCGCGTGCTGCTGCCGCAGCTGGGGCCCAGCCTATTCTCGGCCCTGCTGATCCTGCTGCCGGCAGCCATCAAGACCTTTGATCTGGTGGTGGCGCTGACCGAGGGCGGGCCGGGCCAGAGCAGCGAGCTGCCGGCCTTCTACATGTTCCAGATGGCTTTCGAGCGCAGCCGCCTGGGCCTGGGCGCGGCCAGCAGCATGGTGATGCTGATGATGGTGCTGGCCGTGGCCCTGCCCTACGCGATGGCGCGCTCGCGCGGTGAGGCGCGGCGGAGGGCCGGCGCATGAGAAAAACCTGGCCCCTGCGCGCGCTGCTGCATGCCCTGGCCCTGGCGGCCGCCTTGCTGATGGCCGGGCCTTTGCTGCTGATGTTGATGAACAGCTTCAAGAGCGGGGCCGAGCTGAGCGCGGGCCACTTCATGGCCTGGCCCCAGGCCTTCAGCGGCCAGGCCTGGCGCGAGGCCTGGGCCTTGCTGCACGGCAGCTTTGCCAGCAGCCTGATGCTGGCCGTGCCGGCCGTGCTGCTGTCCAGCCTGCTGGCGGCGCTGAACGGCTTTGTGCTGTGCAAATACCGCTTCCGGGGCGAGCAGTGGGTGTCGCTGCTGCTGATCGTGGCCTTTTTCCTGCCGGTCAAGGTCTATCTGCTGCCCCTGGCCATCAGCATGGCCAAGCTGGGCCTGAGCAAGAGCCTGGGCCTCTTGATCGCCATCCATGTGATCTACAGCCTGCCCCTGGCCCTGTTCTTCCGCAACCATTTCCTGGGCTTCCCGGACGAGCTGCTGCAGGCCGCGCGGCTGGACGGCGCGGGCTTCTGGGCCTTGTTCACGCGCCTGGTGCTGCCGCTCTCGCGGCCCATCTTTGTGGTGGTGATCATTCTGCAGTTCACCACGCTGTGGAACGAGTACCTGTTCGGCCTGGTCTTCGGGCCCGACGAGGCCCGGCCCATCACCGCCGCCCTGGCCCAGCTGGCCGCCCACAGCGAAGGTGGCGTGCGCGCCTACAACCTGGAGATGGCGGCCGCCCTGCTGGCCGCCCTGCCCACCCTGGCCGTCTACCTGATCGCCGGGCGGCACTTCGCCCGCGGCCTGGTGGCCGGTGCGGTGAAGGGTTAGGCCATGTCCTCGTTTCATTCCCTGGAAGCTCTCCCATGACCGGCGGCCTCAGCCTTTCCCACATTCAAAAACACATCGGCAGCCAGGCCGTTCTGCACGACATCAGCCTCGATCTCCTCGAGGGCGAGATGCTGATCCTGGTGGGCCCCTCGGGCTGCGGCAAGTCCACCTTGCTGAGCCTGATCGCCGGCCTGCAGCAGGCCGACAGCGGCGAGATCCGGCTCAAGGGCCGGCGCATCGACACCCTGGCGCCGCAGGCGCGCGACATCGCCATGGTGTTCCAGAACTACGCGCTCTACCCGAATATGAGCGTGGCCCAGAACATCGGCTTTCCGCTGGAGATGCAGGGCTGGCCGCGCGCGCGGCGCGAGGCCCGGGTGCGCGAGGTGGCTCAGCTGCTGCAGCTGCAGACGCTGCTGCAGCGCCGCCCGGCCCAGCTCTCAGGCGGCCAGCGCCAGCGCGTGGCCATGGGCCGGGCCCTGGCGCGCCAGCCCCAGCTCTTTCTGTTTGACGAGCCCCTGTCCAATCTCGATGCCCAGTTGCGCGCCGAGATGCGCAGCGAGATCAAGCTGCTGCATCAGCGCCTGGGCACCAGCGCGGTCTACGTCACGCACGACCAGGTCGAGGCCATGACCCTGGGACAGCGCATCGCCGTGCTGAAGGATGGCCGCCTGCAGCAAGTCGGCACGCCGCAAGAGGTCTACCAGCGCCCGGCCAATCTCTTCGTGGCCGGCTTTCTGGGCGCCCCGGCCATCAATCTGCTGCCCGCCCGCGCCATGCACGACGGCAGCTTGCAGCTGGACCTGGGCGACACGGCCCTGCCCATCAGCTGGACGCCCTCGGGCCCGGCCTGGCCCGCCTCACGCCTTCGCCCGCTGGCCGGCCGCAAGCTGATGCTGGGCTGGCGCGCCGAACAGCTGCGCCTGGTGCCGCCTGAACTCGAGGTCAGTGATGGCCAGGGCCTCGTGCTCTCCGCCCCCCTGCTGCTGGTCGAACCCACCGGCGCCGACAGCATCCTGCAACTCGAACTCGGCCCCACCCAGCGCCTCAGCCTGCGCTGCCCCGGCTGGCAGGCCGAACGGCCCGGCACCCGGCTGCAGGTCTACCTGCCGGCCGAGGCTTGCCTGGTGTTTGAGGCGGAGGGTGGGGAGCGGCTGGGGTGAGCCTGCTTTAGCTCGCTGCTGGAGCCAGCCTTCCGCCCCTTCCACCCGGGGGCAAATCAGCGCCGATTCACTTCGGTGTGCGCTTGGATCGCGGTCGGGACGAATGATCCGGCGGGATTGCGGGGCGCGGCTGCGGCGCAGCCATCACCGTCAGACTGAAGTGCTGCGTCGCCGCCCGGCCCCCTTCCGTATCGGACAACACGGCCGCGCGGAAGCCCAAAGTGCCGGCCCGCGTGGGCACGCCGCTGAGCAGGCCGCCGGGGCTGAGTGTCAGGCCCGCGTCCTCCAGATCGCCACTCAAGAGCAGAAAACGCAGCGCTTCGTCACCACCTCGGGCAGGCAGCTGCCGTGCGTAAGGTCGCCCCAGCACAGCCGCCGGCAAAACGACCGCCTGGGCACCCGGCTTCGCCTGTAGGGGCTGCTTGTGCGCGGGCTTGGCTTGCGGAACTCCGCCCGCGGCTTGCACGAGCAAGGGATTGAGACTCAGCAGCGTGAGTGAGCACAACAGCAGAGGCAGGTTGCAGCGAAGGCGCATGGATGGAGGGAAAGAAGGATGCGAGGGATGAGTGAATGAATGAATGAACATGGGTTGAGCCAGCGAGCGCGGGGCAGCTCGGCCCTGCCCTGCTCTGCATTATTTGCCCTGCTTCCGCTTCACATGGCCTGAGCACCCGGCTCGACCCATTCCACCCTGAATTCCTCACATTCCTGCGCCTCTGGTGGCTCCCAGAGCTGGCTGGCCATGTCAAAGATGGCATCGGGGACCACCATGGAGAAGGTCGGGCCCTGCTCGGCATTGCGACGCTGCACGCGCTCGCGGCGCAGCTCGGTGGGCGCGTCCAGCACGTGGATACACAAAGGATGTCCGGCCGCGATGACCTGTTGGCAAAAAGGCAGGCGGGCCGCACGCTGGATCAGGCCAAGTTCGAGGATCATATCGTGACCTGAGTCCAGCAAACGCTCGGCATGGGCCCAGATCAGGCGCAGCAGCCGATCCTTGCGCTCGAGGTACCAGGGCATCCAGTGCTCGGCCGGCCGGTCCGGGCTGAAGAGTGCGGCAAACCAGGCGTCCAAGGCGATGTGCACACCCTTTCCTTGCAGCTCCAGGCCGCGCGCATACGTCGACTTGCCCGCGCCGACCGGGCCTTCAATCAAATGGACTTGAGCCATCGCGGTCCTTGAACGTCTCGTGAAGCTCTGCACTCAGCCCGCATCAAGAGCGGGAATGAACAGCACCTGGCCCTTCGTTGTCAGATCCTCTTGACGCAAACGCTTCAGCGGCGCATAGGCTTCAGAGTCGTACATGGCCTGCGCCGCCTCACGGGACGGAAAGCGCAAGATGGCGGTGAAGTTGCCGCTCAGCGCCCCTTCGATCGCCTCGGCCTGCGGCGTGGCCGCCAGGAACTGAGCGCCAAACTGCGCGGCAAGGGCGGCCATCTTGGAGGCGTAGTCGGCGCGGTAGCGGGCGAAATCGTTCACTTCGAACTGCACAAATACCAGCAGGGCTTGGGTCATCTTCATCTCCGATCTCGGGTGACATGAGAACGCCGCCCTCGGCGGGCGCAGTTTGCCACCTGGAAATCTAGCATTGGATTCAAGCGGACTTGCGCCCTGCGGCCGCCAAGCGCACCGCCGTGCGCCGGTTCTTTCAATCCAGCTTTTCGAACCCCCAAACCCCGCGGGCTTGCGGCAGTACCTCTCCTCCTACCGCCGCCGCCAGGGCCAGGCCGCGCTCGCTGTTGCTGAGCATCACAAAGCCGTCACCGCTGCGCACTGAGGCCATGGCGAAGGCGCGGTAGCCGGGGTTGTTGCCCCATTGCCAAAAGCATGGCCCGGCTTCAGTCTGCTCCAGGCCCCAGCCCAGACCCCAGCTGAGGCGCAAGGCGGGCGACACGGGCACCGGGCGGTCGAGCAACAAGGCCAGGAGCTCGGGCTCGCGCAGCCAGGCAGCCATCAGGCGGGCGTAGTCGGGGGCGCTGGTGATCAAGGAAGCGGCGGCATTGGCGCGTTTGAACTCGATGGGCTCGACCGGGCCGCCCAGCCAAGCATGGCCGGGCACCAGACGGGCTCGCAGCTCACCATCGGCCGGGCTCAGGCGCAGGCGTGAGTCGCGCATACCGAGCGGCTCGAACACGCGCGCCTGCATCAAGGCTTCGAAGTCCTGCCCGGTCGCGGCGCTGAGCACGGCCTGCAGCAGCACATAGCCTTCGCCCGAATACTGCCAGCGCTGGCCGGCCTCGAAGTCCTGGCGCAGCACGCCCCAAGATGAGCCCCAGTTGGGCAGGCCGCTGCTGTGATTGAGCAGGCACCGCAGGGGGATGCGTGCCAAGGTGGCGGCCGAGAGTTCGGCTTCGGCACCGGCGGCAGCCGGCTTGCGGAAATATCCCTGGGCAAGGTGGCGCGATATCGGCGCGTCCAGGTCGAGCAGGCCCTCGCGTACCAGCTGCAGGGCCAGATAGGCCACGGCCGGCTTGGTCAGCGAGGCCGCTTGAAACAAGGGCGGCGGCGCTGACTCACGCGATTCGCTCCCATGCGAGGTCTCGCCACAGCCGGTGCTCAGCAGACGTGGCGCCTGCGGCTGAGCGCCCTTCAGGGTGACCAAGTGAGCCAGGCAGATGCCTTGCTGGACGGCCAGCGAGTCAAGATCCCGGCCACGGAAGCTGCGCAGATCGCGGCTGGCGCAGGCGCTGCTGCCCAGGGCCGACAGGCCAGCCAGCATCAGATGGCGGCGGCGTGGATCGAAGAATCTGGAGTCCATGAAGGCAGGCCCGATCACGCGGACAGCTTGCGCCGAGCTGGCGATGCGGCGGACTCTAAACGCTGAATTCGACGCCACCCGGTTCCGGCAAGAGGGCTCGCCGCATGCGCCCCGGCGTAGCGCGCGGCGGCTCAGCTTGGCTCGGCTCGGCTCCGTCCGATCCTCAAGCCGCCGCCATCACCTCCGCGCAGGCCGGGCTTGGCACCGCCACATACTGGCCGGCAAAACGGGGCAGGCCGGTGGCGGCATCAACGGCAAACACCGCCACATGGTCGCTGCGCTGGTTGCAGACGTAGAACCAGCGGCCGCAGGGCGAAAAACGGGCGCTGCGTGGGTAGGAGCCGCGGGTCCACTCGTGGGTGAGCAGGCGCGGCGTGCCATCGGCCGCCAGGGCGAAGACGGCGATGCTGTCGTGCAGGCGGTTCAGGGCGTAGAGGAAACGGCCATCGGCCGATGCGATCAGGTCGGAGGCGAAGTTGCTGCCGGCGAAGCCCTCGGGCAAGGCGCTGATCTCGAGGCGCTGGCTCAGGCGGCCGCTCTGCGGCTCCAGCTGCAGCCAGGCCAGGGTGGACGCTTCTTCGTTGAGCAGATAGAGCTGAGCCGCATCGCGCGGGTGGAACACGAAATGCCGCGGGCCGGCGCCGGGGCTCAGGGCCAGGTCTTGCCTTGGGCCCAGGGCGCCGGTTTCCATGTTGAAAGGCCACACCGCCAGCCGGTCGCGGCCCAGATCGCTGGCCAGCACCCAGCGGCCATCGGGGCTGCTCAAGGCCATGTGCATGTGCGGCGCTTCGTGGCCGCTGATGGCATAGCTGCCCGGTGGTGCTTTGGCGGCACGGTCGGGGCCGAGCCGGCAGTCTTCAGCCTGGCTGCGATTGCAGCTGGGGTGCAGGCCCACAGCGCTGAGCCGGCCATCGGCGGCGCGGCGCAGCACGGCCAGATCGGCACTGCCGTAATGCGGCACGAAAGCAAAGGCGGCACTCGGATGCAGGCTCAGGTGCACGGGGCCCTGGCCGCCGCTGGGCAGGCTTTGCAGCAGCTGCAGCGTGCCATCGGCCTGCTGGCGGTAGACATGGATGCTGCCGCCGCCTTCGTTGGCGGTGTAGAGCAGGCCGGGCCGCCTCGGGTCGGCCTGCAGCCAGCTGGGGCTGTGCGGATTGGGCGTCAGGCCGGCTGGGCGCAGATGGCCCATGGCCGGGTCGGCCACGAAACCGTAGAGGCCTTCACAGTGCGGGGCATAGCCGCCGACATAGACCTTGAAGCCGGCGCGGGCCGCAGCGCCAACCGGAGCAGCGGCCCCCGCCAACGGGGACAGGGCGGCCATCAGCAGCAAAGCCCGGCGCTGCCGGGCGTGAAAGAAAGCAGGGGTGCATGCGTCATCGGTCACGGGGGTGGGAGATTGGCGGGCCAGGGGTCAATCCAGGATGCCGTCATCCAGGCGCGCGCAGTATCGATCAATCCGCGGGCGGGCCGCTCGCTCCTGCCCATGGGCTCAGCCGCGGCCGTGGCAGCGCCGGCAGAAAAATGCGGGCGCTGCCGGGGCCTCCCAGCCCGGCAGCGCCCGCTCAAAGCCTCCGGCTGCAGGCGACCGGAGGGAGGAGACACACAGACATGACAGGTCATCCCTGGAGCGGCCCTCAAGCCGCCCCGGGGCCTGCGAGCGATCAGTAGTTGACGGTCGCACGCACGCCGAACATGCGCGGCGGGTTGTAGCTGTTGAAGGTGTAGCCGCCCGCCATGCCCTGACCCATCCAGTTCTTGACGATGTTGTTGCTCAGGTTGGTGCCCCAGAGCTCGACATTCCACTTGTCGCTGGTGGGCGCGAAGCGGACCGAGGCATTCCAGTTGGTGTAGGCCTTCTGGAAGTCACCGATCTTGTCGTTGTCCAGATTGCGCACGGTGAAGTACATGCGGCTCTGGTAACGCATGCCGATGGTCGGCGTGATGCTGTACTCACCCACATGCATGTCGTGCGAGTAGTTCAGGGCGAAGGAGGTCTTGGGCGCGTAGGGCAGCTGGTGGCCGGTCACGTCCAGGATGCGGCGGCCGCGCTTGCTGGGGTCGGTGCCCAGGTAGACCGGCGCGCATTCGGGCGCGCCGAACTCCTTGCGGTATCCGCACATCCAGCTGTCGTCATAGGTCGGGTAGGACTTGACCTTGGCGTCCAGCCAGGCGAAGTAGCCCGAGAAGTTGCCACCGGTCCAGGGCAGCAGCTTGAACTCCAGCTCCAGACCCTGGATCTTGGCGTCACCGATGTTCTCGGTCTTCCAGGCGTTCACCACATCGCAGGCCGGTTCCCAATCCGCGCAGGTGCGGGTCAGCTTTTTCTGGCCCACGGCGGTGGAGCCAGTCACGTGCATGCCCTTGTACTGGGTGTTGAAGTAGGTGGCGCTCAGCTCCAGCTTGTTGGCGAAGTGGCGGCCCTTGTAGCCCAGCTCAAAGTTCTTGGTGGTCTCGGGGCCGTAGTCCAGGAAGCTGTATTTCTTGCTGCCGCCGTCCACGCATTCGCCGCCGCCGCAGGTGTCGAACTTGTCGCCAAAGCCGCCCGGGCGATAACCGGTGGCGATGGAGGCGAAGACCATATCGGTCTTGCTCAGGTCGTACTGCATGCCGAAACGGTAGGTGGTCTTCTTCCAGCTCTTGCTGTAGCTGTTGACGACCGGCTCGGGGTAGACACCCAGGCCGGCGAAGGGGCCCATGCCCAGGGTCAGGTCCGTGCCGTTGTGCGGGGTGCACAGGCCGGGCTCGCAGCCGGGCTTGTACTTGCCGTTGTAGTACCAGGGCGTGCTGGCATCCCAGAGGCCGGCGGAGATGCCGCCGTTGTCGCTGCGCTTGTCGCGGCTGAAACGCACACCGGCCGTGGCCGTCAGGCGGTCTGTCAGGGCCAGGTCGCCCTGGGCGAACAGACCCTTGGATTCGATCTGGCGATCGGGCTGGGCATAGAACTGGCCTTGCGGCATGGCATAGGGCGCGGCGACCAGATTGTCCTGGGCGAAGTTGATCGCGTTCTTCTCGTTCAGGAAGAAGGCGCCGGCCACATAACGCCAGTTCTTGGTCTGCTGCTTGAGCTGGAACTCATGAACCCAGGACTTGTAGTTGGAGTCCAGGGTGTAGCTGGCCTGATCGATGGCGTGCTGGCGGCCCCAGTTGCCCCAGGGCTGCATGATGTCGACCTCGCTGTCCAGCCAAGCTTGGCCACCGTCGTCGTCGTGGTGCTGGGCGCGCTTCTGCACCGCGTAGGCGACCTTGTAGCCCAGCTCCGTCTGCTCATCGAGCTTCCAGACCAGGTTGCTGCGCACGGTGTCGATGGTCATGTCGATCTTGCCGGGCACATTGATGATGGCGCTCCACTGGCCCTTGGGACCGCAGGCCCATTTGGTGCCTTCGGCCATTTCGCAATCCTTCAGGCCCACTTCGCCGGCGCCGCTGTTCTGGTAATGCTCAAAGCCACCGGTCCATTCCAGCGCCTTGCTGATGGCCCAGCGCGCCGTCAGGCGGGCGGCCCATTGGTCGGAGTTGCCGTAGGCATCGGACGCATCGACCTTGCGGTTCAGGCGCTGGTCGGTGTCGGGCTTGCCATCGGGCGTGAACTTGCCCTTGCCATCGGGTGTGGGCAGTTTGACGCCGCGGTCGCGCAGGTCCTGCTCCTGGTCGATGTAGCTGTTGCGCTTGTCCACCATGAAGGCGGCGCGCAGGGCGAAGTTGTCACCGAAGCTCTGGTTGTGGACGGCGCGCAGCTGCTTGGCGTTGTAGTTGCCCAGCTGCACCGAGGCCCAGCCGTAGTTGCTCTTGAAGTCGGGCTTGGCCGGGATGATGTTGACCACGCCGGCGGTGGAGTTGCGGCCGAACAGCGTGCCCTGGGCACCGCGCAGCACCTCAACCTGGTCCAGGTCGAACATCAGCGCCAGCGAGCCCTGGGGCCGCGGCGAATAGATGCCGTCGATATGGATGCCCACGGCCGGGTCGCCGATCTCGGTGAAGTTGGTCGAGGTCACGCCGCGGATGGAGGCCAGCACGCCCGAGTCGCCGCTGGACAGGCCCAGCTGCAGATTGGGCACGTAGCCGCTCAGATTGAGCAGTTCCTTGACGTTCTCGCGCACCAGGTCGTCGGCCTGCAGGGCCGTCACCGACACGGGCGTCTTGAGCGCGTCGGTGCTGACGCGGGTGGCGGTCACGGTGACCTGGGGCAGCTCGGTTTTCTCGACCTTTTTGGCGTCCTTCTTGTCGTCCTTGCCGGCGTCGGCGGTCTGGGCCAGGGCCGGCAGGCTCAGCAGGCTCACCAAGGCGGCGGCCGCCAGGGCGGTGGGTTTCATCAGGCGTTGTGCGCGGGGTTCAGCGGGGCTCATGCTTGTTGTCTCCATGCGTTTGTGCGAAAGATCGTTTGTCTCGGTTCCATCACGTCAAGGGTCGGCCAACTGCTCCAACACTGACTCATCCACTTCTTGCTTTTGTGTCCCTTGTCTTCACTCGTTCATGCCATCGGTCCTTCCGTGATTCGTTCCTGGCGCTCAGCAGCCCAGGGGCTCGCTCAGCGGCACCGCCAGCAACGTGCTGGCTCGGCGATAGAAATCGATGCGGCGGTTCAGCTTGCGCAAGGTGTCGGGGTCGGCACCTTTGTCGCACTCGATCACGCCGTTGATGGCGCGCGTGGTGGCGCCAAAACCCTTGCCGGCCCACATGGCCTCGTGGGCCGACTGCGGCGCCACGCCGGGCTGGGTCATCCAGTACCAGAGCGCCGTTTGCCAGGCCACCTTGGAATCGCGCGCCACGCGGTCGGGGTCGGCCCAGAGGTCCAGGCCCAGGTGATCACCGGCGGCCTTGTACTGGTAGTTCCAGCTCAGCTGGATGGGGCCGCGACCGTAGTACTGCTGGCCCGGGGCGCAGCCGATGCCATCGTCGCGGCGGCAGTAGTGGTCCCAGTTTTCGCGGCGGTATTCGCGCTGGGCCTTGAGCTGGTCGGACTCATGGGCGATCTGGCCCAGAAAGGCCGCCATCTCCTGGCGCTTTTGCTGCTCGCTGCCGCGAGCAGCAAAGCCCGGGGTCTGGCGTACAGCCTCGGCAAAGCCTTCGTAGCTGTAGAAAGCAATGCGCTCGGGGAAGAGCTGATCGAACTGCGCCGGGCTGGGCAGAAACTGAGCCTGAGCTTGGCCCTGTGCCAACGCCGCCGGGGCCGCCAGCGCCAGCAGGCTTGTCACGAGCAATTGCAGCGAAGTCGTCATGCCGAACACAATGAGATGAAGGTGGAAGAATTGGCTGTGGAATGCAGCACCGCCCTGCACAGGCACACAGCCTGGCTCAGCGTCTGCGTTGCACTATCCGCCCACCCGCCTACACAGCGCGCAAAGAGACTGTTAAGACCTCCTTAAGACCAGATCGAGACCCCCGAAGCACCGGCTGCCGCAGAGCGGCCAAGCATTGCTAGAGTCCGCACCATCATGAAAATCTGTTTGGTCGAAGACGATCTGGAACTGGGCCGGGCGGTGCAAGCCCTGCTGCAGGACGCCCAGCACGAGGTGATCTGGCTGCGCCGCGTGGCCGATGCACGCTTCTGGACGGCCGAGCAGGAGTTCGACGCCGTGGTGCTGGATCTGGGCCTGCCCGACGGCAACGGCATGGACCTGCTGCGCAGCCTGCGCCAGGCGGACAAGAAACTGCCCCTGATCGTCATCACCGCGCGCGACAGCATCGAAGACCGGCTCAGCGGCCTGGACAGCGGCGCCGACGACTACCTCGTCAAGCCCTTTGCCGGCCCCGAGCTGCTGGCCCGGCTGCGCGCCGTGGCGCGCCGTGCCGGCATCGAGGAAGGCGATGACTCGCCCCACCAGTGGCAGATCAAGGACCTGGTGCTGGACGAGCACCGCATGGTGCTGAGCCGCGGCGGCGAGCGCATCAACCTCTCGCGCACCGAGTTCGCCATCCTGCTGACCCTGCTCAAGCTGCCCGATCGCGTGGTCACGCGCCGCCAGCTGGAGAGCAAGACCCTGAACCAGACCGACGGCCGCAGCCTCGATGTGCACATCTCCAATCTGCGCCGCAAGATCGGCGAGGGCTATATCCGCACCGTGCGCGGCATTGGCTACCTGATCGAGCAGAACGCGTGAGCCTGCTCGCTGCCGCGCCGGCCACCCGCCGCCCCGCCCACCGCTCGCTGTTCCGGCGCAGCCTGGGCGCGGTGTTTGCGGTCATCTTCCTGACCTGGGCGGCCTTGATCGCCCGCGAGCTGATCGACATCGGCCTGCTGCAAAGCCGCAACGGCCAGGCCGAGAACCAGCTCTGGGCCGAGCTGGCCAAGCTGCAAGCCCTGCCCCGGCTGGACCAGCCTCAAGCGCTGGAGGCGCGCATGGCCGAGCTGGACGGCCTGCTGCGCGACGAATGGCGCCACAAAGGCCACCGCCCGCCCTTCTACCTGCTGCAGGTCTGGCACGAAGGCCGCCTGCTGCTGCGCCGCGACCCCGACCTCAGCGGCCGCGACCGCAGCCCGCCGCAAGTGGGCGTCTACGCCAGCGATTCGCGCTGGCTCTACGCCGAGGCCAGCGAGCCCGAGCAGGGCCTGATCGTGCGCCGCTGGCAGGAGAAGCCGGGCGACTGGCATTTCTCCGTGGCCGGCTTCAGCTACTACGCCCGGCCCCTGCTCTACGGCCTGCCCCTGCTGATCCTGCCGGTCTGGCTGCTGTTCCGCCTCGGCTTTGCGCCGCTGCAGCGCATCGGCCAGCAGATCTCGCAGCGCTCGGCCAAGGACCTCTCGCCCCTGCCCGACTCGCCCTATGTGGAGCTGGCGCCCCTGGTCAACGCCGTCAATTCGCTGATGGCGCGGCTGCAGCTGCGCCTGGAGCGCGAGCGCGAGTTCCTGCTCGACGCGGCGCATGAGCTCAAGACACCGCTGGCCGTGGTCAAGCTCAGCGCCGAGGCCCTGGACGGCGGCCAGGACACCGAGCGCCGCGCCGAATCGGCCCAGCGCCTGCGCCAGGGCGTGGACCGCGCCACCCACACCGTGCACCAGCTGCTGGCCCTGGCCCGCTCGGGCGCCGATGCGCTGGACATGGCCCAGCGCGAGCACGAGCTGGTGGCCCTGGTCAGCGACCGCGTGGTGCTGGCCAGCCCCATGGCCCTGAGCCGCCAGATCGAACTCGAGTTGCAGGCGCCCGAGGAATGCTGGCTGCGCGTCAACCGCGAATCGGTCGGCGCCCTGATCGACAACCTGGTGGACAACGCGATCAAGTACTCGCCCCCCGGCGGCCATGTACTGGTGCGCATCAGCGACACGCCCGAGGCCGTGCAGCTGGAGGTGCTGGACCAGGGCCCGGGCATCCCGGCCGAGCTGCAGGCCAAGGTGTTTGAGCGCTTCTACCGCATCCCCGGCCAGGAGCAGCATGGCAGCGGTCTGGGCCTGGCCATCGTCGAGCGCGCCGCCGCCCAGCATGGCGCACGGGTGCAGCTGGGCACCGGACTGGAAGGACGCGGCCTGGGCGTGGCCGTGCGCTTCCCGCGCGCGGCGGGCGCGTCGAGCAGCCCGCCCGGGCCTTCGGCCGAAGCCTGAGCCCGGTCGGACAGCGCGGCAGCAGCAGCAGCGACCTCGCGCCGCTATAGTGCCGCCCTCCCCCGCCCCCGCCTTCTTCGCCCTCCCCAGCCCATGAGCCTGGCCGACCTCCGCGCGGCGCTGCACGCCGAACTGGCGGCCACGCCCGAGTTCTACGACTTCAAGGTCCTGCGCAGCGAGCGCGAGGGCACGCTCTGGCGCGTCAGCCTGGAGCCGGGCTATGTGTTCGCTGAAGGCCAGCGCCCGGGCACCGCCTCGGCCCAAAGCCTGCTGGACGACAGCCTCGACGGCGCCGCCGCCTGGTGGGGCGCGCCGGTGAAAGGCGGCGCCAGCGTGCTGGCCGTGCTGCCCGAGGACGACCAGCTGCTGCTGCAAAACGCCAGCAGCCCGCCGCCCGGACCGGACGCCCTGATCCGCCTCTACCCCAGCCGCTTCCTCAAGGCCGTCAGCGATGCCTGGTGGGACACGCCCTGGGCCGAGCGCGCCCTGGCCTGCCTGCCGGCGCTGCAGCGGCCCGCCGCCTGGCCCGAGGGCCCGCTGCTGACGGGTGCACCGTTTCGCTGGCTGCGCCCGGGCCAGCGCCAGGCCCTGGGTTTGCTGCAGCAGCAGGCCGCCTTCCTCTGGGGCCCGCCCGGCACCGGCAAGACCACCACCCTGGGCGTGATGCTGGCCGAGTATCTGGAGCTCCGGCCGCAGGCCCGCGTGCTGCTGCTCTCCAGCACCAACCAGGCCGTGGACCAGGCCACCCTGGCGGTGGACAAGGCGCTGGAAAAAGGCCGGCGCGAGCCCCTGCGCGCCAGCGTGCAACGCCTGGGCACCCGCTTCGACGCGGCGGCCTTTGAGGGCCGCGAGCACCTGATCCCGGCCCAGGACCGCGAGCTGATCCAGCGCCTGGCGCGCGCCGAGGCCGCCCGGCCCAGCGGCCGCGCCAGCGCCAGCGAGGCCAGCGCGCTGAAGGCCTGGCACGACCGCGTGCAGGATCTGCGCGAGCAGCTGCGCGCCTCCTCGCTGCAAGTGCTGCAGCGCTGCCGCCTGGCGGCCATGACCACCACCCGCGCCGCCTTCACGCTCAAGACCCTGCGCGCCTTGGCGCCGGAAGGCCAGGACGACAGCAACCCGCCCTTCGACCTGTTGGTCTTCGACGAAGCCAGCCAGGTCAGCCTGGCCCATGCCCTGGTGCTGATGCCGCTGGGCCGGCAGTGGCTGTTCGCGGGCGACCCGCAGCAGCTCTCGCCCGTGCTGCGCAGCCGCGAGCGCGAGGCACGCCGCTGGCTGGGCCGCTCCGCATTCGCCGAAATGCCGCGCCAGGGCCCGGCCCTGGCCTTGCTGGACGAGCAGTCGCGCATGGCCGCGACCATCAGCGATCTGGTCAGCCAGCTCTTCTACGAGGGCGCGCTGCGCGTGGCCGCCGACGCCAGCGCTTCGCCCGCCTGGCTGCAGGCGCGCCAGCGCCGCTTCGCCGAGGTGCCGGCCGAGACCCACATCCATGTGCAGACCATGCGCGCCTCGGGCGCCTGGTCGGCCGCCGACCGCGGGCCGCTGCGGCGCGAATCGGCCGAGGCCATTGCCGACCTGATCGAAACCGCCCTGGCCGAAGGTCCCGGCGGCGGCTGGCAGCCGCAGGAGCTGGTGGTGCTGACGCCCTTCCGCGCCCAGCGCGCCCTGATCCGCCAGCGCCTGCGTGCCCGCGGCCTGCCCGAAGCGCAGATCAAGGTCAGCACCGTGCACCGCGCCCAGGGCAGCGAGGCGCCCGTGCTGCTCTTCGACCCGGTGGACGGCAGCCAGCCTTTTTTGCAGACCGAGGAAGCGCAGCGCCTGTTCAATGTGGCCTGGAGTCGCGCGCAGGCCAAACTGATCGTCTTTCTGGCGCCGGGCGACAGCGCCCACAACCCCTTTCTGGCCCCCATCGTCCAGCGCCTGCGCCTGGCCGGCGACACCCGGCCCGTGCACGCCCTGCTGGAGCTGGCCGCCCAGCCCGGCTTCCCCGCCAATGCGCTCGGTTTGCGCGTCAGCGCCGGCCGCTTGCACGGCGAGATCAGCCAACTCAGCCCTGACGGCCGCCAGCTCGTCTTGATCAACGAACGCAGCGGCGCGGCCGTGCCCATCGATGTGGCCTTCTGGCGCAGCAAAGCGCTTGCTCAGGCGCAAGCCTCAACCGGGTGACAATGCCCGCCATGGCACAAGGCAAACGCATCTCCGTGGACATCGACGAACAGGCGCTGTCCTCCATCCGCGCCCTCGGCGCGGCCGCCAAGCAGGCCCGGCTCGCCGCCGGCGAAGGCCAGGCCACCGCGGCCACCCGCCTCGGCGTGCATGTGCAGACCATTGCCCGGATTGAGTCCGGGGAGCCTGGGGTGTCGGTGGGCCACATGCTGGGCTTGTTGGCGCTGTATGGCTTGGCGGTGACGCTTCAGCCACCAGGCAGCCACTGAAACGCAAGTCAAACGCTGCGCGGTGCCTACCTGCTGAACTCCCGCACTTCACACAAGGACAAGCACGCATGCAGCACACCGGTTCCTGTCACTGCGGCGCCGTCCGCCTCACCCTGCCCGCCACACCCGAGACGGCCACCTCCTGCAACTGCTCGCTGTGTCGACGAGTCGGCGGCCCCTGGGTGTATTTCGAGTGGGGCACGGTGACGATTGATGCGGCGCCTGATGCCATGCAGGCCTATGTGCAGGGTGACAAGACGCTGCGCACCATGCGCTGCCGGCACTGTGGCTGCGTGACACATTGGGAGCCGGTATCGGCAGAGCCGGGCGGCAAGCACGGTGTTCACCTGGGCAACTTCGACCCGGCCTTGATCGCCTCGGTGCGGGTTCGGAGGTTTGACGGGGCGGAGACGTGGAAGTTCCTGGAGGACTGAACTGCTTTCCTGAAAGACTCGTCTCTCGGCGTTTCGATGTGTGAGTAGCGGGGGGTTGGCATACTCAGATGCTTATCAAAACTTCGTTAGACATCTGCAGAAAGCAAGGTAGGGTCCGGCCCCGTGGAAAAGCTCAGATTTGCACTCGATATTGAGGACGAATGGCCACCCGTAGCCACAGAGAGCGTTTGGTGCGAACGCTCAGGCAATCTATACGTACTGAAGAACGCCCCGTTCTTCATAAAGGGTCTAGCCTTTGGAGACGGGTTCACTGCTGAACCTGACCCGGTCAATGGGTGCATCTTCGAGTTCGAGGTTATTGAGACATCCGGAAACTCCCTGGTTTGGGTGCTGAACACAGACAACCTGGACTTCAGCGCTACGAAGGATGAGCTTTCAGCACTTGGATGTCAGGTGGAAGGGTTTCCACAGTTCAACCTGTTCTCTGTTGATGTTCCTGCCTCGGCTGATGCAGATGCAGTCAATGCTCTAGTAGACAGAATCGAAGAACGTGGCTATGCCCTCGCATTTCCTGTCTGGCGGCATGAGGCCTCCGGTGCCTAACCCCTCAATCAGGAGGACTGTCTTTCGGACAGCCCCATAGATCCGACGTTCTGTGTCATGAATACATCCGTGGGCGATTCGCGTCTCCACTTTCGGCAAGAGGATGCAGCCATGCATCAGCTTGCTAGAGCGATTCGGCTGTTCCTAGACGAGCGTGACTACCTCTGCGCAATAACTCTTGCCGGTGCTGCCGACGGAATACTTGGCGAAACCCTCCAAGCAAGGGCTGTAGCGCCAGCGCTAGAGGCGCATGTAGTTCAGGTCACAGCAGCAGGCAGCGTCGCCAAGGACCTGAAACGAACTCGGGACAACTTCAACCTTGCTCGCAACTTGCTAAAGCACAAGAAAGTACATGTACAGCAAGAGGTGTCCCTTGCGGTTGAAACAGAGGCGATCTACCTGATTGTTCGCGCGATTGACAACGCAGTACGGCTGGGCCACGAAATGAGGGCGCCTCTTCCTGCATTTATCGAATGGGTGTATTCGAATCGACCTGATCTCGTGAGTAGCGGGGCTTCATAGCTAGTCACTCAAACGACCCTGTAGCGGCACGCTGCCTTCGCACCTCATTTCATTCTGGCCGTGCGGCTTGCCGCCGACAATTACAAGGACGAGGACCTCATGCCAACTCTGACTCCCTGCGCCTGGCCACGCCGCGCCGCCACCCTGCTGCTGCTAGCCATCGCCCTGTCAGGCTGCGCCCAGTCGCCTTCGACCTCACCCCAGCCCGCCGTCAACACACAGGGCCTGGACGACACCGTGCGGCTTGCCATGGCCGCCACCGGTGCCCGGGGTCTGGCGCTGGCTGTGGTCGACGACGGCCAGCTGGTGTTCAGCAAGGCTTACGGCGTGCGCAACGCCAGCGGCGACCCGCTGCAGGAGGACACCGTGATGTACGGCGCCTCGCTGACCAAGGCTGCCTTCGGCTATCTGGTGATGCAGCTGGTCGAAGAAGGCCGGCTGGGCCTGGATGTGCCGATGGCAAACTACCTGGCGCAGCCCCTGCCGAGCTATGCCTCGCCGGACATCGTGCGGCGCTACTCCGCGTTTGCGGGCCTGGCCCGCGATGAGCGCTGGCGCCGGCTGACCGCCCGCATGCTGCTCACGCACAGCGGCGGCTTTGCCAACTTCTACTTTCTGGAACCCGACCAGCAGCTGCGCATTCATTTCGAACCGGGCAGCCGTTATGCCTATTCCGGCGACGGGCTGATCCTGCTGCAATTCGTGCTGGAACAGGGCCTGGGCTTGGATGTCGGTGCGGAGATGCACCGGCGCATCTTTGCGCCGAATGCCATGAGCCGCACAAGCCTGATCTGGCGTCCTGACTTTCGACCGAACTTGGCCGACGGCTTCACCCTGGACGGGCGGCCAGAGCCTCATGACGAGCGCAGCCGGGTGCGCGCCTCGGGCTCCATGGACACCAGCATTGCCGATATGGGCCGCCTGGCCGCCGCCTATGTGCGCGGCGATGGCCTGAGCGCTGCCGCGCTCGCCGAGCTGACCCGGCCGCAACTCCCCATCACCACGCGCAGCCAGTTCCCTTCGCTCCAGCCAGCCCTCGCCACGCCACCCTACCCATCACTGGGCGCCGCGTTAGGCGTGATCGCATTCACCGGCCCGCAAGGTGCCGGCTTCTTCAAGGGCGGGCACAACGACTCCACAGCGAATATCTGGGTTTGCATCGAGGCAAGAAAGCGCTGCCTGGTGATGCTCTCCAACGATGTGCGGGCCGAGCCGGCCTTCCCGGCCCTGGTGCAGGCCGTGCTCGGCGAGACCGGCCTGCCCTGGGCCTGGGAGTACGGGGATATGAAGTTCTGGTGGCCGGGGCATTGAGTCCCGTGCTGAGGATTGGGGCGGGGCTGCGCTGAAGAAGGAGGGGCTCAAGCCGCCCGCCTCGCGCTCGCCCATAAACTAGAACCACGAGCAAAGCCCGTTGAGGCGAGGGAGAGTTCATGATTCGTACGCGACTTGCAGTTGCCAGCCTGGCCATGGCGCCTTTGGCCTCGCTTGCTGCTGACTCCTGCGCCATGCAGGCCGCGCACCTGCTGTCGCAAGGACAGTTCAACGACCTGGCGGCGATGTTCGCCGAACCCAAGAACAGCGTAAACCTGGCACGAGCTCTCGAGGACTTGGCGCGCCCGCTAGGTGCAGTCCAAGAGCTGATTCCGCAGCCGCGTCAGACGGCGGGCCTGTCCGCCCGGCGGTCTGTTGCGCCGACCTCGCTGCAAGCAGACGACCCGTTCGAGGCCAGTTGGGCGCTCGCCATCAATCACAGCGGTGTTCGCTATGAGCTCCAGGCCTCGTCGCAACCAGGCACTTCTTGCAAGTTGCTGGCAGTGCATGTGAGCCGTCTGGCGAGTGAATGAATGAATTAGTGAGTGAGTGAACGATCGAGTCGACTCGATGCACAAGGCCCGGGCATGACTTTTTGCATCAGGGGCCCATACTGGCATAACAGGCCAATTCAGCGTCCATCCCGACTTGATCCATCCAACCATCCAGCCCGCCCGATACCTTTCGATCCAATGCAACGCGAAACCAAACTCTTCGCCTGGTTTGCCATCACGCTCGGCGCTGCAGGCATCCTGATGGGGCTGGCGGCTCTTCTGGGCCGGCCCCTCCAGGCATCCGGCACCAGCTGCAAAGCCATCTGTGGCCTGAGCTTGCTGTTCACAGAACTGCTCGGCGAGCGCGCGGGGATGTGGGTGGGAGGTCTGCTGTGGCTGGCTGCGGGCTTGGCCTTTTTTGGTTTCGGCTGGCGAATCCTCAAACAACGGGCTGCATGATGAAGGGTCTTGCCTGCGTCCGCCGCCCGCGCTCGACGGTGAGCAACACCAAGTGTTTGAAAGCTCGAACTTGAGCACCTTGGCCATCGGCATCTTGTTGCTGCTGAGCATCGCTGTGCTGCCTGCAGCCCTGGCAGCCGGCCTCCAGCAGCTGGTGTTCGTGCAGCGTGCACGCAGGGTCGAGGGGCGAGTCGTCAGCGAGCGGTGCTATCGCATGTTTGGCCGCACCAGGCGGTACTACCGCGTGGAGTTCGAGCTTTCAACGGGACAGCGCATCCAACTGCGAAGCACCGTCACCAGTTCGTCCAAGACCAGCCCAACACTGGGGCAGGCCGTACCGGTTCTGCTCATCGAGCGAGCGGGTCATCCACCCAAGGCAAAGATTGGAACCTGGCTGGAGCTGTGGTTCTCCTCGGCCCTATTGCTCTTCATCGGCTCCATCGGCTTCCTCGCAGTCGCCCTGGCAAGCGGTTCCAGCATCTGAGTCACCGCGACTCACCATCAATCCCGCATGAAACTCATCGTGGCTGTTCATTTCGAGGACGCGCAGGCGACCCGTGCCAGGGCTGCCGCGGTGGCTTTCGAGGCCTGGGATGCGGCGGAAGCGACCCGCACCTACGTCTCGCATATCGCCCACGTCGAACCAGCAGTCCGGGGAACGTTGGACCTGCGCGAACTGCCCTGCGTGATGCAGCTGCTGCGCGAGCACACGCTGGAGCCCGAGCTCATCTTGATCGACGGCTTTGTGCATCTGGATGGCGGTGAAACGCCCGGCCTGGGTCAGCACATCTTTCACGCCCTGGGCGGCAGCGTGCCCATCGTCGGCGTGTCGAAAAGGCGCCTGCCGGGCCTGACGGCACAGTTCGAGGTGATGCGGGAAGAAGACGAGGAAGCGCAGCCACTGCTGGTCACCTGTGCGGGCATCGACCTCGGCGCGGCCAAGGCTCGCCTGCGCGCGATGCACGGCAGGAAGCGCGTGCCCACGCTCATGAAACTCGTCGCGCGCCTAGCGAAGAACAAGGACTGACTGCGGCCGGCGTCTAGAGCATGCAAGGCGTTGTCTTCGTTTGCGGCAGGAACCGCTGACGCAGCCGCACGGCCGGGGTGAGCGGCATGCTTCCTCCTCGATCCAAGGCAGCGATTTCAGCGGGAACGGATGCAGCCTAAGTCCCCTGCCGATACTGCGCCCGGTAGACCTGCGGCGTCAGCCCCGTGGTCTGCTTGAACATGCGGTGCAGGGCCGCCTCGGTGCTGAAGCCCAGGTCTTCGGCCAGACGCTTCAGCGGCTCGGGGCCGCGCGAGAGGCGCTCGGCCACCTGGCGCAGCTTGACGCGGCGCAACCAGCTGGCGACGGGCAGGCCGGTGGCGGCTTGCAGATGGCGGCTCAGGGTGCGCGGTGAGAGGCTCAAGGCGGCGGCAGCGGCCGGCACGGTCAGTGCCACGGCCGGGGTGCGCTGGGCCCAGATCAGCAGCTCGCGCAGCCAGGGCTCGCGCAGGGCCATCAGGCTGACCGCGGCAAAAGCCGGGTGGCGCTGGCGCGGCTGGGGCAGCATCAAGACCTCCTGCACCTCGCGCAGGCTCTCACTCTCCATGCGGCGCGCCAACTGGTCCAGCATCAGGGCCAGGTAGCCGTTGGCGCCGGCCGCGGTGACCGTGCTGTCGCTGTCCACCAGGGACTCGTCGAACTGCCAAGCCACCTGCGGGAACAGCGCTTGCAGATGCGGCGCCAGCCACCAGGTGGCCGTGGCCGCCTGACCCTGCAGCCGGCCGCTGGCGGCCAGCAAGGGCACACCGGCGCAGTAGCTCCAGAGCGCGCAGCGGGCAGGCAAGGCGCGCAGGGCAGCGATCTCGGCACGGCGGGCCTGCAGGGTCTGTTGCAAGCCTTCCAGGGAACTGACCCAGAGGCCGGGCAGCAACAGGGCATCAAGCTCATCCGCGCTGTCGACCAAGGCGCCCTCGGGCGTCAGCGTCGGCCCGCCCTCGGTTCCACCACTGATTCCATTCACCGACCGGCCATCCACCGTCAACCAGCGCCAGCGCATCAACTCCCGGCCGGCGCGCAGATGGGCCGCGCGCAGCAGATCGGCCACGGCGAACAGTCCGGCCGGCATGCAGCCCTCGAACAGCAGCAGGCCCAGGGTGAAGGGCGGGCCCGCGGCCGTGCGGCGAATTGAAGATGGCATGAATGGCCAATTTAATTTCCGATTCAGCCATTTTGCGGGCGGACTGGAATTTCAACAATGGCGCCATCCCCTCTCACACCGGTCCACCATGAAGATCACCCAGCTCCGCAATGCCACCGTCGTGCTCGAGTTCCACAGCCAGGGCCAGGACATCACGCTCCTGGTCGACCCCATGCTGGCCGAAGCCGGCGCCCTGCCCGCCCTGCGCTACTTCGGCGGCCAGCGCCGCCGCAACCCGCTGGTGCCACTGCCGCCCGGCAGCGAGGCTCTGCTGGGCCGCGTCAGCCACGGCCTGATCACCCATTGCCAGCGTGGCCACTTCGATCACCTGGATCGCGCCGGCAAGCGCTGGCTGCGCGAGGCCGCCGTGCCCGTGCTGGCCATGCCGCGCGATGCCGACTACCTGCGCCAGCGCGGCCTGCAGGTGCAAGCCCTGCAAGGCCCGGGCCGCCAGCCTCTGCTGCCCGCCCAACTCAGCGGCGCCTTCATCACGCCGATTCCCTGCGTGCATGGCCGCGGCATCGCCGGCCTGCTGATGGAGCATGGCCATGGCTATCTGATCGAGGTGGCCGGCGAGCCCAGCGTCTACCTGGCCGGCGACACGGTGATGTGCGAGCCGCTGCGCGATTGCCTGAGCACCCTGCGCCCCGATGTGGCCGTGCTGCCGGCCGGCGGTGCGCGCTTCGACCTGGGCGCCGAGATCCTGCTGACGCCCGAGGCGCTGATCGAGGCCGCCGCGCTGTGCCCACAGACGCAAATCGTCGCCAACCATCTGGAGGCGCTGGACCATTGCCCGGGCACGCGGGCGCGGGTTCGAGAGTTGGCGCGGGCGGGCGGGATGCAGGATCGGGTCTGGGTGCCCGAGGATGGTGACACGCTGAGCTTCCCGGCCCGCGCAAACGCAAACGACGAGCGACTCAGTCCTTCAGGTACTTGTCATAAATCGCCTGAAAGCGACCCGATTCCTTCAGCTGCTTGAGACCCTGGTTGAAGTCGTCCCGGATGCGGGGGTCGCGGAAGACGGGGCGGTAGTCCTGCGGGTTGAGCTTGACGAAGGCGGTTTCGTCCACCGGCTGCAGCTCGGTGAAGCCCTCGCTTTTGAGCTGCAGGGCGAAGTACTTGAAGATGTTGCGGTCGCTGAGCACCACGTCGTAGCGGCCCAACATCAGGGTCTTGACCTGGACCGACTGGTCGTTGATCTCGGTGTAGAGCCCGGCGCGGCGCACCGGCTCCAGCCACTCGGGATAGCGCTTGATCGCCCCGGCAAAGGACACCACGCTCAAGCCCTTCAGATCCGCAGGCGTGCTGATCTTGAGCTGGCGCCGGCTCAGGGTGATGAAGACGTTGTCGTAGAGCACGGCCGGGTCGGCATAGTGGCCGCCGGCGCTGCTGAGGTCCTGGCCGAGATCGGTCATGGCGGCATCGACCGTGCCGTCGCGGAAGGACACCGGGATGCGCGCAAACGGAAAGTACAGGGGCTTCAGTTGATGCCCTTTGTAGGCCAGAGCACCGCGGATCACCTCCAGCTCGATGCCGCTGTCGGTCTTGGGGAAGCAGAACGGCGGGATCTTCTCGCCAAAAGCCATGCGCACTTCGGCGGCTTGGGCGGGGCCTGCGGGACACAGCAACAGGAGCGGCCCCATCAACAACAAGCACGCCGGCCAAAGCCGCGAGGCCTGGCCGCTGCAGCCCGAATCGCGCACGCGTTTGAGCATCCTCATCATGGAGCGAGCCTTCCACCAGGGTTGAACTCAAGGCCTCGGTAGAAGGCTATCACGGCCGCCGCGCTTCAGGACGGCAGGGCATCCCCCGAACGTGGACGCGGGCGGGCGCCGACCCTGAGCACCGCCATCAGGCCCAGGCCCAGCAAAACGGCGCTGGCCGGCTCGGGCACGGGCTGGGCCTCGAAGGCCACCTCGCTGAGCATGGTGGCGGTGTCGTAACGCAGCACCTGCAGCTGCAGGCTGCTGCCGACAAAGCCGGGGCCCAGGTTCAGCACCGAGGCAAAGGGCGCGTCGCCAGCCGGGTCCATGATGTCAAAGCTCTGCGACTGGCCGCCCACCGTGACGATGAAACCGCGCGGTGTGGCGACATTGCCATAACCGTTGGCATCGTCGTGCCAGATGGTCAGCTGGCTGAAGGCCAGGGTTTCGGCAAAGTGGAAGGTGATGACGGGGTCCATGGCCGACCAACCGACGTAGGGGCCGGTGCCTTCGAGGTTCTCGACGCGGTCCCAGCGATCGGTGGCGATGACGCCGTCGCTCAGGTCGCCCAGGCCGCCGCTCAGCGGTGCGAAGTCGAGCTGGGTGTTGCCGCTGCCGCTGTAGCCGCGGTCCCAGTAGTTGAAGCTGCCGCCGCTGGCGGTGCCGTAGCCATTGGGCATGTCGTAGGACGTGGGCGACACCGGCGCGGCCAGCGCCGCGGCGCTTGAAAGGGCCAGCAAGGCGGTGGCACTGCCGAACAGGCGGCGGAAGGTCGGGCGACGAGCAAGAAGACGGTTCATGGTGAACTCCTGTGTGGATGCGTTGTGGAACTGAAATCAAAGGAAGTGGAATGAATGAATGAACGAGGAAGAAGCCCCGCTCCGCCCTCAGCCACTCCTTCAGTCCTTACGCATTCCGCCGCCCACAGCGGCCACGCGGAGATCGACAAACTAGGGGTGTACCCCGCTCCAGCGCCGCAGCAGCAGCAAGACCAGCAGCATCAAGCCGCCCGTCGCCAGACCCAGGCCCAGCGAGGCCGGGCTCAGGGCGGCGAAGCGGAACACCTCGCGCAGCGGCGCCAGCCAGAACACCGCGGCCAACAACACGGCGGTGGCGGCCAGCACCTGCCAGAGCACGCGGTTGGGCCGCAACAAGGCCTCGCGCCAGCGCCCGCTCAGGCTGCGGCTGGCCAGGATCAGGGCGATATTGCAGCTGACCAGGGCCAGGAAAGCCGTGCCCCGCACCGCCTCCTGGCTCATCGGGCCACGGCTGAGCAGGACGGCGTACAGGCCACCCACCACCGCCAGGATCAGCGCACCCTGGGCCACGCTCCAGGCGATCAAGCGGCCGGAGAACAGCGGCGCGGCCGGGTCGCGCGGCGGCCGGCTCATCACATCGGTCTCTTCTTCCTCAGCCTCGAAGACGATGGAGCAGACGGGGTCGATCAGCAGCTCCAGAAACGCAATGTGCACCGGCGAGAGCAGAAGCGGCCAGCCGAACAAGAGCGGCAGCAGCGACAGGCCGGCAATCGGCACATGCACGGCCAGCACAAAGGCCATGGCCTTGTGCAGGTTGTCGTAGATGCGGCGGCCCAGGCGGACTGCGCCGACGATGGCCGAGAAACGGTCGTCCAGCAGCACCAGGCTGGAGGCCTCGCGGGCCACATCGGTGCCACGCCCGCCCATGGCAATGCCGATGTGGGCGGCCTTCAGCGATGGGGCGTCGTTGACCCCGTCACCGGTCATGGCCACCACCTCGCCCTGCGCCTTCAGCGCCTCGACGATGCGCAGCTTCTGCTGCGGCTTGATGCGCGCGAACACGCTGGCACCCGCCGCCAGGCGCTGACGCAGGGCTTCATCGGACAGCTGGGCCAGCTCCGGCCCGGTGATGGCGGGCTGGGCCACATCCAGGCCGGCCTGGCCGGCGATGGCGCGCGCCGTGGCCGGGTGGTCGCCGGTGATCATGAGCACGCGCAGGCCGGCGGCGCGGCATTGGGCAATCGCCTCGGGCACCTCGGGGCGCAGCGGGTCGGCAAACGCCAGCAGCCCCAGGAAACGCAGGCCGGCGAAGCCCTGCGGCCCGGCCGGCCAGGGCGGGCCCGGCAGCGCGGCATCGGCGCAGGCCACGCCCAGCACGCGCAGGCCGCGCTCGGCCATGGCCTGCGTCTCGGCCGCCACCTGGGCGCGCTGCGCCTCGCTCAGGCCACACAGTGCCGCCACCGCCTCGGCCGCGCCCTTCAGCGCCAGGCGCGAGTCGGCCAGGCCCTCGCCCTGCCAGACATGGCCCATGACCGGCAGCTCGGGGCTGAGCCCGTACTCATGCACGAGGCGCCAGCCGGGGTGGCGGCGCTCGGGGGGCAGCTGGGTCTCGGCCAGGCTGTGCAAGGCACGCTCCATCGCGTCGATGGGCGCGATCTCGCTGGCCAGCACGGCCACGTCCAGCACGTCCATCAAAGCCTCGGGCAGCGCCTGCCCGGCCGCGGCCACCCAGCGCAAAGGCGTCTCGCCGAGCGCGGCCAGCTCGGCCACGGCCATGTCGTTGACGGTCAGCGTGCCGGTCTTGTCACTGCACAACACGGTGGCGGCGCCCAGAGTCTCGATGGTGGCGGCGCGGCGCGCCAGCACGCGCTGCTGCGACAGGCGCCAGGCGCCCATGGCCATGAACACCGTCAGGATCAGCAGGAACTCCTGCGGCAGCATGGACATGGCCAGGGTGATGCCGGCCAGCACCCCGCCCAGCCAATCGCCACGCAGCAGGCCGAAGAGCAGCAGCACCAGCACGCTCAAAGCCAGGCCCAGGATGGAGAACAAGCGCACCAGGCGGCGCGTCTGCTGGTGCAGCGGCGTGGGCGGAATCTCGATCTCGGCCAGCGAGCTGCCGATGCGGCCGATCTCGCTGCGCACGCCAGTGGCCGTCACCCGCGCCAGGCCCTGGCCACCCACCACCAACGAGCCCGCAAACACCCGGCCTGCCTCCTGCTCGGCGCCGGCGCGCTTGTCCACGGCCAGCGATTCGCCACTGAGCAGGGATTCATCGGTCTGCAGGTCGTGGCTGCTGAGCAGCAGCGCATCGGCCGCCACCCGGTCGCCCTCCTCCAGCAGCAACAGATCGCCACACACCACCTCGCGGCCGGCGATGCGCTGCGCCTGGCCGCCGCGCCGCACCAGGGCGCGCGGGCTGGTCAGGTCGCGTAGAGCCTCCAGCACCTGGGCCGTGCGTTGCTCCTGGCTGACGCTGATGACGACCGTCAGCAACACAAAGGCCAGCAGCATCAGCGCCTCGCCGCGATTGCCCAGCAGCAGGTAGATGGCGCCAGCCGCCAGCAGCAGCTGCAACATGGGCTCGCGGATCAGCTCGGCCAGAATGTGCCAGACCGTGCGGTGCTGGGGCGGGCTCAGCTCGTTGGGCCCGTCCTGGGCCAGGCGGCGCGCCGCCTCGGCGGGGCTCAGGCCTTGCTGGCTGTCGTCGTCAAGGGCCGGGGGCGCTGGATGTGGCTTCATCCCCTCAGAGTATGGCCAGGGATGTGACCGCGGCATGTAGGAGAGCGCCGCGCTGGGACATGCCAGCCAACTTCAGATAGCGCTAAGCAAGCGCGCGCAGCATGGAGGCATTGCCTCAGTCAGGACCCGCGCCATGCCCCGTTTCCCCAAGATCAAGCGCCATTTGCTGCGGCCCCTGCTGTTGGGGGCCGCCCTCCTCGGCACCAATCTGGCCCGCGCCGCCACCCCGGCCGAGCTGCTGGATGGCTATGTGGCCGCGGCCCAGGCGCCGGCCGATGCCCGCCGCGGCCAGGCGTTTTTCACCCAGCGCCACGGTGCGGAGTGGAGCTGCGCCTCCTGCCACCAGGCTGTGCCGACGCGGGCGGGCCAGCACGCCGGCACCGGCAAGGAGATCGGCGCCCTCGCACCGGCCTTCAACCCACGGCGTTTCAGCGAGCCGGCCAAGGTGGAGAAATGGTTCCGCCGCAACTGCAAGGACGTGTTGAACCGCGAGTGCAGCGCCGGTGAAAAGGCAGATGTGCTCGCCTGGCTGATGACGCTCAAACCCTGAACCGAAAGGCTCACCCATGAACACAAGCACCGCCCGACTCCGCCGGCTCGCCCTGATCGGCCTGGCCCTGGTGGCGCCGCTCTGCCCTGCCGATGAAGGCCAGCGCCTGAAAGTGCCGCTGCTGCCGGCCTACCAGCAGGAATGCGCGGCCTGCCACATCGCCTACCCGCCGGGGCTCATGCCGGCGGCGTCCTGGCAGCGCATCAGCCAGAACCTCGGCAAGCACTACGGCAGCGATGCCTCGCTGGACCCCGCCACCGTGGCGCAGCTGAGCCAATGGCTGAGCGCCAACGCAGCCACGGGCAAGCGCGCCCGCGAGACGCCGCCCGAAGACCGCATCACCCGCAGCGCCTGGTTTGTGCGCGAGCACGATGAAGTGCCAGCCGCCACCTGGAAGCGCGCCTCCATCAAAAGCGCTGCCCATTGCGCCGCCTGCCACGGCGGCGCTGAACAAGGAGATTTCAATGAACACCGCATCCGCATACCCAAGTGAAGGCGACACCGGCTCGCCCGCCCCGGCGCCACAGCGCCGCGTCATCGACGCGCCAACCCGCGCCCTGCACTGGCTGCTGGCCCTGAGTTTCAGCGGCGCCTACCTCTCCGCGGAGAGCGAGCGCTGGCATCTGCTGCACATCACCCTTGGCTACACCGCCCTGGGCCTGGTGCTGGCGCGCCTGCTGTGGGCGCTGCTGGGGCCACGCCGTGTG
The DNA here is from genome assembly GCF_058794035.1 of Roseateles sp. GW835-FHT13E02. NCBI lineage: Bacteria > Pseudomonadati > Pseudomonadota > Betaproteobacteria > Burkholderiales > Sphaerotilaceae > Roseateles > Roseateles sp. GW835-FHT13E02. The sequence continues at coordinate 211,088 of NZ_JBXAGJ010000003.1, forward strand.
CAGGCTTCCGTCTGGTGGGACAAGGTCCGCACGCTGCCGGCGCAGCTGCAGGCTTGGCGGCAGGGTCGCGGCTCGGTGCCGGCAGGCTTTCAGGCCCTCAACGCGGTGCTGGTGCTGGGGCTGCTGGCCACGCTGATGCTGGCCACGCTCAGCGGCATGGGCCTGGAGCTGGAATGGTGGAGCGCGAGGGCCGAATGGCTGGACGAGGCCATGGAAGAAGGCCACGAGCTGATGGGCAATCTGGTGCTGGCCCTGGCACTGGCCCATATCGGCCTGGTGCTGGGTGTCAGCCTGCTGCGGCGCCAGAACCTGGCCGGCCCCATGCTCAGCGGCAAGGCCCCCGGCCGCGGCCCGGACCTGGTGCAGCGCAATGGCGGGCTGCTGGCCGCGCTGATCGTCGCCGCGGTGCTGGGCTTCTGGGCCTGGCAGTGGCAGCAAGATGCACCACTGGGCGCGGGCCCCGACCGAGACCGGGCCAGCAGCTCACAGGGCCACGCCGAGGCCAAGGCCGGAAGCCATGACGACGACGATGACGATTGAATGAAGAAATGAGAGAAAGAAGCGAGCGGCCGGCGAGCCCGGCCTGTTCGCCGATCAGGCTTGAGCCACTTGTGCGGCTGGAGCCCCACGCCCTGCGCGGCGCCGGCTGCCCGCCAGGGCCAGCAAGGCGATGCCGCTCAGCGCCACGGTGCCAGGCTCGGGCACGGCATTGCCGAAGACCTGCACGTTCACATCGCTGGTGAAGGCGCCGCCGACGCAGCCGGCATCCTGGCCGGTGCAGGCAAAGCCGGTGAAATCGGCGGTGCCGGGGATGCTGTCGCTGAGTTTGAACAGGCGGTAGCGGTCGTCGGCACCGGGTTGCGGCAGGCCGCTGAGGGCGGCGTTGCTGGCATGGGCAAAGGTGCCGCGGCCACCGTCCAGATCGATGCCGAACTGCACCAGGGTGTTGGACGCGAAATGCAGGCCCAGGTTGTCGAAATCCACGCGGTAGAGCGCGCGCGGACCCTCGGGGCTGTCGAAGGTGCTGCCATCGACATAGGCCACACGGGTGGCGCTGATGCTGGGGCCGCTGCCGCTGCCCGGGGTGGCGTCGCTGCCGCTGCTCAGGTTGGAGAAGGCCAGGCGCTGCAGGCCGTCGCCATCGGCGTCGCCAATGTAGAAGGACAGCGAGCTGTACAGATCGCCCAGAAAACTGTCGGTGGCGCCGCCCACCACCCAGGTGCTGATCTTGCTGACGTTCCAGCCGAGCAGGCTGTTGCCGAGCTGGAAGTCATCGCCCGCGAACTCGCGCGGTGCGCCCGCATTGACGGCGGTGTTGCTGCGCGGGCTGCCGGCCGGGCTGTTCAGATTGGCCGTGGGCAGGCCGCGATCCACCAGCAGCGTGGGCGTGGCCAGGGCGCTGCCGGCGCTGCCCAGGAAGAGGCTGGCGGCGGCCAGGGCACCGAGGACCAGGCGGCCGGGCATGGCAGCAAGAGAAAAGGCGTTCTTCATCATCATCGTCATCGGGGCACTCCATCCACTCGGGGGATTCTCGTCATCAACAAGGGCAAGGGCGGCAGCCTCATCGGCGCCGAACCGACCGGATTCAGGCGCTGGCGGGCGGCGACCTCGGCCTCTGCAGCGAGGGTATCGCCTGGGGCCGCGCTTGTCCCCCCTAGGTCATGGGAAAAACCCGCCCTTTTCACCACGGTTCGCCCCTAGGGGCAGCGGTGGGAATGGGGTCAGGTCTTGCTCGATCAAGGTGCTACCGCAGCCGGGCGAATCTCGACCGTGGCCTTGAGCGTCAAAGGCACGCCCTTGCGCAAGGAGCACACACCCACCACCGAGCGCACATGGCTGCCCCGCACCGGGCCGAAGACCTGGTGCAGCAGATCCGAGGCGCCGTCCAGCACCTCGGCATGGGCCTCGAACTCGGGCACGGTGTGAAGCGAACCCTGCAGCTCGACGAACTGGACCACCTCGTCGAGCGAGCCGAGCTCGGCCCGCAGCGCCGCCATCAGCTCCAGCGCCGCCGAGCGCGCGAAGGCATAACCCTGCTCGGCGCTGAACTCGCGGCCCAGCTTGCCGCGCGGCAATACCCCGTCCACCGGCGACGGTGCCTTGCCGGACAAGAACAGCCAGGGCCCGCTGCGCAGCGCAGCCACATAGTTGCCGGCCGGCGCGCTGGTCGGGGGCAGGACCAGGCCCAGCTGGGCGAGACGTTGTTCGGTGGACATGGAGATGGCCTCGGGTGAAGGGGTGAACAGGTGAACGGGTGAAGGGCGAGTTAAGCGGTGGGGGTGTTCTTGAGGTCGGAGTTCAGCTCGCGCCAGGCGTCGGCGCCGATCCAGCGCGCGCTCGGCTCGGGGCGCTCGCGCAGGCGCTTCGCGATGAGCAAAGCCCGGGCGCGTAGCACCGGGTTGCGCTTGCCGATCTGGCGCAGGGCCCAGCTGACCGATTTCTTGACGAAGTTACGCGGGTCGGCCGCGGCGGCTTCGATCTTTACAAAGTGCTCGCTGAAGGCCTCGTCCGAGCCGGCCTTGTCATGCACGGCCAGCACCGCCAGCAGCGAAAACGCCGCCCGCTTGACGAATTCTGCCTCGTCCTCCGCCCAGACCTCGATGCGGCCCCAGGCCAGCGGCGTGCGCCGAAACGCGTTCAGGCAGGCCTGATCGCAGACGTCCCAGGACTGCATGCTCTGGGTCCAGTGGTCCATCTCGGCCGCGCTCAGACGCTCCGGCTCTGCCAGCAAAGAAGCGAGGATCTGCGCCTCCGGAATGCCGCTGTCCCAGAGCGCCAGCGCCAGCGCATGGTCCTGGCCCAGCGCCTTGCCCAGGCTGCGCAGCGTGGGCACCGCCAGGCCCAGGCGCTTGGCCCCGGTCAGCCCGAAACACGCCATGCCCGCCAACTGCTCAGGCCGCGCCTCGGCTTGCAAGCGAGCCAAGGTCTTTTCCAGGCGTTGCGGAACGGTGGCGAAAGCGGGCGAAGGGGGCACGAGGCGAAGCTGGGGCTTGGCGGGCGGCATGGTGGGCTGGAATTCGCTGGCTGGGGTGTGATCATGCATGGGAACAAGGAGTCTGCGTCGCCCGGGACCGCAAACGCCATACGAACAGGTGCGCTGGGCAGATCACCCGCGTCAAACTCGATTCATTTCCAGCACGTAGACTGTCCATGCCATTTGACGTTATGGCCCGGCCAAGTCGGCTTTCACCCGAGCTCCCATCCTTGCTTCGTTCGCCACAGCCGGGCACCGTCACCCTACCCTGTCCTGTCCCCGGGAGGCCCACATGATCATCGTCACCACATCATTCAGCTTGCCAAGGCCGCTCAGCGGCGAAGAAGCACGCCAGATCTTTCTCAGTACTGCTCCCAAGTACCTGGGCGTGCCTGGCCTGCTCCGCAAGCACTATGTGCTGTCCGAAGACGGCCAAACCGCGGGGGGCGTCTACTTGTGGAACTCTCGCGCCGAAGCCGAATCGATGTACACCGAGGCCTGGCGCGTGTTCGTTCGCGAGAAGTACCAAACCGAGCCTGTCGTTCGCTATTTCGAGAGCGCGGTCACGGTTGACAATGGATCGAATCAGATCAGCGCTTGAGGGCCATCGGGGTCAAACGTGCGGTGGAGAGAGAAAGCACACGCCTCGGTCGCGGGCGGTGCGAAGAACACCGGCCTTCCTCGATCCGTATCGGCCCCCGTGTTTTCCCATCGTTCAATCAAAGCCCTGACCTTCTGCCCCACACTCAACCAGCGGAGTTCCCATGAAAATCACCGTCACCACCCTCGTCCCCGCTCCCCTGCCCGCTGTCTGGTTGGCCTACACCACGCCCGAGGACATCAAGGTCTGGAACACGGCCTCGCCGGATTGGCACACGACCGCGGCCACCGTCGACCTGCGCCCGGGCGGCAAGTTTTCTTCGCGCATGGAGGCCAAGGACGGCTCCTTTGGTTTTGATTTCGCGGGCGAGTACACGCACATCGCTCCGCATCAGCGCATCGAGTACGTGTTTGGCGACCGCAGCGGCATCGTCGAGTTCAGCGAGAGCGCCGCAGGCGTCCAGGTGACGGTCACGTTCGACGGCGAAACCACCCACTCGGAAGAGCAGCAGCGCACGGGCTGGCAAGCCATCCTGGACAACTTTGCGCGCCATTTGAAGGGCAAACTGGCGGCGGAATGAGCCCCAGCCCTCTCGGGCGAGAATCACCGCAACATGACCGAACCGAGCAGAGCCCGAAGAAAGGCAGCTGACCCACCATGCAACAGGTGATCCATCACATCCCACCCCGCGCAACCGCGCGCATCGTGGCCGCCGTCGGCGGAGCGCTGGCCTTGGCCGGCATGCTTCTGGCCGGCCTGCTGAGCATCTGGCTGCCCGGTGTTGCCACATTCCACAACATGCCAATGGCTCTGGCCTTGTTCCTGGTGCCGATCGGCTGGTGGCTGAGCCTGTACCTGAGCACCTGGATCGTCTGCGGCATGTACAACCTGTGCGCCCCTCACTTCGGCGGCATCACTCTCGTTCTGGACGACGCCACTGCGGTTCAGCGTCCGCGCTGAGGGCATGACGTGGCCGACAGGCTGCCCGCATGAGAAGCCTTGCGCTGATCCTTGGGGCCCTGTTCGCCCTTGTTCACCCCGCATGCGCCCAGGAGCCCGAACGCCAGCCCCCGGCCGGCATGGTGGGCGTGCTGCGCTGGCCCGGGCTGTTCGGCGCCGATCCCTGCGACCCGACGCCGGCCAAGCCTGTCCCGATCTTTGCGAGCCCTCGGGCCAAGGTGCCCATCGGCACGCTCGAGCTCGTGCGCGCGGCGAAGCCTGAACCGGAGGGCGGATGCAGCAGCGGGCGAGTTGTGGGCCTGCGACGGTATGGCGCCCCGCAGGCCGAGGCCCTGCCGACGATCGAGATCGAGTACGAGCAGCCGGCTGCCATCGCCATCGCAAGATCGGGCCCCTGGTGCCAGCTGCTCCTGCGCTCAGGCAGCGCCTGGGTCCATGAATCTTGCGAAACAGGCTTCATCTCGCTCGAAGCGCTCTGGGCCGACAAGCCCTGGCTCTACCTGCTGGAGGGCGCCATCGAACAGGCGCGCAGCCAGCCGGGCAACTCAGGGCAGAGCCTGCAGATTGGCGATCGCGCCAAGGCCCCGGCCTTGCGCTCGGCCCATGTGCTGGGCCGCCGCATCGTGGATGGGCAGACCTGGCTGCATCTGGCCGCAAGCGGGGTGAAGGAATGCGAGCGCAGCCCCCTGCCGGATGAAGTGTTCGAGCTGTGGCTGCCGCTGCGGAATGCAGCCGGCCGGCCGAACCTCTGGTTCCACGCGCGTGGGTGTTAGTTCGCGTGCCCTACAGCGCCTGCCGGTAGCGTTGACCTTTGAAGCGCAGCACCAGCTCGCGCGTACCGATCTGTTCGAGCACATGCTCGGGGCCGAGCTTGGCGCCTTCGCGCAGCACCTCGCCGTTGGCGATCACGAAACGGCTGGCCGGGTCTTCGGAATAGACGGAACCGCTGATCGCCAGCTTGGGCAGCTCGCGTCGCAGGCTCTCGGGCAACTCGGCCAGGCGCGGGATGGGCGCGGCCTCCGTGGGCGCGCTGGCCTTGGCGGCCAGCACTGGGGCGGAAGCGGAAGGCTTGAGCGCGGTGACGGGCGGCGCGATGACGGGCGCCGGGGCCGCAAGCGGCGGAGGCGGCAGCGTTGGGGCCGCAATTGGTGTGGATGTCGGCGCTGATGCCGGCAATGTTGGGGCAGTGCCAGCGACGGCTGGCAGCGGCGGCGCCTCGGCACGCTGCTGCTGCTGCGGCAGCTGACCGACAGGCCCACTGACAGGTACATCCGCCGGGCTGCTGCCGCCGGCCCACCAGCTGCCCACGCCGACCCCCGCCAGCAGGAGCACATCGACGGCGCCGCCAGCGGCCCAGAGCCGGCCTCGGCGCGGGCTCAGAGCAGCGCCCACCGCGGCGGCGCTGCCTGCGGGTGGCTGGGCGTGCAGGCCGGGGACCTGGCCGCGCTCGCGTTCGCGGTCGGCTTCGGCACGGCGCAGGGCGTCGAGGATGTAGGACATGGCGGCTCGTTTGATCTCTCTTCTATCGGTCGTTCGGTCGTCCGCTGCGTTCAGCGCGCTGGCGCCAGCCGCGGCTCGTCCACACCCGCGGCGCGGTTGAGTCGCATCAGCGTGATCGGGCCGACGCGGCCGTCCGGCTGCAAGCCCTGACTGGCTTGGAAAGCCTGGATGCGCGGGCTCAGCTCGGCCCAGCCGGGCAGCACAGCGGAAGCGGCAGCAGGGGCGCCGCCCGGCACGGCGCTGCGACTCAGGGCGTCCAGCTGGCCGGCCAGCCATTCGCGCAAGGGCCCGGCATTGGCGGCCCGCTCGGCATAGCCCGGCGGCGCGCGCCACAAGGTGCTGAACTCACCGCGCCAGGCGCTGGCCAGCTCCGCCAGCGCCAGCCGGCGCGGCCGGCCGTCCACCCACAGCGTCAGCTCCTGCCCGTCCAGGCCCACCAGCGCGGCCAGTGCCGGCGCCTGGCCCGGGCGCTGCAGGGTCAAAAGCACCGGCCGGTCCATCAGGCGGATCAGGGACAGGCTGCCGCTGACGCTGCGGTAGCACTGCAGGCCTTGCAGGGCGGCCGCGTCGCACGGTTTTGCCTCGTTCGGCGCCAGGGGCAAGCCCCAGCGCTCGGCCAGCGCGGCCCAGGCGGCAGCGTCAGAGGGCGTCCAGTCGGCCAGCTGCAGCGGCTCGGCAGTTGGCCGCTCGGGCGGAGGCGCGCTGCTGGCAGCCGAGGCCGGCGGCGCCGCGGCGCTGGCAGCGGCCGGGACCGAGGAGGCAGCGGCAGAAGCCGGAACTGAAGGGGTCGCAGCCAACAAAGCCGCCGAGCTGGCGGCTTGTTTTCGTCCTGCCGGAGATTGCGTTTGCACGGCCCAGGTCAGCCCGGCGCCGACCAGCACCACCGCCGAGAGCACCGCCAGGCCGGACCCCAGATGCGGCAGCCCGCGCCTCGGGCTGGCCGCAGGCGCATCGAACACCTCGGCCGCGGCCTGGCGCACGATGGCCGGCGTGACCTTGGCCTGGCTGCCGGCATAGGCCCCCAAGAGCGCGCGATCGCAGAGCAGGTTGATGCGGCGCGGCACGCCGCGGGTCAGGCGGTGAACCCAGCGCAGGGCGGCGTGGTCCAGGGGCAGCGGACCGGTGAGGCCGGCCACTTTCATGCGGTGCTGGATGTACTGGGCCGTTTCCGCCTCGGACAGGGCGCCCAGGTGGAAGCGCGCAATCACGCGCTGGGCCAGCTGCTCCAGCTCCGGCCGGGCCAGCATGCCGCGCAGCTCGGGCTGGCCGATCAGCACCACCTGCAGCAGCTTGCGCGTGGCGGTTTCGAGATTGGTCAGCAAGCGCAGCTGCTCCAGCACATCGGCCGAGAGGTTCTGCGCCTCATCGATGATCAGGACGTTGTTGCGACCGGCGGCATGCTGGGCCAGCAGGAAGGCGTTGAGCGGGTCGAGGTAGTCCTTGACCGTCTGCGCACCCGCGGGCACCGGCACGTGGAACTCGTCGCAGATCGCCTGCAGCAGCTCACGCACGGTGAGCTTGGGGTTGAAGATGTAGGCGACGTTGCAGTTCGGCGGGATCTGCTCCAGAAAGCAGCGGCAGACCGTGGTCTTGCCGGCGCCGATTTCGCCGGTGAGCAGCACGAAGCCGCCGCCGCCCTCCAGGCCATAGAGCAGATGGGCCAGGGCCTCGCGGTGGCGCTCGCTCATGAAGAGGTAATGCGGGTCCGGCGCGATCGAGAACGGGGCGTGTTTCAGGCCGAAATAGGACGCGTACATGGGGCGGCAGGATAACCGCTGCCTCGGCGGCGCCGGGAATGGCCAAGCCACCCGTTTCGGCCGCCTGCGGTGCGATAAGCGCATGGCATGCGCCACAAAACGCCTAAGCTCAGGAGCGCCCCGCATAGGCAGGTTTTGCGCAGACGCCGCACAATCCTGCATCTGCTTGCAATCCAACCCTCCATTCATCCCACCGCTTCGCGCCGACCCGGCACGGGGTGGCCCAACGAGTGACCGACACCACGATGAGCCTCGCCACCGCTTCCCAAGCCCGCAGCCCCCTGCTGCGCCCGAGCACCCTGGCCCGCGCTGCGGCGCTGAGCCTGGCCTTGATGAGCGCCGGAGGCGCCAGCACCTGGCTGCCCGCGGCCCAGGCGGCCGCCAGCGCCACGGCCAGCGTGGCCTGGCAGCCGGCCGCCGGTGATGCCGACATCGAACGCGCTTTCGCTCAGGCCCGCGCCGAGAAAAAGCCGGTGCTGCTGTACTGGGGCGCCAAGTGGTGCCCGCCCTGCAACCAGCTGAAGGCGACCCTGTTCAATCGCGTGGATTTCATCGAACAGACGCGTGCCATCGTGCCGGTGCACATCGACGGTGACCTGCCCGGCGCGCAAAAGCTGGGCACGCGCTTCAAGGTGCGCGGCTACCCGACCATGATTCTGTTCAACCCCGAGGGCCAGGAGCTGACCCGCCTGCCGGGCGAGATCGATGCGCCCCAGGTCATCAAGGTGCTGCAGCTGGGCCTGGCCGGTGGCCGCCCGGTCAAGAGCGTGCTGGCCGATGCCAAAGCCGGCAAGAAGCTGAACGCCAACGAGTGGCGCCTGCTGGGCTTCTACTCCTGGGAGACCGATGAGCAGCAGCTGGTGCCGCCGGCCGAGCTGCCGGGCCTGCTGGCCCAGCTGGCCGCCGCCTCGCAAGGCGTGGACGCCGACACCAGCACCCGGCTGTGGCTCAAGGCCCTGTCGGCCAATGACAATGGCAAAGCCCTGAAGGTCGATGCCGCCCTGCGCGAACGTGTGAGCAAGGTGCTGGAGAGCGCCGAGCAAAGCCGCGCCCAGATGGATGTGCTGGCCTACGGCGCGACGGACATCGTCAAGACCCTGGCCCCGGCCGCCGGCGCGGAGCGCAATGCCCTGCTGGCGCAGTACGAGACCGCGCTGAAGCGCCTGGAAGCCGATGCCACCCTGTCGCGCGGCGACCGTCTGCAAGCCCTGCTGACCCGGGTGCAACTGGCCCGCCTCGATGTCGCACCGACCGAGCTGCATCCCAAGCTGAACCCGACCCTGGTCAAGGAAGTGAAGGACCACGCCGCCCGCGCCGACCGCGAGATCACCGATGGCTACGAGCGCCAGGCCGTGATCACCTCGGCCGCCTACCTGCTGGGCCAGGCCGGCCAGTGGAAGGACAGCGACGATCTGCTCAAGGCCAGCCTGAGCAAGAGCCACTCGCCCTACTACCTGATGAGCTCCCTGGGCAGCAATGCCAAGAAGCAAGGCCGCAAGGACGAGGCCCTGAAGTGGTACGAGGAGGCCTTCAACAAGAGCGAAGGCCCGGCCACCCGCCTGCAGTGGGGCTCCGGCTATTTCGCCGCCCTGACCGAGCTGGCGCCGCAGGACGCCGCCCGCATCGAGAAGACCGCCGCCCAGCTCTTCAGCGAAGCGGCGCAGGACAAGGGCAGCTTCTACGAGCGCAGCGCCCGTTCGCTGCAAAAGGTGGGCAGCTCGCTGGCCAAATGGAACGACAAGGGCCAGCATGACGCCGTGCTCAGCCGCCTCAAGACCCAGCTGGACGGCATCTGCGCCAAGGTCGACACGGCCGACAAGCAACGCGAAACCTGCGAATCGCTGGTGAAGGCACCGGGCAAGAAGGCCTGAGCGCGCAAGCACGCTGAACTGCCCATGAAAAAGGCCGGCTCGTGATGGCGAGCCGGCCTTTGCTTTTTGTGATGCCTGCGTGCGGCGCGGCGCTCAACGCTGGGTGACCACGACCTCGGGGTCGAAGCGCAAGACCTTGTTGAAGGCCGGCCCTCCCCCTTGGATGAGAGCCACCAGCACCAGGCTCAGCTCCCAGCGCAGGGACTTGCTGGCCGGTGCCTTGACCGTGACCGGGTCGGAACGCAGCACGTAGTGCCCATCCACAGCCTCCATGGGGCTGCTGAAGGCCAGCGCGGTCCAGGGGCTCTCCTCGCCCTCCGATTCGAAGGGGCTCAAGGTCTGGTTGCTGCCATCGGCCTCGTTGAGCACGGTGTAGAACTTGGCTTCACGGACCGTGTAGTTGACTTCGGCGTACTCGTTCGCAAACGACATGATCAGCTCGACACGGAAATCGTCGCCTTGCTGCAGTTCGATGGCACCGGCATTCTTCGGCTGGGTGCTGAGCTCTCCGGGATTGACCCAGACCAGATTGCGGCTGATTTGATCGCCGTTGAAAGACAGTTTCAGGACCTTGGTCATCTTCATATTCGAACCTCCTTGATGAATCGTCACTGGGCTTGCTGTTGGTGATAGCGCCTCTCACTGCGCAGGGCCGCCAATGTCGGCTCCTGCTCGATGAGATGCGAGGGGTAGCCCGCAGCGCGGGCTTGCTGCAATCGGGTCAGCGCCAGATCGCGCTGGCCCGAAAGTTCGGCGGCCAGGCTGGCCCGGAACAGGACATCGGGCACCAGCGGTGCCAGCTGCAGGGCGCGCTGCGTCCAATCGGCCGCGCGCTGGCGGTCCTGGCTGCGCGCGGCGTAGAGGCCGGCACGGCTGAGCAAGGTGGCGTCCTTGGGGTAGCGCGCCAGCAGGGGCTCGATCAGCTGCAGGGCGCGGCCATAGCCCTCGCGCGCCTGCTCGCCGCGGCCGGGCAGCAGCAACAAGGTGTCGGCCCAGTTGGCCCACATCAGGTAGTCACCGGGCCGGCCCTTGTCGGCCGACAAAGCGGCTTCAAAAGCCTCGGCCGCCTGCACATAGCGGCCCCGGTTGTAGAGCAGATTGCCGAGGTTGGTGTAGAGCTGGCTGCTGGGCCGGGCCTTCAGGCCCTGTTGCAGCAAGGCCTCGGCTTCATCGGCCCGGTCGGTGCGCAGCAGCACCGCGCTCAGGTTGGCATAACTGTTCACCCCGCCGGCACGCTGGGCGATGCTGCGGCGGAACAGCGCTTCGGCAGCAGCCAGATCGCCTTTTTCGTAGAACACCGTGCCCAGGTTGTCCATCAAGCGGCTGTTCTGGGGGTGGCGCTTGAGCGCGCTCTCGAACAGCAGCTGTGCTTCGTCCAGCCGGCGCTGGCGGGTCAGGAACATGCCGTAGCCATTGATCACCTGCACATCCTGGCCGTCCAGCAGCAAGGCCTTGGCATAGGCCGACTCGGCCTCGGCGCTACGGCCCTGCAGCTTGAGCACCATGCCACGGGCGGCATGGCTCAGGGCCAGCATGGGGTCATGGCGCAGGGCCAGCTGCGAGCTGGCGTCGGCACGCTGCAGCCAGGCTTCGTCCACGCTTTCGTTGTGATAGCGGGTGGCATAGGCCAGGGCCAGGGTGGCCTGCACCCAGGCATGCTGGGGCTTCTCGGCGGCCAGCTGTTCCAGCAGGGCCAGGGCTTGCTCGAGCGCACCCAAGTCTTCGTCCGAACCCTGGATCAGCTGCTCGGCCTGCGCCAGGCGCTGCGGCCAGGGCGCCGGCTGGCCCGGCAGGCGCAGATAGCCCTGGCTGGCGGCCAGGCCCAGGCCCAGCAGCAAGGCCGCCGCCCCGCTCCACAACCAGCGGCGCCTGCCGGCCGCGGCAGGCGATGGCGGCAGACCTTCAGCCTGCAGCAGCGGGCGAGCGGGCGCGGGCACCGAGCGCGGGCGCGGGAAGGTGCTGCCCGGCAGCCAGCCGTCCTGCAGAGTGAGCAGGGCCTCGTGCACCTCGGCCATGCTGGCCGGACGCAGCTCGGGCTGGCGGCTGACCATGCGCTGCACCAGAGCGGCCAGCGGCGCCAGGCCGGGCGGCAGCTCGGGCAGGGCCAGGATCAACTCGCTGCCATGCAGCTTGTGGTGGGCCAGGGCCAGAGGGTCGGGTTCCATGAAGGCGCGCTGGCCGCTGAGCATCTCGCCCAGCACCAGGCCGAGGGCGTAGATGTCGCTGGCCACGCTGGCCGGCCGGCCCAGCATCTGCTCGGGCGCCATGTAAGCCAAGGTGCCGGCAACCAGGGGCTGGCCGCTGGCGCCCGATGTACCGGATGTGCCCGGGCCCATCGTGGCCATGCGGTCGATCAGCCGGGCCACCCCAAAATCCAGGATGCGCAGCCGGCCGCTGTCATCGATCATCAGATTGGCAGGCTTGATGTCGCCGTGGGCGATGTTCAGCTGATGGGCCTCGGCCAGCGCCTCGCTGGCTTGCAGGGCCCAATCCAGGGCCTGCTCCACGCTCAGCGGGCCGGCGGCCAGCACACGGCTGAGGCTGCGACCCTGCACCCGCTCCATGACGATATGACCGGCGCCCTGGTCGACGAACACGTCGTAGACGGTGACGAAGGCGCGATGGCTGACGCGGGCGGCCAAGCGGGCCTCTTGCACCCAGGCCTCGGCATCGCCGGCGGCTCCGACCTGCAGGTTCAGGCGCTTGAGGGCCACGCCGCGCTGCAAGCGGCTGTCCCAGGCGGCATAGACGGCACCATGGCCGCCCTCGCCCAGCAGCTCGCGCAGCTCATAACGGGCAAAGTCCACACGGCCGGCGCTGGGCAGCAGCTGGGGTGCGTCCACCCGGCCCCGCAAAGGCAGGGGCTCGGTGCTCTGAACCGTCGACTTGTCCTCACCCCCGTCCCGCATGCGCTGCGCATCCCCAAGCTTGGTGTGATGTTTCAAACTGAAACACACCACCCCGAGCTAACGCCAAAGCTGCGGGGTGTCCGCGTCATTCTCAGCGGCGGCAGGCCAGGCACTGCTCAGGGTTTGCACCGGACGCCCCCAGTTTGAAAACCCGGAGGCCTCAGGCGCTCAAGAGCAGCTGCGTGGGCTGCTGCTGTTGCCGCTGAGTTTCTGCAGCTGCAGGAGGTTGAGCAGCTGACCGTCTTCGCTGCGCAGCTCCAGCTGCAGGCCTGGCACGCTCTCCAGATTGGATGGTGGCAGGGCCTTGACCGCACCGGTGGCCAGCACCGGCTGGATCAGCTTGGCGTTGAGGTAGCCGCCGAAATACAGCGGCACCGCGCTACCCACCTGACCCCATTCGCCGGTGAAGCTGACGCGCGGGCAGCCGCCTTCCAGGCTGATCTTGTTGCCCTCGAAGCTGAGCACCCATTCGGGCTGGGCACTGCTGTCGCTGGCGTACTGGATCTTGGTGGTGCCCGGGTGGTCAGCGGCCACGGCGTTGCTGTTGATCACCGGCGGCTGGCAGTTGAGCAAGCCAGCCCAAGCGGCACTGCACACCGGCACCGGCTGGGCGCCGGCCTGAACGGCAAACTCGCGCGGCTCGGCGGTGCGACCGGTCCCCCCAACGCCCGGACCGCAAGCGCTCGACAGCGCCGCGATCGTGAGCGCCAACACATGCTTGGGTTTCACGGCTTCTCCCCCTCGTTCATCGATTCAGAATAGAAATACACACCGAAGCGCGCCCGCTGGTTTCTGTCGCCGCGGGGCGCGGTCTTGGCGTCTTCATCAAAACGGATCTGGGCCTCGCGCAGCACCTGCTTCAAGGCCTGAGGCCAGGCCTGGCGCGCAACCTCGTGCAGCTGATGGGCGGAAGCTGCGGTGATCTCATCCACAAACACCGCTTGTTCCAGGAACTTGGCCTCGCCCTGCAGATTGGCACTGGCCGCGGCCAGGGCGTCGCTCATATTGTTGGCATACATCCAGGCCATCTCTTCCATGCCCTGGTGGGGCGTGAAGCCCGCCTCGTTCAAGCGCAGGCCTTCGGGGCTCTCTTCCACGCCACCGAGGCGCAGGAGTTCATCGAGCAGCGCACGCGGGCGGACATCGCTGCTGACGCGGGCGACCAGGGCGTCGAAGCTGTCCTCGCTGCCGCTGCGCGGCAGCACGCGCGGCTGGCCCTGGGCATCGACAAAGGGCGGCAGATTGAGCCAGACGCCCACCACCTCGGCCGCCAGGCTCAGCGGGCGGGCCAGCTCGGCCTCGTCCACCTTGGGCTCGGCCGGGCGGGTCAGGTTGCGCACATCGCGGCGGTGCACGCCGGAGAGCAGGCTCAAGGCGCTGTCGGTCTGCGGCATCTGGCGCTCTTGCAGCTCGCGCTGCGCGGCCGCCAGGAACTCGGTCTTGAGCGCCTGCGCAAAAGCCGGGTAGGCCACGCCGCGCTTGACCAGCATGCGGATCAGCGGCCGCATCACCTTGAGGCTGGCTTCCAGGGTCAGCGTGGCGACGGACTTTTTCATCATCGGAGTCATCGGGCAGGGCTCCGCCGGGCGATGCTGCGGATCGAGAACAGGCGCTGGGCCTGCGGCAGGGCGGTCGGCATGGCGATGGGCGAACGGGCAGGGTCCATGCAGCCCAAGGGCTGCGACGATGATGTGGAACATTGTCCCACACCCCTCCCCTCGCTCACCAGCGGCTGCTGAGATTCACGGCCAGCAATCGCCCTTGTCGTTCGGCATAGCTGCCGCTACCCCGCAGCTCCAGGCTGCGGTGGTTCAGGGCATTGCTGAGCAAGAGGCGCAGGGTGCTGGGCTGGCCGCCCAGCTGCAGGGGCCAGCGCAGGCCCAGGTCCAGCTCGCTGAGGGCGGGCAGCTCGACCCGGTTGTCACGCGTGGCCGGCATGCGGCCGGTGTGCGAGAAGCCGGCGTCGAAACTCAAACCGCCCAGTGCGGCCGGGCGGTACACGGCGTTGAGCTTGAGGATGCGCTCGGCCTGGCCGACCGGACGCGGGCCGACCCGGCCCAGGGCCACACCCTCGCCGCGCACGCGCGGCTGCATCAGCACCGCGCCGGCCACCAGCTGCCACTCGGGTGCCGGCCGGCCGTTCAGCGAGAGCTCGATGCCGCGGTGGCGCACATCACCGAGCTCGGTGTAGAGCTGCTGGGCGTCGAGGTTGTAGTAAGGCTTGCGCACATCGAACACGCCCGCCACCAGCTTCAGCCGCGGGCTCATCTGCCAGCGCAGGCCGGCGTCCATCTGCGTGGTCAGGATGGCCGGCAAGGCTTGGTTGCGGTTGCTGGCGTTGCCGGGCGCCACGCCGCTTTCCTCCAGGCCGCGGGTCAGTCCGGCGTAGGCCGCCAGCTCGGGGCTGAAATGCCAGGCGGCGCTGAGGTTGTAGAGCCAGGGCGTGGCTTCGGTCTCGGTCAGCGGCAGGCCGGGGCGGTCGACACGCTTGCGGTAGTCGCTGTGCTGCAGGCCGGCATTGAACTCCAGTTGCTGGTTCCAGCGCAGCTCGTAGGACAGGCCCAGCCAGTGCTGCTTGACCTCGTCCAGGCTTTGCGCGCCGAAGGCAAAGGTGGGCTGCGGCGGCTGGAAGGGCTGGAGCTGGCTCATGGTGCCGTAGTCCAGGCTTTGCGAACCGCCGGTGCGGCGGTCGCGGGCGCGGCCGGCCAGCTGCAGATGCAGGCGCTGCGCCCAGGGCGCCGGGGCGAAGGCCCAGCTCAGGCGCAGCTCGCCGCTGTTGGAGGCCACGCGGCTGGCCGGGTCGGCAATCACCAGGCGCTGGGCCTGGCCCTGGGCGTCCATGCCCAGCAACAGATTGCTGAAGCTGGCGCGGTCGTCGTTTTCGGAGTGGAAGATGCCGGCGCGCAGCTGCCAGGCCGGGTTGAAGGCATGGCGCAAGGTGGCGCCGTAGTTGCGGCCGACGCCGCTGTAGGCCGCCCAGTCCGGCCCCTTGAAGACCCGCGCTTCGCCCAGCGGCGGCAGACCGGGGGTGGCGCTGGACACCTGCGGGCCCATGCGGTCGTAAGGCGTGTCGATGGCCGAGGCGAACACCATGGCCTCGGTGTGCACATCGGGCCGCCACCAGAGCGCCAGGCTGCCGGTGGTGAATTCACCGTCGGTGCCGTTGCCGTATTCGACATGGGCTTTGGAGAAGCCGCCGGTCACGGCCCAGCGGCCGTCGGTGCTCAGCGGGTGGCTGAAATCCAGATCGACAAAACGGCCGCGCCACTGGTCCAGGCCCAGCACCAGCTGCGCGCTGGGCTCGGCGTCCGGGCGGCGCAGGCTGAGGTCAACGATGCCAGTGGGCGCGGGGAAGACAAAGCCCTGGGCCGACAGGCCGACGCGCACATTGCTGGACTGGCGCAGGCGCGCGCTCAAGCCCCAGACCTGGTCGAAGTACAGGCCGTCGATGCGCACATTGCCGGCCGCCGTAGGCGAGAAACCGCGCACGCTGCCGCTGGTGTAGAGGCCGATGGTCTCGCGGCCGATGCTGGTGCCGAAGGCATCGCTGGCGGCTTGCACCGCGGCGTCATTGGCGCGCGCGGCCAGCGGAGCCAGAGACAAAGCCGCCATCATCGTCAACAGGCCGGCGGCCAGCGGGGTCAGAGGCAGGGCGGGAGCAGCAAAAGAGCGATCGGGCATGGGGCGCAGCGCAGAAGCAGGCAAAGCTGCGCAGTGTAGGTGGCAGGTCCGCCGCAGGCGAAAGCCATGGCGGCCCACCCGCTCAAGCCAGGCCCAGCGCCGCCAGCTTGCGCGCCACCGTTTGAAAACGCAGATCGGGCGCCTCGGCCCAGGCGCGCACCGGCTGCCAGGCGGCGGCATGAACCTCGGCCAGCTGCGGGCGCAGCGGGGCGCGGCTGTCGGCCAGCAGCAGGTAGGCGTAGTCGTGGTGCCAATGCGCACCTTCCTGCTTTCGCGGGTTGGCGGGGATGGCATGGCTGTCGATGTCCAGCGGCAGGGCCAGGCCGCTGGCGGCGTCGATGTATTCGGGGTGCGGCTGCAGGACCTGGACCCCGGTTTCCTCGCGAGCCTCGCGCAGGGCCGAGGCCAGCAGGGGATCGGCCGCCGCGTTGGGCTCGAAATGCCCGCCCGGCTGCAACCAGCGCTGCAAGGTCTTGTGATGGATCAGCAGGAGTTGGCGGGTGGCGGGATCCAGCACGATGGCGCTGGTGGTGATGTGGCCGCGCATCTGGGCGCGGCTGAACACATCGCCGTCCGGGTCTTGCAGCTGGGCCTGCAAGGCTTGCAGCCGCGCGCTTTCTTCCGGAAAGCGGGGGCTCAGATAGGCCTGCAGGATCTGGCAGGCCTGGGCGTGAACGTGGGAGCGGGAGGTCGACATGGGACCATTGTCCGGCCCCGGCGACTCCCCTCCTCCGCGCTGCGCCCTTCGGCTCAGGTCACTTCAGCAAGCCTTCGGCCTTCATCGCTTCCTGCACCGCCGGGCGGGCCGCCACGCGGGCACGGAAAGCCACCAGGTGCTCGAAGCCGCTGACGTCCACACCGACGTACTGGCCCCAGTTGCTGACCACGAACAGATAGGCATCAGCCACCGTGAACTGATCGCCCATCAGGTACTGCTTGCCTTCCAGCTGGGCATTGACCCAGGTCAGGCGCGCCATCAGCGCGGCGCGGGCAACCGGCTTGTAGTCTTCCGGGGTGGCCGGGTTGAACAGGGGCGAGAAGCCCTTGTGCAGCTCGGAGGTGATGTAGTTCAGCCATTCCTGCAGGCGGTAGCGCGCCATGCTGCCGGCGGCCGGGGCCAGGTTGGCGGCGGGCGCCAGGTCGGCGATGTACTGGACGATGGCCGGGCCTTCGGTCAGGCGCTCACCGTTGTCCAACTCCAGCACAGGCACCGAACCCTTGGAATTGATGGCGTAGAAATCGCTGCCGTCCTGCAGCTTCTTGGTCTTGGTGCTGGCCAGCACCAGATCAAAACTCAGGCCCGCCTCGCGCAGGGCGATGTGCGGGGACAAAGAGCAGGCGCCAGGGCTGTAATAGAGCTTCATGGTTCAGGTTTCCTTGCGAGAACTTGCCGGCGGACCTGCCGGCAAAGCCCGAACCATACGCCGGATTGGCGACTCTTGCAGGCAGGCGCCCAACGGCCGCCGAGATCAATCCTGCGGCACAAAGATCCAGAGCAGCAGGTAGACGAACAAGCCCGTGCCCACGCACAGCACCAGCAGGGTGAAGAGCAGGCGCCAGACCCAGGAATCCAGGCCGGTGATGCGAGACAAGCCACCGCAGACACCGCCCAGCCAGCGATCCTCGCGGCTGCGGCGCAGCTCGTTCAGGCCGTTGGCGGCCGGAGCAAAGCCCGCGCTGGTAGAAGCGCCTGGCGCTGCCTCGCCGCTCAGCAGCCGGGCCTTGGCCTGCGCGAACTCAGCGTCACTGAGCACACCGCGCTCGTGCAGCTCGGCCAGTTTGTGGAGTTCTTCGGCGACGGACATCTGGGTTCCTCCTTCTGAATGCCGGGGCCGTCATTGCCCCAGCCCTCAATCTAACGCCATCGGCGGGCTGAGTCCGTGCGCTGCGACAAACTGCAGCGCCGGGCGACTGAACGGCCGCCCCGCATTCCCCGCAGCTTGTCGCCGCGTTCCGCCATTCGCCGCAGGCAGGAGTCAAAGCGCTGCAGGCGCTGCCCATAATCCGCCCCCATACAAGCACCCAAGTCTGGAGACGACGCTGATGTGGAAACAAAGACAAGGAACAGGAGCCGCCCCGCTGCTGAGCGGCCTGGCCCTGCTGCTGGGCACGGGCCTGGCGGCGGCCGCCGCGAGCGAAGGCGGCACGAGCAAGCTGGGCAATGGCCCCACCCACGCCTGCCGCATCGAAGGCATGCCCAATGAGATGCAATGCGGCAGCGTCATGCGGCCGCTGGACCCGGCCAAGCCGCAGGGCACGCAGATCGAGATCCACTACCTGGTGGTGCCCGCCATGGCTCGCAACAAGCAGCCCGACCCGGTGCTGATGCTGGCCGGCGGCCCCGGCCAAAGCGCCATTGCGGTGGCGCCGCGGGTGCTGGGCGTGCTCAAGCGCTTGAACAACCGACGTGACCTGGTCTTCATCGACCAGCGCGGCACCGGCAAGTCTGCCCCGCTGCAATGCGCCGATGACAGCAAGCTGCCGATCGCCGAAGCCCTGGACCCACAAGCCCAGGAGCGCCGCCTGCGCGACTGCCAGGAAAGCCTGAGCCGCCTGCCCCACGGCGATCTGCGCCTGTACACCACGACGATCGCCATGCAGGACTTCGAGGCCGTGCGTGAGCAGCTGGGCGCGCCGCAGTGGAACCTCTACGGCGCCTCTTACGGCACGCGTGCGGCACTGGAATACATGCGCCAGTTCCCGAGCAAGGTGCGCCGCGCCCTGATCGACGGCGTGGCGCCGCCGGACATGGTGCTGCCCGCCAGCTTCTCGACCGACAACCAGGCCGCGCTGGATGCCGCCTTCAGCGCCTGCGAAAAAGAACCGGCCTGCCAGGCCCGCCACCCGCAGCTGCGTGCCCAGTGGCAAGCGCTGCTGGCCAGCGTGCCGCGCCAGATCACGGTGCGTCAGCCCATGACCGGCAAGCAAGAACAGTTCACGCTGACCCGCAGCCAGCTGCTGCGCGCCGTGCGCGGCCCGCTCTACATGCCAGCCCTGGCCGCCGCCCTGCCCGCCGCCATCGGTGAGGCGGCCGAAGGCCGCTTTGACGGCCTGATGGGCCTGACCGGCACCATGAGCTCGAACAAGAGTTCGCGCCTGGCCATGGGCATGCATTTCTCGGTGGTCTGCGCCGAGGACCTGCCCCGCCTGCCGCAAGCGAGCGACAAGCCGGGCGCCGACTACGGCAACAGCGACGCCCTGCTCTACAGCGCCGCCTGCAAGACCTGGCCCCGCGGCGAGGTGCCCGAAGCCTTCTACCAAGTGCCCAAGGCCGCCATGCCCGTGCTGGTGCTCAGCGGTGGCGCCGATCCGGTGACCCCGCCCCGCCACGGCGAGCGGGTGACCAAAGCCCTGGGCGACAAGGCCCAGCACATCGTCGTGCCCGAGGCCGGCCACGGCGTGGCCACCATCGGCTGCATGCGCGATGTGATGTTCCGCTTCTTCGACGCCAAGACCGACGCCGCCGCCCTGCCCCAGGACGCCGCCTGCGCCACCCGCATCCCGCGCCCGCTGGCCTTTGTGCCGGTGCAAGACGCTTCTGCCACCAAGGTGCAGCCATGATCGAAATCAAGAACGTCAGCAAGAGCTTCGTCAGCGCCAGCGGCGGCTATTCTCTCTTCAAAAAGGGCAAGAAACAGACCGTGCAAGCGGTGCGCGATGTCAGCCTGCATGCGCCGAACGGCCGCATCACCGGCCTGCTGGGCGCCAACGGCGCCGGCAAGACCACCACCTTGCGCATGCTGGGCGGCTTGTTCGAACCCGATCACGGCCAGATCAGCGTCGACGGCATCCAGGTCAGCCAGGCGCCGCGCCAAGCCCTGGCGCGCATGGGCATCCTGGGCGATGTACATGGCCTCTACCCGCGCCTGAGCGCCCGCGAAAACATCATCTACTTCGGCCGCCTGCAAGGCATGGAAGCCGATGCGGCCAACGCCCGCGCCGAGGAGCTGGCGCGTCTGCTGGACATGCGCCACATCCTGGACCGCCGCAGCGATGGCTTCAGCCAGGGCGAGCGCATGAAGACCGCCCTGGCCCGCGCCCTGGTGCATGACCCGGCCAACATCGTGCTGGACGAGCCGACCAACGGCCTCGATGTGCTGGCCACCCGGGCACTGCGCGAGGCCCTGCGCCATCTGCGCTCGCCCGAGGGCGGCGGCAAGTGCATCGTCTTTTCCACCCACATCATGCCGGAGGTGGAACAGCTCTGTGAGCATGTGGTGGTGGTGGCGCAAGGCCGCAGCGTGGCCGAAGGCTCGGTGCCCGAGCTGCTGGCCCTGGCCGGCGAAAAGCACTTCGAGGACGCCTTTGTGAAGCTGGCCTTCACTCAGCAGCAGCAACATCAACAACAAGAGGTGGCGGCATGAGCGCGAGCATCACCAGCAGCAACAACAACAGCGGCAGCTCCAGTCTGCTGAGGAACTTCTGGATCGTCTTGCGCAAGGAGGTGGTCGACGCCTTGCGTGACCGCCGCACCCTGATGCGCCTGTCCATCCCCGCCGTGCTGATGGGCCCGCTGCTGCTGCTGGCGCTTTCGGGCCTGATCTCCTCGCTGGAGGGCCAGGCCGACAAGCGCGAGGTGCAGGTGGTGGGCATCGAGCATGCGCCCAGCCTGCGCAACTTCCTGGAGCGCCAGACCTACACCCTGAAACAGGCCCCGGCTGACTACGAAGCACGCCTGCGCGCCAGCACCTTGCTGGAGCCGGTGCTGGTGATCGGCAAGAACTTTGAGGCCGAACTGCTGGCCGGCGACAAGCCCACGGTAGAGCTGGTCAGCGACAGCGCCAACCAGCGCGCCAGCGCCGGCGTCGGCCGGCTGGAACGCCTGGTCAACGCTTTCAGCCAGGAGCGCGCCGCCCTCAGCCTGGCCCTGCGCGGCGTCTCGGGCGAATTGCTCCAGCCCGTGGCCATCGAGGAACGCGACCTGGCCAGCGTGCAGGCCCGCGCTGCCCGCATCACCGGCATCATCCCCATGTTCATCATCATGGCCGTGCTCTACGGCGCCCTGACGGCCGCCCTGGACAGCACGGCCGGCGAGCGCGAACGGGGTTCATTGGAGCCCTTGCTGATGAACCCGGTGCAGCACATCGCCCTGGTGCTGGGCAAATGGGGCGCGGTGGCCTTGCTGGGCATGGCGGTGGCGCTGATTGCCTGCGTCAGCTTTGTGCCGGCGCAGTGGCTGCTGCAGAGCGACAGCCTGCAAGCCATGTTCCAGTTCGGCAGCTACGAGGTGATCGCCTTCCTGCTGCTGCAGCTGCCGCTGGCCGTGGGCATCAGCGCCGTGCTGATGGCCCTGGCCATCCGCTCCAAGACCTTCAAGGAAGCCCAAGCCGGCAGCACCATGGTGATGACCGCCGTGAGCCTGATGCCCATGGTCACCCTGCTCAACCCGGGCGGCGAAGCGCCCTGGTATCTGTGGGTGCCGGGCCTGGCGCAGAACACCTTGATGATGCTGGTGCTCAAGGGCGAGACGCTCAGCGCCGCCCAGGTCCTGCCCGGCGTCGCCGTGGGCCTGGCCCTGATGGCCGGCGGCCTGCTCTTCGTGGCCCGCTCCATGCGCGGCGCGGTGTCCAAGTAGGCGCGGCAGCTTTCCCTTCTTCTTCCTCCAACACGAGCCCGGGCATGCCCGGGCTTTTTCATGGGTGCTGGGAGGCGGAGAACGGCACATTGCGGACCTCGGCTGTCTGGATCTTTCTCGCTGCGGTGGCTCGTCCCACCGCCGGGCTCATGGTTCGCGGTTCGGCTCTGCGAGCCGACTGCCCTCGGTGCTCACTCCGCAGCTCAGCGGCGCCAAACTCCCTCCGTTCGCTGCGCTCACTGTGGTCAAACAGTGGCGCCGAGTAAGCGCTTGAAGCGCGTGAGTACACGCGCCTGAGCCGCTCCGCTGCGCCCTCGGCCGCGCACAAATCGCCCGTCGGCGGGCCGAGCCACCTCCGGAGATGGCGTGTTCCACCGTGGATGAGGCAGATCGATCGCGATGCAAGCGCCCTGCAGCCCGTGCCGCTGCCGGGCGAATTGTGCCGGGCCGAGCAGCACAGCGCCTCGGGGCGCGCACGTACTCGTGCGCTTCAAGGTCTGACTTGGCGCTTCTGTCTGAACGAAGCGAGCGCAGGGAGCGAAGTGAGTTATGCGCCAGCCCCGAGGCGCGAGCAGCGCAGGGAAGTCGGCCCGCCAGGGTCGACCCCGGAACCATGAGCCCGGTGGCGGCACGGGCTGCAGGGCCTCACGAGCAAAACCACCAAAGGCTGCTTCGTGCCGAGAACTGCCCTCAATGCTGCCCGAGCGCTCGCTGAACTTCGTACTGCCAGGGCAGGGTGTGGACGATCTCGTTGAGCTGACGGGCGGATTCCAGCGGCGCCAGCACTTCGCCATCGGCATTCAGGAACTGCAGATTGGTGACCAAAGCGAGAGGGTCCACCATGGCCACCACACCCGCCGACATGCTGACCCAATCCCAGGCCACACCGGCGACGGTGTCGCCGTCGTCCCCCTGCCACAGGGTTTGTCCCATGGCGGGCCGCCCTCCTTCGCCTGGAACCAGCACCTGCGTGCTGCGGTGCGCAAACTGCAAGCGAGGCGCATGCTGCGCTTCACAAAGAACCCGTGGCCATGCGTACACCATCCAAGCTGGAGTCATAGAACAATCACTTCGAATTGCTAATGTGGATCAACGAGCGGACAGACTTGCGTAACTGTTTGTGCAGTGTGCAAGCAGCGTTTTCGACACGCCAGCTGTAAACCTTGCCAGGGGTATAACCGAGTTGACCGCGAGCCCGCGGTTTATTGCAATGCGCGCCATGGACGGGAGCAATTCAATGCTGCAAGGGGGTTATCAGGCGGTGCTGGAGGCACGCAGCCGCGAGGAGTTTCGCCACGAGGTGATCCGCTTCGCGCAAAGCCTGGGCTTCTCCACCGTGTCAGCCACGGTGGTGCTGGATCACACCGTCGGCGAGTCCGAGTTCGAGACGGTGGACAACACGCCGGAGTCGTTCACATCCACCTACCTGGACCGCAGCAGCTGGCGCCATGACCCCGTGGTTCAACACTGCAAACACCAAAGCGTGCCCATCGTCTGGAACCAGAGCACCTACCTGGCCAGCGGGCAGGCGCATATGTGGGAAGAGCAAGCCCGGTTTGGTTACCGTACCGGCATCGCCCTGGCCTTGCATCTGCCCGAGGGCCGGCACTTCATGCTGGGCATGGATCGACCCGAACCGCTGCCGGGCAACCCTGTCGAGTTGACGCGATTGGTCGCAGATCTGCAGCTGTTCGCGGTCTACGCCCAAGACGCAGCGTGGCGGGTGGTGATGCCCCGCGAGACCGAGGCGCAGGTCAAACAATCCCGGCTCACCCCACGTGAGCTGGAATGCCTGCGTTGGACCATGGATGGCAAGACGGCCTGGGAGGTCGGCACCATCCTCAGCATCACCGAGCGCACGGCCGTGCTGCACCTCAACAACGCCATGCACAAGCTGGGCTGCACCACCAAGCATCAGGCGGTGCTGAAGGCGCTGCGCATGGGCTTGATCCGTTGAAACCCGAACTCTCTCGCAAACCCGCAGCCCTGGCGCTGCGAGGCTGACATAACCTCCAGGCTTCGCGCAACTGTAAGAGTTGACACTTCCAAGGCTGGCCGTGAATTGCTGAAATCATTGCCAAGCACTCGTTGGAGTGTGTTCACCGATTGGATTCCATCATGACCCAGCACACCAACTCCGAATTGAACATGTCTGAAACCGGTCCCGTGGAGCTGAGCCTGGAGCAGCTGCAAGCTGTCGCCGGCGGCGGCACGCCCAAGGGCGGTTGGGGTCCCCTACCCGTCGCACCCGACGCTCCGGCCGTGCCGACTGAAGCACCGGTTCCTGTCCCCGGCACGCCCAAAGGCGGCTGGTAATCCCTCTCTCGCTGTCACCCTCCGCTCCTGAACCGAGCGGGCTTTGACGGGCAAGAAGGTAGCAAAGACCGGTCTTCGCCACACATGCTGTTCCGCCGCGAGGCCTTGCAAGGCCAGCAGCACAGCGGCTTGGGCAGGGTGCACGTCCTGCCACCGCTGTCTCTCACACTGCTCACGGCGGTTGCCGTGGGCAGTGTTGCTTTGGTGCTCGCGTTTCTCTGCACGGCGGAATACACCCGCAAGGCCCGGGTCAGCGGCTATCTGGTGCCGGACCGCGGCGTACTGCGCATCCAGGCGCCGCAATCAGCCACGGTGCTGAGCCGCGAGGTCGGCGAAGGCCAAGCGGTCAAGGCCGGCGACGTGCTGTTCGTGCTGGCCCTGGACAGCGCCAGCCAGACCATCGAAGGCATCGCCCAGACCCTGCAAAGCCGTCAGCTGAGCCTGCAAGGCACGGCCAGCCAGCAGCTGGCCCTGGTGCGCACCCAGCTGCAGACCCTGACGCAGAAACGCGCCGGCCTGCTGCGCGAACAGGCCCAGCTGCAGGTCGAACGCCAGCTGCACGCCGAGCGCCTGGCCCTGGCGCGCGAATCGCTGGAGCGGCAGGAAAACCTGGCCCGCAACCACTTCATCTCGCCCGCCCAGCTGCAGAGCAAGCGCGAGGAACTGCTCGGCCTGCAATCGCAAACCCAGGCCCTGGCCCGCCAGGGCGAGGCCCTGCAGCGCGATCTGCAAGCGACCGAGGCGCAGATGCGCGAGCTGCCGCTGCGCAGCGAAGTGCTGCAGGCCGAGATCGCCCGCGACCTGGCCGAGCTGAAGGAAAAAGGCCTGGAGACCGAAGGCCGGCGCCGCCTGGTGCTGCGCGCACCCAGCGACGGCATCGTCTCCACCCTGCTGGCCGAGCCCGGCCAAAGCATCCAGGGTGGCGCGGCCCTGGCCCAGCTGTTGCCGGCGCGCACGCAGATGCAGGCCCAGCTGTTCGCGCCTTCGAGCGCGGTCGGTTTCTTGCAGGCACAGCAGGCCGTTCAGCTGCGCTACCAGGCCTTTCCGTACCAAAAATTCGGCCAGCAAAGTGGGCGCGTGCTTCAGGTCTCGCGCACGCCCCTGGCCCCGGCCGAGCTGGCCACCCTCAACCTGCCGGCCGCGCTCAGCCAGGGCGCGGGCAGCGAGCCGCTCTACCGCATCACCGTCAGCCTGGACCACCAAACCGTCAGAGCCTACGGACAGCCCCAAGCCCTGGCCGCCGGCATGCAGCTCGATGCCGATGTCATGCTGGAGCGGCGCCGCCTGATCGAGTGGATTTTCGAACCCCTGCTGAGCCTGGCCCAACGTGTCTGATTCCGCGCCCTCCCCCAACGCCGCCCCCGGCCTGCTGTCTCGCCTGCACCTGAGCTGGCGTCGCCGCGGCCGGGTGCCGGTGATTCTGCAGACGGAGGCGGCCGAATGCGGCCTGGCCTGCCTGGCCATGGTGGCCAGCGCGCGCGGCCTGCATCTGGACTTGCCGGAACTGCGCCGGCGCTTTTCGCTCTCGCTCAAGGGCGCGACCATGGCCGACCTGCTGCGCATGGCCGCGCCCCTGGGCCTGGCCGGCCGCGGCCTGCGCGCCGAGCCCGAACATCTGGTGCGGCTGGAGCTGCCGGCCATCCTGCACTGGGACTTCAACCATTTCGTGGTTCTGGTTGAGGTGCGCGGCCAGCAGGCCCTGATCCATGACCCGGCCCATGGCCGGCGGCAGATCTCTCTGGCGGAGCTCTCGCGCCACTTCACCGGCGTGGCCCTGGAGCTGCGCCCCGGGCCGGACTTCACACCCCAGCCTCCGGCGCCACGCCTGCGCTGGCGCCAGCTGTTCGGCCGCATCAGCGGGCTCAAGCGCTCGCTGGGCCAGATCCTGCTGCTGGCCCTGGCGCTGGAGCTGCTGGCCCTGCTCTCGCCCTTTTTGCTGCAGTGGGTGGTAGACGGGGTGCTGGTCAGCGCCGACCGCGACCTGCTGGTCACCCTGGGCCTGGGATTTGGCCTGCTGGTGTTGCTGCAAACGGCCATCAGCGCCCTGCGCTCCTGGGCGGTGCTGGTGCTCTCGGCCTCGCTCAATCTGCAGTGGCTGACCCAGGTCTTCGGCCACCTGCTGCGCCTGCCTCTGGCCTGGTTCGAGAAGCGCCATCTGGGCGACATCTGGTCGCGCTTTTCCAGCGTGCAGCAGATCCAGCGCACCCTCTCCACCCGCTTTGCCGAAGCCCTGCTGGACGGCGCCATGGTGCTGCTGACCCTGGCCATGATGGCCGTCTACTCGCCGCGGCTGAGCGCCGTGGCGCTGACCGCCGTGCTGGGCTATGGCCTGCTGCGCTGGGCTTACTTCGGCCCGCTGCGCGAGGCCAGCGAAGAGGCCCTGGTGTTCGAGGCCAAGCAGAACAGCCATTTCCTCGAGTCGCTGCGCGGCGCCCAGGCCATCAAGCTCTACAACGCCGAGGCCGAGCGCAGCGCCGCCTTTGCCAATCTGGTGGTCGAGCAGATGAACGCCAGCATCGCCACCCGCCGGCTGGACCTGGGCATGGCCGTGGGCCAGCGCCTGCTGTTCGGCCTGGAGCGCGTGGCCATCGTCTGGCTGGGCGCCCTGCTGGTGCTGGACCGCGAGCTCTCGGTCGGCATGTTGTTCGCCTTCCTGGCCTACAAAGAGCAGTTCAGCGCGCGCGTGGCCGGCCTGATCGACAAGGGCGTGGAGCTGAGCATGCTGCGCCTGCAGGGCGAGCGCCTGGCCGACATCGTGCTGAGCGCGGCCGAGCCGGCCGAGCTGAGCGCAGGGGCCAAAGTGAGTGCCGGCTCTCCGGAAACGCTCGAACTGGTGGACCTGAGCTTTGCGTATGCGGAAGGCGAGGCGCCGGTGATCCAGAGCTGCAGCCTGCGCATCGAGCCCGGCGAAGCGGTGGCCATCGTCGGCCCCTCGGGCTGTGGCAAGACCACCTTGCTCAAGCTGATGCTGGGCATCCACAGCCCGCAGCGCGGCGAGATCCGCATCGGTGGCCGGCCGCTAGCCCAGCTGGGTCTGGCCGCCTGGCGCGCCCGCATCGGCATCGTCATGCAGGACGACCAGCTCTTCGCCGGCAGCATTGCCGACAACATCAGCTTCTTCGACCCCGAGGCCGACTCGGCCTGGGTGCAGGAATGCGCGCGCATCGCCTGCGTGCACGAGGACATCAGCGCCCTGCCCATGGGCTACCAGAGCCTGGTCGGCGACATGGGCAGCAGCCTCTCGGGCGGGCAGCGGCAGCGCGTGCTGCTGGCGCGCGCACTCTACAAACGGCCGCACTACCTGTTCCTGGACGAAGCCACCAGCGCGCTCGATGTCGAGAAAGAACGCCAGCTCAACGCCTCGCTGCGTGCACTCAATCTGAGCCGCATCGTCATCGCCCACCGCCCGGAGACCATTGCCTCGGCCCAGCGCATCATCGCCCTGCAAGGTGGGCGGGTGGCGCAAGATCTGCGCAGCGTGCCGCCGGCCAGCAACCAGGCCGGTTGAGCAGGAGGGGCTATTGCCGCCATCGAGATTGCCAAATGGACGGCGAGTGGCCGTGCTTTTAGCATTCGCCTATTGAAATTAAGGCACCAATAGGCGAACCCACCATGGCCAAAACCGCGAGCTTCGGCGTCCTCCATCTGGGCACCTCTTTCGGCGTCACCTACGCCCTGACCGGCAATGTGGCCGTGGCCGGCGCAGTGACCCTTTGTGGAACCGGCCGTCAACACGGTGATGCACCACTTCTTCGACAAGTACTGGGGCCACCCGCGCCTGAAAGCCTGGTTCGCTCAGCGCAGCCTTCGCCGCCTGCGCCGCAACGCGGGAGCGGCGGCAGCGGCGGCACAGATCAATCCGGCTTGACCTTGGCCCGGTTCAGCACCGGCTTCCAGCGCTGCTGTTCCTGGGCGATGAAGGCGGCGAACTGAGCCGGCGTGTTGCCCACGGCCTCGGCCGAATCGGCGCTCAGGCGCTCGGCAGAAGCGCTGCTTCGGATGGCCTTGGCCGATTCCGTGGCCAGGCGGTCGAGATGGGCCGGGGCCAGATTGGCCGGCGCGAGCAGGCCGTACCACTGCGTCATCTCAAAGCCCGGGAAGCCCTGCTCTGCCACGGTCGGCACATCGGGCAGCTGCGGCAAGCGGGCCTTGGAGCCGGTGGCGAGACAGCGCAGCTTGCCGGCCTTGACGAACTGCAGCACGGCTGGTGCGCCGACCGAGGCGGCATCGAGGCGGCCAGCCAGCAGATCGGTCAGCTGCGGGCCGGTGCCGCGGTAAGGCACATGGACGATGAAGAGCTCGGCCGCCATCTTCAGATACTCCATGGCCAAATGGCCGGCGCTGCCATTGCCGGCCGAGCCGTAATTCAGGCGGCCCGGCTTGCTGCGCGCCAGGGCCACAAATTCCTTGAGGTTGCGCGCCGGCACATCGGGGTGGACCACGTAGAGACTGGGCACCTTGGCCAGCAGCGTCACGGGCTTGAAGTCCTTGACCGGGTCGTAGGGCAGCTTGTCGTAGATGAAGGGGTTGACGGCCAAGGTGCCGATATGGCCCAGCACCAGGGTGTGCTGGTCATCGGCGCGGGCCACCTCGGCCATGGCGATATTGCCGCTGCCGCCGGGCTTGTTTTCCACGTAGACGGTCTGACCCAGGGTCTTGCCCAGCTCGAAGGCGGTGGCGCGGGCGACGATCTCCGAGCTGCCGCCGGGCGCAAACGGCACGACCAGGCGCACGGAACGGCTGGGCCAGGCTGCCTCGGCCCAGGCTGGCAAGCCCAAGCCGGCGGCCGCACCGGCCAGACCGCTTCGCAGCAGAAATTGGCGACGGGCCCGCGAGTCGGGGGGAGCGTGAGGGTCGTTCAGGTCCTGGGTCATGGCTCTTGTCTCCGGTGGGTATTTTTCTAGGGAACTTTGTTGAGCCAGTCTAGGACGCGGGCCTGTCAGGGCGCTGTCGCTTGCTCCATCCAGCCCAGCCAACGCATGGCCTGCTCGCGCGATTCGCCGCACATCTGCTCGCTGGGCTGCAGCGAGCCACAGACGGCGGGACGATCCGGGTGACCGAAGATCTGGCAACGGTCTTGCGCATCGAGCTGGATGCAGCGCACGCCCGCCGGCTTGCTGACCCCGTTGATGACGGGCATGCCCGGGATGGGCGAGCTGATCGAAGGCGCTATGCAGCAGGCGGCGCAATGGGGACGGCAATTCATCGCGATATTGTCGGCGCAGGGATGGCCGGCGGCCGTGACTTATCCACAGCCGATCCGTAAAATCACGGGTTTGCCCGCGCCAGCTTTGGCGCTGTGGAAACGGGCCCGAATCACCCAAGACCCTGCGCAAAAAATGCGCAGCCGATCGGGCCACTATGAAAGCAGCCAGCCCCATGCAATACCCCAAGGAATTCGATGTCATCGTGGTCGGTGGCGGACATGCCGGCACCGAAGCGGCGCTGGCCGCCGCCCGCATGGGCTGCGCCACCCTGCTGC
Source organism: Roseateles sp. GW835-FHT13E02 (assembly GCF_058794035.1). Classification (NCBI taxonomy): domain Bacteria; kingdom Pseudomonadati; phylum Pseudomonadota; class Betaproteobacteria; order Burkholderiales; family Sphaerotilaceae; genus Roseateles; species Roseateles sp. GW835-FHT13E02. The sequence continues at coordinate 240,714 of NZ_JBXAGJ010000003.1, forward strand.
TCACCCACAATATCGAGACCCTGGGGCAGATGAGCTGCAACCCCTCGATCGGCGGCATCGGCAAAGGCCATCTGGTCAAAGAGGTGGATGCGCTGGGCGGCGCCATGGCTGCAGCCACCGACGAGTCCGGCATCCAGTTCCGCATCCTCAATGGCTCCAAGGGCCCAGCCGTGCGCGCCACCCGCGCCCAGGCCGACCGGGTGCTCTACAAAGCCGCCATCCGTCACCGCCTGGAAAACCAGCCGAATCTGTGGCTTTTCCAGCAAGCCGTGGACGACCTGCTGGTCGAGTCCGACGGCCAGGGCGAGCGCGTGGTCGGCGCCGTCACGCAGATGGGTTTGCAATTCCGCGCTCGCGCCGTGGTGCTGACCGCCGGAACCTTCCTCGATGGCCGCATCCATGTCGGCCTGGAAAACTACAGCGCCGGCCGCGCCGGTGACCCGCCGGCCATCAGCCTCTCGGCCCGGCTGAAAGAGCTGAAGCTGCCGCAAGGCCGGCTCAAGACCGGCACGCCGCCGCGCATCGACGGCCGTAGCATCGATTTTTCCAAGTGCGAAGAACAAGGCGGCGACCTCGACCCGGTACCCGTGTTCAGCTTCCTCGGCGACGCCGCGCAGCACCCACGCCAGCTGCCCTGCTGGATCACCCACACCTCGGAGGCGACGCACGCCATCATCCGCTCCGGCTTCGACCGCAGCCCCATGTTCACCGGCGTGATCGAAGGCGTGGGCCCGCGCTACTGCCCCAGCATCGAGGACAAGGTCAACCGCTTCGCCGACAAGGACAGCCACCAGATCTTTCTGGAACCCGAGGGCCTGACGACCCACGAGTACTACCCCAACGGCATCTCCACCTCCCTGCCCTTCGACATCCAGCTGGCCGCCGTGCGCTCGATCCCGGGCCTGGAGAACGCCCACATCATGCGGCCGGGCTATGCCATCGAGTACGACTACTTCGACCCGCGCGGCCTGAAGTCCAGCTTCGAAACCCGCGACATCGGCGGCCTGTTCTTTGCCGGCCAGATCAACGGCACCACGGGCTACGAGGAAGCCGCGGCCCAAGGCCTGTTCGCCGGCCTGAACGCCGCTCTGCAGGTGCGTGGCCAAGGTCCCTGGTTACCGGGCCGCGACCAGGCCTATCTGGGCGTGCTGGTCGACGACCTGATCACCAAGGGCGTGACCGAGCCCTACCGCATGTTCACCAGCCGCGCCGAGTTCCGCCTGCAGCTGCGCGAGGACAACGCCGACATGCGCCTGACCGAAGTCGGCCGCCAGCTGGGCCTGGTGGACGACCATCGCTGGGCGGCTTTCAACCGCAAGCGCGACGCTGTTTCACGTGAAACAGAGAAGCTGAAATCAACCTGGGTGCACCCCGGCATCCTGCCGGCCGCCGATGCCGAGCGTCTGGTCGGCAAGGCGCTGGAGCGCGAGTACAACTTCATCGACCTGCTACGCCGACCCGGCGTGGTCTACGACACTCTGGCCGAAGTGGCGGCCATCGCCCGCCCAGAAGCTGCTGTTTCACGTGAAACATTGACTGCCGATCTGGGCAAGACCATGGCCGATGCCGTCATCGAGCAAATCGAAACCAGCGTCAAGTACGCCGGCTACATCAACAAACAGGTCGAGGACGTGGCTCGTGCGGCCAATCTGGAGAACTTGCGCCTGCCCGAGGAACTGGACTACAACGAGATCCAGGCCCTGTCCTTCGAGGTCCGCCAGAAGCTCAACACCCACCGACCCGAGACCCTGGGCCAGGCTTCTCGCGTTTCGGGCGTCACGCCCGCCGCCATCTCCCTGCTGCTGGTGCACCTGAAGAAGAAACGCTTCAAGGGCTTCAGCGAGGCCCAGGACAAGGTCGGCGCATGAGTCACAGCGAACCGGCGCTCGACCTGAAGCAAGCCGCCCTGCTGGTGATCGATGTGCAGTGCGGCGCCTTCGATGGCCGGCTCTGCCCGCCCATGCCGGACGGCGACGCCCTGCTGAGCGCCTGCCGCAGCGCCCTGGACTGGGCCCGCCAGCAGCGCGTGCCGGTGTTCTGGATCCAGCACTCCGAGCCCGGCGGGCCGATGGACGGCGCCGGCTTCGACATCGATCCGCGCCTGATCCCGGCCGCCGAAGAACGCCGATTCACCAAGACCGTGCCCAATGCCTTCGAGGAAACGAGCCTGGCCCAAGCCCTGCAGCAGGCCGGGCGCAGCCAGCCCATCCTGATCGGCTTGCAATCCGATTGCTGCATCGAGGCGAGCGCCCGCGGTGCACTGGCCCTGGGTTTGAAACCTTGGCTGGTTCCCGACGCCCACCACACCTGGCCCGACCAAGGCCTGAGCGCCGAGGCCTTGCGCGACCAGGTTTCGCAAGCGCTGGCACAAGCCGGCGTGCCGCTGATTCCTCTCTCCACGCTGTACACGGTGACCCACCCACAAAGCCACTCCGCATGAGTTCCGACGCCCTTTTTGCCCCCTTGCACGACGCCGCCCAGACCCTGGGCCTGAACCTCAGCGACGCTCAGCTGCACCAGCTGCTGGCCTACCTGGCCATGATCAGCAAGTGGAACAAGGTCTACAACCTGACCGCTGTGCGCGAGCCCCAGGCCATGCTGACCCAGCATCTGGTAGACAGCCTGAGCCTGCTGCCCGCCCTGCGCCGCCATCTGCAAGCCTCCGGCAAAAGCAGCCTGCGGCTGATGGACGTGGGCAGCGGCGGTGGCCTTCCGGGTGTGGTGGTGGCCATCTGCGAACCCAATATCGACGTCAGCTGTGTGGACGCCGTAGCCAAGAAGGCCAGCTTCATCAAGCAGGTGGCGGCCGAGTTGCGCCTGCCCAATCTGCATGGCGTGCATTCCCGCGTGGAGGCGCTGGACACCCCGCCCTTCGACCTGATCACCTCGCGCGCTTTCGCTTCCCTGCTGGACTTCACCACCCTCACCCGCCAGCACCTCAAGCCTGGCGACGAATCCGGGGCAATTTGGCTGGCCATGAAGGGGCAACATCCGGCGGAAGAACTGGCCGCCCTGCCCGGCGACCTCGATGTGTTTCACGTGGAACAACTGCAGGTTCCTGGCCTCGACGCACAGCGCTGCCTGATCTGGATTCGCCCCAAGGCCTGAGAAATTTCTCTGCGCCGCAGCCCTGAGGGCCCCGCGCCACAAAAGCAGCCCCCATCTCCCGCTACCATCACGCCTGCTTAGAAAAACGAGACCATGGCCAAGATCTTCTGCGTTGCCAACCAAAAAGGCGGAGTCGGCAAGACCACCACCACCGTCAACCTCGCTGCTGGCCTGGCCAAGGTCGGCCAGCGCGTGCTGGTGGTGGACCTGGACCCGCAGGGCAATGCCACCATGGGCTCGGGCATCGACAAGCGCGCGCTGGAGCTCAGCGTCTACGACGTGCTGCTGGAATCGGCCTCTGTGAAAGAGGCCAAGCAGACCAGCGAAAAGGTCGGCTACGACGTGCTGGGTGCCAACCGCGAGCTGGCCGGTGCCGAAGTCGAGCTGGTTGATCTGGAGCGCCGCGAACGCCGCCTCAAGGGCGCCCTGGCCGCCGCCAACGACGACTACGACTTCGTCCTGATCGACTGCCCGCCCTCGCTGTCCATGCTGACCCTGAACGGCCTGTGCTGTGCCCACGGCGTGGTCGTGCCCATGCAGTGCGAGTACTTCGCGCTCGAAGGCCTCTCGGACCTGGTCAACACCATCAAGCAGGTGCACGCCAACCTCAACGCCGACCTGCAGATCATCGGCCTGCTGCGCGTGATGTTCGATCCGCGCATCACCCTGCAGAACCAGGTCAGCGATCAGCTCAAGCAGCACTTCGGCGACAAGGTGTTCGACACCGTGATCCCGCGCAATGTGCGCCTGGCCGAAGCGCCCAGCTACGGCCTGCCCGGCGTGGTCTTTGATCCGAGCTCCAAAGGTGCCCAGGCTTTTGTCGATTTCGCCCGCGAAATGGTGCGCCGCGTCGGCAGCATGTGAAGTGAACGGGACGGCGATGAGCGAAGAGGCTGCGCTGCTGACCGGCGACCGGGACCTGGCCTGGCGGGCCGAGCAGGCCGGGCTCAACGCCAGCGCTCCGCCCCAGCAGCAGCGCGTCGAAGGCTGGCTGATCCGCCTCTCCCCCGGCAAGGCCAAGCGCTCGCGCTGCATCAATGCGCTGGAAGCCGGCAGCCTGCCGCTCGATGACTTGCTGTCGCGCTGCCAGCACGCTTTCCAGGCCGCCGGCCTGCCGCTGATCGTCCGCCTCACGCCCTTCACCCAGCCGGCCGATCTGGACGCCACCCTGGCCGCCAAAGGCTGGCCCAGCTACGACGCCGCCGATGTCATGACCCGCAAGGATCTGCAGGGTCTGCCCGAGACCCTGGCACCCGGCCTGCGCCTGGAGCGGCTCAGCGCCACCGAATACGCGGCCCTGGTGGGCCAGCTGCGCGGTTCCAGCGCCACCGAGATCGCCGCCCATGCCGAGCGCCTGCAAGCCTCGCCCGTGCCCTATCTCGGCCATGCCTTGCACGCCGCCGAAGATGGGCGTTTGCTGGCCCTGGGTCAGTACGCTCGGGAAGAAGCCATGGTGGGCCTGTACGACATCTTCACGCCGCCCGAGGCACGTGGCCAGGGCCATGCCACTCAACTCTGCGCCGCCCTGCTCCGAGCGGCCCAGGCCGAGGGTGCGCAGCAGGCCTACCTCCAGGTGGGCAGCGACAACCACAGCGCCCAACGCGTCTACCAGCGCCTGGGTTTCCAGCCGGCCTACCGCTACCACTACCGCTCTCCCGAACCCTCGATTTGAGCGGTGCCTGCGCGAACCCAATCAATCGCGCAGCTTCCAGACCTTGAGCAAGGTGTGGCGCGTGAAGCCCGGCACGAAATCGTGCACATGGCTGATACAGACATAGCCGAGGTGTTCGTAGAGCGCGGCCGTCTCGTCGGACAGGGTTTCGATCAAGGCGTCGACACAGCCGCGACGCAAAGCCTGGGCCTCGATCTGGCGCAGGCAGGCACTGCCCAAGCCCTGCCCCCGCAGGTCCTCCCGGACCCATAAATAGTCGACGTACAACCTTTGGAACTCGGTGCGGCCGCTGGCGCCCACCAGCAGCTCGCCCTGTTCATCGAAGCGTGCGCAGGCGATGTCCTGCGCATCGCTGCCCTGGGTCTGCTGGCGGCCGAACAGGCGCACGCGCTCGCGCAAGGCCTGCACGACAGCCGGCGGAACGTCCTGGTCCCGCCACCAGCGCTCGGCCTCACCGCGCGGCGCCGGGCTCACACCAGGCCCAGGCTCTCTTCCAGGCCCAGATGCACATTCATGGCCTGAACGGCGGCGCCGCTGGCGCCCTTGCCGAGGTTGTCCAGGCGGGCCATGACGAGGATCTGCGTCTCCGAGCCGAAGACGAACAGGTCCACCCGGTTCGTGTCATTGCAACCCTGCACATCGAAGAAGCCCTCGGCCAGGGTGTCGGCATCGCGCAGCGGCATCACGCGGATGAAGCGCTCGCCCTCGTAATGCGCGGCCAGGGCTTGCTGCACCTGCTCGGCCCGGGTGCCGGCACGCAGCTGGCTCAGGTGCAGAGGCACAGTCACCGCCAGGCCCTTGTAGAAATTGCCGACGATGGGCATGAAGACCGGCGCAGTCTTGAGGCCGGTGTGGGCCATCATCTCGGGCAGGTGCTTGTGCGCCAGGCCCAGGGCATAGGGGCGGGGCGAGAGCAGCTTGGTGTTGCCGCCCGCTTCGTACTCGCCAATCATGCCCTTGCCGCCACCGGAATAACCGGTGATCGAGGTGGCCGAGACCAGGGCCTCGGGTGCCAGCAAACCGGCATCGACCAAAGGGCGCAAGGCCAGGATGAAAGCGCTGGCATGGCAACCCGGGTTGGCAATGCGCTTGGCGGCGCGGATGGCCTCGCGCTGGCCCTTGCACAGCTCGGGCAGACCGAAGGTCCAGCCGGGCACCGTGCGGTGCGCGGTGCTGGCGTCGATCAGGCAGGTCTTGGGGTTGCTGATCATGGCCGCGGCTTCACGTGAAGCGGCATCGGGCAGGCACAAGAAAGCCACATCGGCGGCGTTCAGCAGGCGCGCGCGCTCGGCCGGGTCCTTGCGCTTGTCGGCGTCGATGCGCAGCACCTCCACATCCTGACGCGCGGCCAGGTACTCATGGATGCGCAGCCCCGTCGTGCCCTCTTGTCCATCCACAAAAACCGCGTACGTCATGACTTCTCCAGCACAATCAAATTCAAGAAAGAAGTGAAAGCATAAGGCAAGCGAATGAAAGCAAGCACCGTCCTCCTGCTGCCCGGCTGGTTGAACTCCGGCCCCGGGCATTGGCAAAGCCTCTGGGAGGCGCAATTCGGCCACCAGCGGGTCGAGCAATCCGACTGGGAGCGCCCGCTGCGCGGCGACTGGATGGCGCGCCTGGATGAGGTGCTGCAAGCCCAGACGGAGCCCGTGGTCCTGGTGGCCCATTCCCTGGGCTGCCAGCTGGTGGCCAGCTGGGCCTCGCATTCCGCCCACACGGCGCGGGTGCGCGGCGCTCTGCTGGTGGCGCCGCCCGACACCGAGGCACCATCCACCCCGCCGCAGCTGCACAACTGGCGCCAGATCCAGCGTGCCCGACTGCCCTTCCCCGCCATCGCCGTGATCAGCAGCGACGACCCTTTCTGTGCGCCCGAGCGCGGCGCGCAGATGGCGGCCGACTGGGGCGCCAGCCTGGTGATGGCTGGGCCGCGTGGGCACCTCAACGCCGATTCCGGCCTGGGCAACTGGCCCGAGGGTCAGGTCTTGCTCTCCCAGCTGATGCCCCAGCCCGCATAAGGGACAATCGCCCCCATGGTCACCAAGAAACCCAAAGGCCTCGGCCTCGGCCTCGAAGCGCTGCTCGGCCCCAAAGTCAACGAAGCGGAAGCCGCCGCCGCCCGCGAAGGCAGCCCCAGCCAGCTGCGCCTGGAGCAGATGCAAGCCGGCAAATACCAGCCGCGCACGCGCATGGACGAAGGCTCGCTCTACGAGCTGGCCGAGAGCATCAAGGGCCAGGGCATCATGCAGCCCATCCTGGTGCGCCCGATCGCCCCGCCCTCGCCGCTCAGCGATGTGCGCTATGAGATCATCGCCGGCGAACGCCGCTTCCGCGCCGCCAAGCTGGCCGGTCTGCGCGAGGTGCCGGTGCTGGTCAAGGCCGTGCCTGACGAAGCCGCGGCCGCCATGGCCCTGATCGAAAACATCCAGCGCGAAGATCTGAATCCGCTGGAAGAAGCCCAGGGCCTGCAGCGCCTGGTCAACGAGTTCCACCTGACCCATGAGCAGGCCGCGCAAGCCGTAGGCCGCTCGCGCAGCGCCGCCAGCAATCTGCTGCGCCTGCTGCAACTGGTCGAGCCGGTGCAGAACATGCTGATGGCTGGCGACATCGACATGGGCCATGCCCGCGCCCTGCTGCCGCTGGACGGCGCACACCAGATCACCTGCGCCACCGAGATCGCCGCCAAGAAGCTGAGCGTGCGAGATGCCGAGAAGCTGGTCGCGCGCCAGGGCGCCGGCCGCCAGACGCCACTGCTGCGCGTCAAGAACGACAAGAGCCGCGACCTGCTGCGCTTGGAAGAGGAGTTATCCGACCTGCTGACCGCGGTGGTCGAGGTGCGGGTCAAGAAGCGCACCAAGCGCGGTGAACAGGGCGAACTGTCCATCCAGTTCGGCTCCCTTGATGAGCTTAACGGCTTGATCGAACGCCTGCGCAAAAGCGAGTGAATATCGGTGTGAGGAAAGCGCATCAAACGCCTTCACACCAAACTTTTCAGATCGGCGTAGCATCAGACCATGGCTTGATTTCGAGCCCGGTTTGAACCCCGGAATCAAGAGCGGAAATTGCCGCTCTTTTCAGGGCTTCAGCAGGGTCTTGAACGGCCAAGCTTGAATCACTGCCGCTGCACCTCGGAAAGCTCTGATGACGCCCCCAGCCACACGTGGCCGGTGCGCCAAGGGACTTCATCAGAACTTCCCAGGCGATGCGCCGACGAGCCATGTCTGCGCGCTGCCCGGGACCTTACCGGAGGTCAGCATGGACGTGATCAGCAGCTTCACCAAGCGCTACGAGCGCACCCGCGTCGAAGAGCTCTCGCTCGAGGATTACCTCAACGAGTGCAAACGCAACCCCCTCGCCTACGCCACTGCGGCCGAGCGCATGCTCAAGGCCATTGGCGAGCCCGAGATGGTGGACACGCGCCACGACGCCCGCCTGTCCCGGCTGTTCGCCAACAAGACCATCAAGATCTACCCCGCCTTCGCCGAGTTCTACGGCCTCGAGGAAGCGATCGAACAGGTGGTCAGCTACTTCCGCCACGCCGCCCAGGGCCTGGAAGAGAAGAAGCAGATCCTCTATCTGCTGGGCCCGGTGGGCGGCGGCAAGAGCTCCATCGCCGAGCGGCTCAAAAGCCTGATGGAACAAGTGCCTTTCTACGCCCTGGCCGGCTCGCCGGTGAACGAATCGCCGCTGGGCCTGTTTGACGTCAACGAAGACGGCCCCCTGCTGGAGCAGGAGTACGGCATCCCTCGACGTTATCTGAACCGCATCCTCAGCCCCTGGGCGGTCAAGCGCCTCGATGAGTTTGGCGGCGACATCCGCCGCTTCAAGGTGGTCAAGCGCTACCCCAGTGTGCTCAAGCAAGTGGGCGTGGCCAAGACCGAGCCGGGCGACGAAAACAACCAGGACATCTCTTCCCTGGTCGGCAAGGTGGACATCCGCAAGCTGGAAACCTATGCCCAGGACGACCCCGATGCCTACAGCTACTCGGGCGGCCTGTGCCTGGCCAATCAGGGCCTGCTGGAGTTTGTGGAAATGTTCAAGGCGCCGATCAAGGTGCTGCACCCGCTGCTGACTGCCACGCAGGAAGGCAACTACAAGGGCACCGAGGGCTTCGGCGCCATTCCCTTCGACGGCGTGGTGCTGGCGCACAGCAACGAGAGCGAGTGGAAGACCTTCCGCAACAACAAGAACAACGAGGCCTTCCTGGACCGCATCTACATCGTCAAGGTGCCCTACTGCCTGCGCGTCAGCGAAGAGGTCAAGATCTACGAGAAGCTGATCCGCGGCTCCTCGCTGGCCGAAGCCAAATGCGCCCCAGGCACGCTCAAGATGATGAGCCAGTTCGCGGTGCTGACTCGGCTGAAGGAGCCCGAGAACTCCTCGCTCTATTCCAAGATGCAGGTCTACGACGGCGAAAGCCTCAAGGACACCGACCCACGTGCCAAGAGCTTCCAGGAGTACCGCGATTACGCGGGGGTCGACGAAGGTATGAGCGGCATTTCCACCCGCTTCGCCTACAAGATCCTGTCCAAGGTCTTCAACTTCGACAGCGCCGAGGTGGCGGCCAATCCGGTGCACCTGATGTATGTGCTGGAGCAGCAGATCGAGCGCGAGCAGTTCCCGAGCGAAGTGGAGCAAAAGTACGTCGGCTTCATCAAGGAAGCACTGGCGCCGCGCTATGCGGAGTTCATCGGCAAGGAAATTCAGACCGCGTATCTGGAGAGTTATTCCGAGTACGGCCAGAACATCTTCGACCGCTACGTCACCTACGCCGACTACTGGATCCAGGACCAGGAGTACCGCGACACCGACACCGGCGAGGTCTTCGACCGCGTGGCCCTGAATGCCGAGCTCGAGAAGATCGAGAAGCCCGCGGGCATCAGCAACCCGAAAGACTTCCGCAACGAGATCGTCAATTTCGTGCTGCGCGCACGCGCCAACAACGCCGGCAAGAACCCGGCCTGGACCAGCTACGAAAAGCTGCGCACGGTGATCGAGAAGAAGATGTTCTCCAACACCGAGGAGTTGCTGCCGGTGATCAGCTTCAATGCCAAGGCCAGCGCCGACGAGGCCAAGAAGCACGAGAACTTCGTGCAGCGCATGGTCGACAAGGGCTACACGGCCAAGCAGGTGCGGCTGCTGTGCGAGTGGTACTTGAGGGTCCGCAAGAGTTCTTGAGTCCGAGGACGAGGCCACGCAGGAGCAAGCACCCATGCTGCAGCAGATCATCGACCGAAGGCTTTCCGGCAAGAACAAGTCCATCGGCAACCGTGAGCGCTTCCTGCAGCGCCACAAGGCCCAGATCCGCGAGGCGGTGCGCCGCGCGGTGGACGGCCGCGGCATCCGCGATCTGGAGCGCGGCGAAGATGTGCACATCCCCAAAAAGGACTTGAGCGAGCCCGTCTTCGGCCACGGCGAGGGCGGCGTGCGCGAGGTGGTTCGGCCGGGCAACAGCGAGCATGTCAAAGGCGACCGCATCGCCAAGCCCAAGGGCGGTGGTCAGGGCCAGGGCGGCGGCCAGGCCAGCGATTCCGGCGAGGGCGAGGACGACTTTGTCTTCCACCTGAGCCGCGAAGAGTTCATGCAGGTGTTCTTCGAAGACCTGGCCCTGCCCAATCTCGAGCGCACCCAGCTGGCCGAAACACCGGAGTGGAAAAGCCACCGCGCCGGCTTCACCAGCGATGGCACGCCAACCAACCTCCATGTGGTGCGCTCCATGCGCGGCGCCCTGAGCCGCCGCATCGCCCTGGGCACCGGCAAGCGCCGCGAGCTGCACGAGCTGGAAGAACGCCTGGCCCTGCTCAAGCGCGAGAACCCGGCCGAGCTGGAAGTGCAGCGCATGCTCAAGGAAACCGAGGACCGCATCGCCTTCCTCAAGCAGCGCATTGCGGCGATACCGTTTCTCGACCCCATCGACCTGCGCTTTCGCAACCGCGTGCGCACACCGGTGCCGACCAGCCGGGCCGTCATGTTCTGCCTGATGGACGTGTCCGGCTCCATGGACGAAAGCCGCAAGGATCTGGCCAAGCGCTTCTTCATCCTGCTCTACCTCTTCCTGACCCGACATTACGAGAAGATCGATGTGGTCTTCATCCGCCACCACACCCAGGCCCAGGAGGTGGACGAGCAGAACTTCTTCCACGCCACCGAGACCGGCGGCACCGTGGTCTCCAGCGCCCTGGTACTGATGGAGGAAATCATCCGCGCGCGCTATCCCAGCAGCGAATGGAACATCTACGGCGCCCAGGCCAGCGATGGCGACAACTGGCACCACGACAGCGGCCGCTGCCGCGAGCTGCTGGCCCAGCAGATCCTGCCGCTGTGCCGCTATTTCGCTTATGTGCAGGTGGCCGAGCAGGAACAGAACCTCTGGGACGAGTACAGCAAGCTCAGCGAAGAGGTGCGCCACTTCGCCATGCGCAAGGCTACCGAGGCCGCGCAGATCTACCCGGTCTTCCGTGAACTCTTCAAGAAGGAAGGGGCACAGGCATGAGCCAGATCGAAAACCGCCGCCAGATCGGCATCGCCCCCTTGACCGATGAATACGGCGGCCGCCGCACGCGTGCGCCCCTGCGCGAGATGAAGCCCGCCGGCCCCCGCCCCGCCCAGCCCCTGCCCTCGCCCAGCGACTGGACCTTCGAGCTGATCGACGAATACCACGACGTCATCCGCGCCACCGCCGAGCGCTACGGCCTGGACACCTACCCCAACCAGCTCGAGATCATCACCGCCGAGCAGATGATGGACGCGTATGCCTCGGTGGGCATGCCGGTGAACTACCGGCACTGGAGCTATGGCAAGGAGTTCATCGCCACCGAGCGCAATTACAAGCGCGGCCAGATGGGCCTGGCCTACGAGATCGTCATCAACTCCGACCCCTGCATCGCCTACCTGATGGAAGAGAACTCCATGGCCATGCAGGCACTGGTGATCGCCCACGCCAGCTACGGCCACAACAGCTTCTTCAAAGGCAACTACCTGTTCCGCATGTGGACCGATGCCTCCAGCATCATCGACTACCTGGTCTATGCCAAGAACTTCGTTGCCGACTGCGAGCAGCGCCACGGCCTGGCCCAGGTCGAGCAGGTGCTGGATTCCTGCCATGCGCTGATGTCCTACGGCGTCGACCGTTATCGCCGCCCGGCCAAGCTGTCCCTGGCCCAGGAACGCAGCCGCCTGGCCGACCGCGAGGCCCATGCCCAGCTTCAGATCAACGAGCTCTGGCGCACCCTGCCCAAACGCGTCGAGAAGGGCGATGAAGCCGCGGCTACCCGCCGCTTCCCCGACGAGCCGCAAGAGAACCTCCTCTACTTCATCGAAAAGAACGCACCCCTGCTGGAGCCCTGGCAGCGCGAGATCGTACGCATCGTGCGCAAGATCGCCCAATACTTCTACCCGCAGCGCCAGACCCAGGTGATGAACGAGGGCTGGGCCACCTTCTGGCACCACCGCCTGCTGAACCAGATGTATGACGACGGCTATCTCAGCGACGGCATGATGATCGAATGGCTAAAGTCGCACACCAATGTGGTGGCGCAACAGCCCATGGCCAATCTAAACCCCTATGCCCTGGGTTTCGCCATGTACACCGACATCAAGCGCATCTGCGAAAAGCCCACCGAGGAAGACCGGCGCTGGTTCCCCGACATCGCCGGCGGCGACTGGTTGCCCACGCTGGACCATGCCATGCGCAACTTCAAGGACGAGAGCTTCATCGGCCAGTACCTGAGCCCGCATCTGATGCGCGAGTTCCGGCTCTTCTCCATCCTCGACGATGAAAAGCAGTCCGAGTACGAGATCTCGGCCATCCACGACGAGAGCGGCTACCAGCATGTGCGCGAAGCCTTGTCGCGCCAGTACGACCTCAGCACCCGCGAGCCCAATATCCAGGTCTGGAACGTCAATCTGCGCTGCGACCGCTCCCTGACCCTGCGCCACACCCAGCACATGGGCCGACCTCTGCACGACAGCGCGCAAGAGGTGCTCAAGCATGTGGCCCGGCTCTGGGGCTTTGGCGTGCAGCTGGAGAGCGTCAACGAGGCCGGCGACATCAGCCGGCGCTGGAGCGTGCCGGCGCCGCCGCACGGATGATGAGGCCACCGAGCCGCCCTCGGGTGGGCTCGGTGGCTCTGCCAGCCCCGGAAGGGAGCATCCAGCAGCACCTGGCACAAAGCCACCTAACTCACCACTCAGGGGGAATCTCGGCGTCACACAAGCCCCGTACCATCACCAGCCTCAAGACTCGGAGGCTGAGATGATGATCACGACCCGGACGCTGACCCCTCGCACCGCTTTCCCCAAGCATCGCATCGCCACGCCTGCGGCCTGGTTGCTGATCGGCCTTGGCAGCCTGGGCCTCAGTGCCTGTGGCGGTGGGGGCGGCAGTGACAACACCCAGGTCGTTCCCGTGCCAACACCGGTGCCTGAGCCGACCAAGCTGATTGCCCCGCCGACCACGGCCGGCACCCTGGCCCAAAGCAGCGAAGTGGCGCAGGACAGCGTCAAGGCCACCACAGCCGCCGCGGCCGACCTGGTGCGCCGCAGCGAGGACCCCAGCCATCTGTTCCTGCCCTTCGGCGAGCTGATGAGCGGCCGCCAGAACAGCCCCAAGCCCAGCGCCGCTGAACCCGAGCGCCGCAAGATCCTGGAGACCACCACCGTCAGCTGCAGCAGCCTGGGCATCAGCGTCATCCGCAACTGCAGCGGCTCCATCGTGGTGGACACCAATGTGAGCAACAGCGCCACGTCCTTGCCGGCCGGCAGCTACATCAGCATGCGCTTTGACAAGATCAGCGGCATCGCCGACGGCCAGAGCCTCAGCATCGACGGCAGCATGCGCATCGATTTCCTGACCGCCATCAGCAATCTCGACAACCCAGGCAACAACGTCCGGCTGCAGCTGAGCTTCGACAAGCTGAGCGCTTCCGGCGGCGGCGAAAGCTTTGGCCCGTTGACAGCCGTGGCGCTCCTGGAAGTGGACGGCCAGGGCAAGCCCAGCCTGACCCTGAACGGCGTGCAGTACGCGGGGCTGAATGAGCTCAGCGTCACCGACGCCAACAACTACAGCCTCGGCCACAGCAAGCTGCGCAGCGCCCACTGGAGCGACAGCAAGGCGTATGTGGACACCCAGTTCAGCAACTGGCAGACCAGCAACGGCCGACCGCTGCAAGGCTCCAGCGCCACGCTGACCGCAGGCAAGGACAGCGCCCTGATCACGGTGGAATCGAGCAGCAGCAGCCAGGTCAGCTACCGTGTGCAGCTGAGCAGCGGCGGCGTGGCCAAGAACTACCAAGTGCTGGCCAGCTACAGCGGCAGCACGCTCAGCTACAGCGTCAAGGCCTTGTGATCCCGCACGAGCTGCGGGCTGTACAAGCCCTCAGCTCGCAAAGATCTTGCCCGGGTTCATGATCTGGGCCGGGTCCAGCGCTGCCTTGATGCTGCGCATCAGGCCCACCGCGCCCGGCCCGGCCTCGTCGAGCAGAAAACCCTGCTTGTGCAGACCGATGCCATGCTCGCCGGTGCAGGTGCCGCCCAGACGCAGGGCGCGGGCCACCATCTGCGCGCTCAGGTGCTCGGCCAGCTCCCGCTCCGCCGGCTGCTGCGGGTCGATCAGATAGCCCATATGGAAATTGCCATCGCCGACATGGCCGACGATGAAATAGGGCAGATCGGTGGCCTCGACCTCGCGCACCGATTCATTGATGCTCTCGGCCAGACGCGAGATGGGCACGCAGGTGTCGGTGGTCACGCAGCGGCAGCCAGGGCGGGTCTGCAGGGCTGACAAGTAAGCATGGTGGCGGGCTGTCCACAGCCGCGTGCGCGCCTCGGGCGTGCTGGCCCATTCAAAGGCCTCGCCGCCCTGCTCCGCTGCCAGCGCCTGCACGCTCTGCGCCTGCTCGGCTACGCTGGCGGCCGAGCCATGGAACTCCATCAGCAACATCGGCGATTCACGCAGGCCCAGATGGTCATGGGCGTTGACGGCACGCACGGCATGGGCATCGAGCAGCTCGCAGCGGGCGATCGGAATGCCCATCTGGATGATGGCGATGGTGGTCTGAACCGCGGCGTCGATGCTGGGGAAAAAGCAGATGGCAGCCGACACCGCCTCGGGCAGCGGATACAGACGCAAGGTCAGCTCGGTGATCACGCCCAGCGTGCCCTCGCTGCCCACGAACAAGCGGGTCAGGTCATAGCCGGCACTGCTCTTGCGCGCGCGGCTGCCGGTGCGGATCTGCTCGCCGCTGGCGGTCAGCACGGTCAGGCCCAGCACGTTCTCGCGCATGGTGCCGTAGCGCACCGCATTCGTGCCGCTGGCGCGTGTGGCCGCCATGCCGCCCAGCGAGGCATCGGCCCCCGGGTCGATGGGGAAGAACAGGCCGCTGTGGCGGATCTCCTGGTTCAGCTGCTGGCGGGTCACGCCGGCCTGCACGGTGACCGTCAGGTCCTCGGGATGCAGCTGCAGGATGGACTTCATCCGGCTCAAATCCAGGCTGATGCCGCCCTGCACCGCCAGCAAATGCCCCTCCAAGGACGTGCCGGTGCCGTAGGGGATGACGGGTACGCGATGCTGCTGCGCCAGTTGCAGCACGAAGGCCACCTCCTCGTTGCTCTCGGCAAAAACCACGGCATCGGGCGGCGCCACGTCGAAGGGCGACTCGTCTCGACCATGCAGTTCGCGCTGAGCCAGTGCGGTGCTGCAGCGGGCACCAAAGCGCCGCCGCAAAGCCTGCAAGACCTCGTCCGGCAGAGAAAACGGTGCCTGCGCAGAATCGGCCAAGGCCCTCATTCGCTGAGCCGGATGCTGCGGTAGTTGGAATCGGCCTGGATCTCAGCCTCACTGAACGGCAGCTTGATCCAGGCACCACCCTTCATGTAGATATCCGAATAGACCTTGGTCTGGTCCGAGAAATGGGGCGAGAGGATGTGGCTGGACTGCGAGTAGGTCAACACCCCCTCGGCCACCGGTCCTTTGGCATCGAAAGTGACAAACTGCATATAGCTGTTGCCGTAGACCGGGTCACCATACAGGCCGGCATTGAGATTGCCGCGGACATTGTTGAAGGTGTAGGGGCCGCCAGGGATGGGGATGGGTGCGCTGTCGCGCACGATGATCTGCCGCCGGGCCGTCACCTCTTCGAGCGGGATGTTCTGGGTGGCGAACCATTGCACCGCATCGGCCAGCAAGGTGGCCGCCTTGCTGTTGGCGGTGTTGAAGCCGCGCGGGGTGTAAACCGGATCGGCCGGGTTGTAGGCCACGCGCCAGTAGCTGGCGTCCTTGAGCTCACCCGAGATTTCGTAGAACTTGCGGAACAGCAAAGCCCCCGGGTCGAGCAGGCCCTCGGTCTTCTTCCAAGCGGCCAGCACGGCGCAGGCCTTGCTGAGATCGGTCAGCTTGCCCGTGCTGTCCTTGGTGCTGGGCGACGTGCCGCTGCAGGCCGCGGCCAGGAACTCGTCCAGCCATTGCTCGGCCTTGAAGAAACGGGCCTTCTGGTAGACCTGCTGCAGCTGGGCCAGGGTGAAGCCCTTGCCGGTCAGGCCATCGCGGCCCTCGATGCGATCCAGGGCCTGGGCAATGCCCATGCGGGTGCGTTCGCCTTGAGGAGCGCCTTCGGCATTGGGGCCGGTGGCGATGATCTTGGGGTAGCCGCTCAGCCGCACCTGATCGTTGGGCAGCCAGTGGCTGTCGTTGGCGTTGACGATGAAGTCATCGCGCAAGACATAAGGCCGCTGGGCCGCGGGGATGGCGCCATTCCAGTTGCAGGCCGACTTGCTGCCATCCATCAGCACCAGGCCACGCGTGGCCAGCAGGAACTGACCGGTGGGGCTGTTCACGCAGCTGGCCAGCTGGGCGTCGCTGACATTGGCCGCCACCGAGTAATTGGCATAGAGCGCGCGGCCGTTCTTGTCCGCAGCCATGGTGTTGACCCAGGGCAAGGCGTTGAAGGTGGCCAGGTTCTCGCGCAGGCTCTCGGCGCTGCTGGCCTTGCCGTTGAGCAGGGCCTGGTCCAGCAGCTTGGTGTTGCTGTAGTTGGCGTCACGCAGCGCGAAGCCAGCCGCACCGCTCCAGGCAAAGCTGGCGCCATCGCTGACCATCGGTCCAAAGTCAGTGCTGTAGAGCGTGCGCGTGATGGTCTTGAGGCTGCCATCGGGCTGCAAGGCCTGCACCGACAGCGGCGTCTGGCTCATGGGCTTGTAGCCCCCATCGACCCAGTAGCGCGTCGGATCGGCCGGATCAAGCTTGAGCTGAAACAGCGTGAAGCGGTTGTCGGTCGAGAAGGTGTGGGTCCAGGCCACATCCTTGTTGAAGCCGATCAGGGGCACCACCGCACCGAGCAGCGTGGCCCCCATGACGTCGTACTTGCCTGGGATGGTCAGGTGCAGCTGGTGCAGACGCAATGCGCCCCACCAAGGAAAGTGCGGGTTGCCCAGCACCATGCCGGCCCCGCTCTGCGTGGCACCCTTGCCCAGGCCATAACCATTGGAGCCGATCACATGCTCTTCCAGCTGGCGCAAGCCCTGCAGCAGGGGTGTGCGCGCCAGGGCGAGCTGGGTGGACTTGGCGCGCAAGGTCTTGGCCGACAGCAGCACCGGCTCGGCGCCCGCCGGCTTCACCAGCGGTGGCTGGGCGCTGCCCAGGGCGTGAATGAACTGCAGCGAGCTGCCGGCGATGGCCGCCTGGGTGAAGCGGAAGTAGGCGTCGTCCTCGTTCATCGGGCGCACCCAGGCGGCGCCCTTGCATTCCAGCGGCAGGCCGTTCAAGCCCTTGTCGCTGAGGTAGCGGTTGTAACCGGCCACAAAGCCGGCGACCAGATCGCGCACCTCCGCACCGGCTCCGTTCTTCATGGCCTGCGCCTGGGCTGGCGTCATCAAGGCCTTGTAGAAAAAGTCCGAGGACAGATTGGGCGTGAAGTCGCCAAACTGCCCGAGGTAGTTGACCGGTTTGCCGTTGGCATCGACATCGCCAAAAAAGCGCGAACGCTCGCCACGCAGGGTGATGATTTCCTGGGCAAACAGGCAGATGTGATCCTGGGCAAAGGCATAACCATAGCCATAGCCCGCCCCCTTGAAGTTGTCGGCCTTGATGTGCGGCACACCGTAGCTGGTGTAGCGGATCTCGGCGGAAAACTCAGGCGCCGAGATCGGCTCAGGCGCCAAAGGGTTGCTGTCGCCATTTCCGCCACAAGCACAGAGCAAAGCAGCGCTGGCCAGGGCCGAAAACACAGGGTTGATACGGAGAGGGTTTCCCGAACTTGTACGTATTTGCACGAAGTTGTCTCCAATGTGACTACCGTCCGTGGGTAGATCGCTCTAATTCGCTATCTGCGCGGGCGCTAATTTGTAGCCCCAGGCTATCATCAAAATGGTAAAAAGCCCATCAAAAGGGCGTACCACGACAACACTGGAGACATTATGAAATTCAAGCTTTCCGCGCTTGGCATGGCCGTCATCGGCGGCCTGTGCGCCCAATCCGCCCTGGCCTCCGGCTACCACTTCGGCTCGCAATCGGCCTCGGCCCAAGGCACGGCGAACGCCAACACCGCGGAAGCTTCGGACGCTTCGGTGCTGTTCTACAACCCGGCCGGCATGACCCGCCTGGACGGCACGCAAGCCTCCGGTGTTCTCAACGTGGTCCTGCCCAAGGGCACGTTCGAAGACCAAGGCAGCATCACCAGCTTTGGCCTGCCCACCAAGGGTGGCAACGGCGGCAAGTTCGTGCACACCACCGCCGTGCCCCATGCCTACCTGACCCACAAGCTGAACGCGGACACCTCGATCGGCATGGCCTTCTTCGTGCCCTTCGGCTCCAAGAGCGAGTACGACAAAGACTGGGCCGGCCGCTACAACAGCATCGGTACCGAGCTCAAGACCATCGCCCTGAACCCCTCGATCGCCTTCAAGGTCAATGAAAAGCTGAGCGTGGGTGCAGGCCTGACCGCGCAGTACATCGAAGGCAATCTGGCCAAGGGTGCGGACTTCGGCTCCGGTGCACTGGCCCTGATCATCGAACAGCAGGTCGCGGCCAACTCTGCCCCCGGCGTGCCGGTCGATATGGTGCGTGCGGCCGTCATCAACCGCCTCGGTGGTCTGATCAAAGCCGCTTCCGGCAACCCGCTGTACTCCGGTGGCGTGGAAGTGGAAGGCAAGGATTGGGGCCTGGGCTTCAATCTGGGTCTGATGTATTCGCCCAACCAAGACACCCGTTTTGGCATCGCCTACCGCTCCAAGATTGCGCACAAGCTCAAGGGCGAAGCCGTCTGGAACGTGGCCACCCCGGCAGCCAATCTGGCCACGCTGCTGAACGGCGCCCTGCCCGGCGCTGGCACCACGGTGCAGCAACGTCTGGTCGGCCTCTACACCAACAGCGACGCCAGCCTGAAGGTCGACACGCCCGAGTCGCTGTCACTGTCCTTCTTCAAACAGCAGGACAAGCTGGCCGTGATGGGTGATGTCACCCTGACCCGCCACTCGCGTTTCAGCGAACTGCGCATCGATTTCGCCAACAACCTGCCGGATTCGCTGACCCCGGAGAACTGGATCAACACCATCCGCGGCTCCTTCGGTCTGAACTATCAGTGGAGCGACGACCTGAAGCTGCGCGCCGGCATCGCCTA
This sequence comes from Roseateles sp. GW835-FHT13E02, assembly GCF_058794035.1. Classification (NCBI taxonomy): domain Bacteria; kingdom Pseudomonadati; phylum Pseudomonadota; class Betaproteobacteria; order Burkholderiales; family Sphaerotilaceae; genus Roseateles; species Roseateles sp. GW835-FHT13E02. Next base: position 260,103 of record NZ_JBXAGJ010000003.1, read on the forward strand.
CGACCAAAGCCCGGTCAAGGCCACGACCCGCACCCCTTCGATTCCTGACAATGACCGCACCTGGATCTCCGGTGGCCTGAACTGGAAGCTGGACAGCAAGAACTCCATCGACTTCGCCCTGAGCTTCATCCGTGTGGCCCCGAGCCAGATCGATATGTACGACAACGGTGCCCAGGTCAACGCCGCGGGCTCCGCTGTCTGCAACCCGTCCGGCAACACCTCCAGCTGCGCCACCATCAAGGGCCGCTACAAGCTGAACTCGGCCCTGCTGGGTCTGCAGTACAACCGCCAGTTCTGACGCGATACCGCTCACGCGGCGCCTCGGCCTGCCAAAGCCACCGGCTCACCCCGGTGGCTTTTTTCTTGCCTCTTGCAAACAAACACGGGCGAAACAAGGGCTGACTGTCAAAGCCGTGGACGACAGCGCCAGGCCGTGACACCATGGGCGTATCGGCTGCTCTGCCGATGTTTGTCAGTTCGATGGAGGCTTGAACACCATGGCTGATCTCTCGACCCTGCTGATCTTGCTGGCTTTGCTGCTGGCTCTGGTGGGTGCTTTGCGGCTGGATCTCTTGCGCCTGGCCGTGAAAAACCTGTTGCAGACACTCACGCCCGAAGCCAAACCCTTGCGTGACGACCCCGGCTTGAAAGTCAGTGCACCCGCCGAGCCGCCGCGCCATGCGCAAATGGCCGGACACAAGCCGGCCTTTCATCGCAGTGGCCGTCGCCACTGAAGTCACCGGGCCATTGAACTTGGGGCAAGATGCCGGCTTCTTCACAGACCACGCCGGACCCGGCAAGCCCCATGGCCAATCGACTTTCCAATATTGCCACCCGCACCGGTGACGACGGCAGCACCGGCCTCGGCGATGGCAGCCGCGTGCCCAAGGATCACCTGCGCGTGCAGGCCATGGGCGATGTGGACGAGCTCAATTCCAACCTCGGGGTGCTGCTGGCCGAGCCCCTGCCCGAGGATGTGCGTGAGCTGCTGGTGACCATCCAGCACGAGCTGTTCAATCTCGGCGGCGAGCTGTGCATGCCCGGCTACGAGTTGCTCAAGGAAGGCGCCGTGCTGCGCCTGGACCAGGCCCTGGCCCATTACAACGCCGCCCTGCCCCGGCTCAAGGAGTTCATCCTGCCGGCCGGCACGCGCAGCGCCGCCATCGCCCATGTCTGCCGCACCGTGGCCCGCCGCGCCGAGCGCGCCGTGGTCACCCTGGCCGCCTCGGAGACCATCAACGCCGCGCCGCGCCAGTACCTGAACCGCCTGTCCGACCTGCTCTTCGTGCTGGCCCGCGTGCTCAACCGTGCCAACCTGGACGGCCTGGGCGGCGACGACATCTACTGGCACAGCGAGCGCCTGGCCCGCCTGGATCAGGACGAAACGCCGAGCTCCGACGCCTGAGGCTTGCCTCAGGCAGCCAAAGCGTCGACCGCGCCGCGCAAGCGCTTGGCATACGCCGTGCGCAAGCTGGCCGGCCCCAGGACGTCGACCTGGCCGGCATGGCGCAACAAGTCCATCAAGAGCTCGGTGGCGTCGACATAGGGCACCTCCAGGCGCCAGCGCCCGTCGTCCAGCCACTCACTGCGCTGGCTCGGGTGCCATTCCTCCTTACTCACCCATTGCGCGGCCTCGGCGCTGAACAGCAGCTGGGCTTGCTGGGCCTGGGCGCCGGCAAATATGCCGTAGCCCTGATCCAGCTCCGCCTCCAACTGCTTGAGCGGCACGGCCTTGGCGCGCTCTGACAGCAACTCAACGCCCTCCATGGCATCGAGCGCAAAGCGGCGAAAGCCCTCGCTGTCATGGCACCAGGCATCGAGATACCAGGTGTTGCGGTAATGAACCAGGCGCTGGGGTGACACCGTGCGGCGGCGCAGCTGCCCTGCCCGCCCACCCTGGCTGCGGCTGCGATAGCCCATGCTCAGGCGCTGCCGTTTGACCACGGCACTGCCCACGGTCTCAAAACACTCGGCCACCACGCGGCGGCGGGCCGTGCTGATCAGCTTGATGCGCTGGGTCAGCTCCTTGGCCTCGGCCTCATCCACACCCAGCATGCTGGTCAGCTTGTCGAACATGGGTTGCAGATGTCGGCTCAGGATGCCCTCTTCGTCCAGGCTGGACAGCATCTGGTGCATGGTCAGCAAGGCATGCAGCTCTTTCTCGCTGAACCAGACCCCTGGCAACTCGTGCTGGCGGCCCCGCCATTGCTGGCCGAAACGGTAGCCATTGGCGCTGGCGTCGTATTCGATGGGCGCGTCCATGCGCTCACGCAGGTACTGCAGATCACGCTTCAAGGTGGCCGGTGACACCTCCAGTGTCTCCAGCAAGCTGGCAAAACTGACGCATTCGCGGCTGCGAATCATCATCTCGATCTTGTAGAAACGCTCGGTGCGATCCATGCGATCTCCTGTTTTTCGGTAGCTCACGTCATGAGCCAGTGAGCCCAGACACTGTGCCACAAGGTCGCTCAAGTTCGTGGTGACCGGCACCAGGAGATTTCCCATGGCATCGATCGCAGCACGCACCCTCACCCCCGTGAACGCCAGCGCCACGCCGGGCGCCGCACGACAACAGGATCTGGCCTTCATCCACGTCAGCCCTGCCACTTCAAGCCCGGAAGGGCAAGACCTGACCCCAAACTCGCCGCTGCCGGCCCACCAGGCCCTGGGCCAGGCGCTCGGCTGGGACTATGCCCACCACGGCCTGACCCCGCCGGTCGAGCACCTCTACCCCAACTCGCCCTTGCGCCAGGGCTGGCTGGCCGGTGCCGCCACCTTCGGTGCTCGCACCCTGCCCGCCACCATCCACACCCAGCGCTGGCTGGCCCTGCGCAGCCATGCCTGGGCACGCGGCCGCAGCTTTGAGCTGGTGCAGCTGACGCCCAATTTCCTGCAGCAGATCGACTCGGCGTTCTGCCCCATCCTGCGCCAGGCGCTGAATGACAAGCCTGCCGATGCACTGCAAAAATCCATCGACCGCGTGCGTGACGATGCCGGCTATGCCGCCGGCAATCTGGTCAACCTGAGCCGACAAGCCAATGCCGCCAAAGCCAGCCATGATTGGCACAGTGCATCAGCCCTGGCGAGCAGCCTGCAACAGGGTCCGATCCGACAGACAGCGGGACTGGACGCCACACAATGGGCCCGCATCGCCACCCTGTGCAGTTTTGTCACCGCCCTGCCCCACGAGGAGGCTGCACGCATCCCGCTTCATGTCTTGCCACCCAACCGCTTGCGCCTGTTCAACCCCATCCAGGCCTTGCAAGCCCTGGTGACGCGCCAACTGGCGCGCCCCGGTTGGAGCCAGCGCCTGGCCCGCATCGAAGCCCTCCTGCCCAGCGACAAGCTGCGTGGTGACTTCAACCGCTTTGTGCTGGCCCTGGCCCCCCGTGTACTGGCCGTGAAGTCACTCGATCGCGAGGAGGACATCCGCTGGGCCCTCGAGGATGCATGGTCAGACTCGCTTCTGCAGCGACGTTGGACCCTGTTCGCCCTTCAACTGAGCCCGGCGCAAGCCGAAGCACTGGTGCAACGGGCGGCCGCCAAGAAGCTCAGCGCCCAGTATGTGCAAAGCCACTGCGAACACAGTGCCACCGAGGGTTGGGCCTTGGAATACCACGGCTACTGCCCGGCCGCCATCCGGCCACGTCTGCACTGAATCTCAAGCCGTGATCGGGAGCCTCAGCCCGGCAGGCCCACGGTGAGCCGTTCCAGTTCCCCAGATTGATCTTGCAAAGCCACGTGGTAACCGCGCTCACCGAACCAGCTCGCCCATTGCCGGGCGAGTTGCTTGCTGGTCAGCCAGGGGCCGGATCGGTCGAGGCGCACACGATTGGCGCGGCGCTCGTAAAACACCACCCGCCACATACCGGTGGTCGGAGAACTTTGGTCGAATCGATTCATGATGCTGAGGCGCGCAGCCTAGCAGACTAACCCGTTACATCGTGTCCAGCAGATGACAGGCCGGCGAGAAATTCTTCGCCGCTCACGCCCTTCAAACCCGGGAGCTGACGGCGGCTGATCAAGCGCTGGCCGCGCAATCTCAGAGCCGGGTCACTGCACAACCACAGCTCGGCCTTGGCATGCGGCGACAAGGCCAGTTCCAGGGCGGGCGAAGCCTCGCGCGAACGTCGCCGATCCGCTTGCGCAGCTGGCCCCACGACCTCGGCATAGGGCAGGAAATCAGCCAAGAGCTCCTGCTGCTGGACCTCGCTGAGCGCCAGGCGAGGAAAACGCAAGGCCGTGATCAAGGCCTGCGCCATCTCGGCATTGACCAAGGGCACACAGGCCCCGGACTGCCAGGCCTGACGCAGCGCCTGAGCGGCGTCATCGCTGCACAACAAGGCCCGTAGAAGCAGAGGCAGATCCAAGACGACGCGACTGGCCTGCACGGCTTTCTTGGGCCGCGTGCGGGCCCGGGTCACCGTTTCACCGCCTTGGCGCGCGCGAAGACCTGTTGCGCCGACACCGGCTTGGAGCTCGCCTGCTTGCGTGTGGCGCTGCGGGGTTTGGGCGCAGCTTTCACGGTCTCAGTGGTTTTCACCGCTGCCGCCTTGCGTGTTTTTGCAGCCGCATTTTTTGCCGCGACCGATTTCGCGGCACTCAATGGTTTTGCCAGCGTTTTTTTGACCGGAACCGTTTTTTGAGCTGCAGGCTTTTTTCCTCCGGAGGCTGCTTTTTTTCGAGCCGGAGTCTCGATGGATTTGTCGGCCCAGCGCAGGGCGGACTCGATGGTTTTGGTGTCGATGTCGAGCTCGGCGAGCTTGGCGCGCAGCGCGTCGCCTCGCTGGATTCGCACGGGGGTCAGGATGATTTGGCCGGCTTGGGTGTGGACCTCGAAGTACTGCACGGGTCCCAGGGGCTGGGTCACGCTTTTCGGAAGCGTCAATTGATTCTTTGAAGTCAGCTTGGCCAGCACGTGTCGTCAATTCAGAAAGTAAGGGGGCATTACTTTACCTTCTCCTTGCTTTGACTTTGGCCCGTCGTCATCGAAAAACACACGCATCTCTTCGGTTGCAAGAATCCGCTTGAATGAAGCGCTAGGTCTTTCAAAAAAATGGACGAAAAAAAACCAGCGACCCGAAGGCCGCTGGTTGTCATGAGACTGGAGAAGCTCAGGCGCCAAAGCGCCGATGCGCTCAGACCAGGGATCGATGCAAGCGCAGTTCTTCCAGACGAACGCCACCGACTTCGGTGGTCTTGGCGCTGCCCAGCTCGCGCTTGAAGCCGGCCAGGTCAAAGAAGCGCAAGGCACGTTCATTGCGCAGATAGGTCCACAGCGTGACCTTGGTGCAGCCTTCTTCTTGCAGGCCGTCGCGGGCCGCATCCCACAAGGCCAAGCCCACGCCCTTGTCCCAATGGATGGGGTTCACATACATGGCCCAGATCTCGCCGGTGCTCGAAGGCGTGCCCTTGTCGCGCGAACGGTCGAAACCGACAAAACCCATCAACTCGTTGTCGATATGAGCCACCACCACCTGGGGCTCGCACAGATCGATCGCTTCGCGCCAGAAGGCTTGGCGCTTCTGCACCGACAGGGCGTCCAGCACGGAATCGGGCAGCAGACCTTTGTAGGCGTCTTGCCAAGCCGCGACATGGATTTCTGCAATGCCCTTGGCATCACGCAGCGTGGCGGGGCGAACCTGAATACTCGACATACAAGAAAGAACTCAAAAGGAAACCAAGAACGAACCACTCCCGAAGTTCCGAACCACCAGCCGCCATCGGCTCAGACCGGGCGGCAAATGCTCTTGTGCGGGAACACGAAACGGAAGGGCGGTATTTTGCTTGCCATTGCGCGCCGGGCCGGCGCTTGACAGCGCGATATTTTCTAGGCCGAAAGAAGAAGGGCCTGCGTCCCCAGCCTGGCCTTGGCATGCGCTTGCACGGCGCGCTTCAGGGCCGTCTTGCTGCTGCGCTGCAGACAAGACAAGACCGCATGGTCCACCGCCAAAGGCCCCAGATCCGCGGCGAAACGCTCGGCCACGTCCTGCTGCATGCGCAAGAGCAGGTGGGCCGTGGTGCTGGCATCGGCCAGTGCACGGTGGGCCCGGCCCGAATCGGGCAGTTGGAAATGTCGCGCCAAGGTGCCGAGCTTGCAGTTGGGCGCATCGGCATAGAGACGGCGTGCCAGGAGCACGGTGCAGACAAACTCGTGTGCAGGATCCGGCTCGCAACCCGCCCAAGCCATCTCCGCCTGCCAGAAGCCGCGATCGAAGGAGGCGTTGTGGGCCACCAGAGGGCAGCCACGGGTGAACTGGGCCAGCTCGCGCATCACTTCAGCCGCCGGCGGGGCGTCGTCCAACATGGCGTTGCTGATGCCAGTGAGTTGCTCGATGAAAGGCGGCACCCAGACGCCCGTGTGCATCAGGCTCTGAAAACGATCGACGATCTGACCACCCCGTACCAGCACAGCTGCAATCTCGGTGGCTCGGCCACCACTGCCAGGGCCCAGACCCGAGGTTTCAAAGTCGATGACGGCCACCGTCTCCACGCCTTTGCTGAACACGCTCATGCTTTGGCGGGCACCGGGTGCTTGATGGCATTGAGGGCCAGCTTGCGTTCGACAGCGGCGGCGACATCCACGGCGCTATGGTCGGCGATCTGCAGCAGGTAGAGCAGGACATCAGCGATCTCTTCGCCCAGATGCTGGTGCTTGGCGGGGTCTTGGGCAATGGCTTGGGATTCCTCGGGCGTCAGCCACTGAAAGATTTCCACCAGCTCTGCGGCTTCCACGACCAGTGCCATGGCCAGGTTCTTGGGGGTTTGATAGGGCTGCCAGTCGCGTTCGGCAGCAAAGCTGCGCAAGCGCTTTTGCAGGTCTTGGATGTCCATGGGATGCAAGTGTGGCATGCCCTCAGCCCGCTTCCAGCGCACTGTGCAGCTTCTGAAGAATCTCTCCCCCTCTCTTATTCATAGGTATTTCAATTTTTTAAGTTGGTAGTCTTAGTAGAGGGCGATCGTTTCTGTGGACAAGTCATTTTTCATGAATGAGATCAATGATTTAGCTCACTTCAAACCATGTGGGTACGACCCGGGATTGAAGACTGCACAACCGACAACAAGTCCGGACTTTCCACTTTCCCTGTGGATAAACCCCTGCTTGTCCTTTTTTTATCCACAAGCTTGTGCCTTGACAGCCTGAAATCCACCGACGTCCTGTTTCCGACCGGCGACAACTTGTCCCGCGTGTGACAAGTTCCTGGAGGATTCACTCTAAATTCAGGTTTTTGGAGCGAATTCAGGCCTCGTTCTGGGGCAAACACGCAGAACCCCGGGCCAAGTTGGTGCCTAGAGTTCGCTTCAGCCCCAAGACGAGGCCCCGATCGGGGCCCGGCCTCCCTCTTCGCAAAAGCAAAGGTTGTCCCATGCAACAGTTTCAGAAGCTCCTCGTTCCGCTGGCTGCCGCCCTGGCCTTGAGTGCCTGCGGTGGCAATGGCGACCCGGTGCCCGACGCTCCCGCGCCGGCCAAGATCACGGCCGTCAAGGTCTTCGGTGACAGCCTGGCCGATTCCGGCACTTTTGGCTTCCGATTCACTGTGCAAGGCGCCGACACGCAGATTTATCCGGAACGCATTGCCGCCAGCATGGGCAGCAGCCTGTGCAATTACTACGCCTTCACCGGTACCACCTTCACCACCAACAGCAAGCCGGGTTGCAGCAACTACGCCATCGGTGGCGGTGTGATCAACCAGACCAATGCCTCCGATCCGCGCGGCATCGTGCTGCAGATGATCACCGCCTCTTTGTCCGGCCCCTACAAGGCTTCGGATCTGGCCCTGATCGATGGCGGTGGCAATGACGCCGCTGATCTGGTGGGCGCCTATCTCAAGGCTCCGACAGACAAGGCCGCAGCCTTCTCGACCCTGTTGGGCACGGTGCTGAGCGCCAGCCAGGTCACCACCATCGTGACCGGCGGTGCGGCCACCATGGCCACTGGCGGCGCCACTTACATGGAAGCCCTGGCCGACAAGTTTGCCGATGGCATTCAGAGCTATGTGCTGGGCAAGGGCGCGCAGCAGGTGGTCGTCCTGAACCTGCCCAGCATCACCATCACGCCGCGCTTCCAGCGCGTGCTGGATGGCATCGCCCTGGCCAGCGGTGGCGGCACCGCCGGTGCCACGGCTCGCGCTCAATCCGAAGCCTTGTTCAAGAGCTGGATCACGGCCTTCAACAAGCGTCTGGAGAGCCGCTTTGCCGGTGAAGCCCGGGTTGCCGTGGCCGACTTCTACAGCATGATGAACGACCAGTTCGCCGATCCGGCCAAGTACGGCCTCAGCAACGTCAAGACACCGGCCTGCCCGCAAACCGGCACCGGCGCCGATGGCCTGCCGACCTACACCTTCCCGACCTGCACGCAAACGGCGTTGTCGGCCACCATCCCGGCCGGCGTCAGCGGTGGCGCCAACTGGTGGAAGACTTACGCCTTCTCGGACGGCTTCCATCCCACTCCGGCCGGTCATCAGCAGATCGCTGATCTGGTGAACCGCAGCCTGGCCGCCAAGGGCTGGAAGTAAAAGGAACGCGATTCAGCGAACCATGCACGGGCTCTTGTGGCCCGTGCGGACAAAAAAGGGGAGCTTCAAGCTCCCCTTTTGTTCTTCATGCCTTTCGACCCGTACTTCACTCGATGCCGATGACCTTGTGCATCTGCACCGACATGCGCCATTGCGGGTGTTGCATGCAGTAGTCCACCACCTCGCGGGTGTGCTGGGTCTTGAGCACGCTGTCCAGCGGCTGCAGGAAGAAATGCTGGAAGTCCAGCCCTGCAAAACGTTCGGGCCGCGCCAGCGGCTGGGGGTAGACCAGCTTGAGCTCATGACCGCGGGTCAGCACCAGTTCGGCATCGGCCTTGGGGCTGACGCAGATCCAGTCCAGGCCTTCGGGCGCCGGCTGCGTGCCGTTGGTCTCGACGGCGATCTCGAAGCCGCGCGCATGCAGAGCCTCGATCAGAGGCGTGTCGAGCTGCAGCAGGGGCTCCCCCCCGGTGCAGACGACATATGGCTTTCCAGGCCGGTCTGCGGGCCAGCGTGAGGCAATCGCGTCGGCCAGGGCCTCGGCCGTGGCGAACTTGCCGCCGCCCTGGCCATCGGTGCCCACGAAATCGGTGTCGCAGAAGTTGCAGACGGCGCGCGCGCGGTCTTCCTCGCGCCCGCTCCAGAGGTTGCAGCCGGCAAAGCGGCAGAACACCGAGGCCCGGCCCGCCTGTGCGCCCTCGCCTTGCAAGGTGTAGAAAATTTCTTTGACGGCGTAAGTCATGCGTGTGTGCTGGTTTGTTCTCGTCGGGGTACGTTCAAACCGGGATCAGGTCCACCGCGGTGGCCACACTGACGATAGAGCCGCAGCCGCGGGTCTCGTACATGTCCACACGGTCCAGCTGCGGCAGGTCGACCCGGGCCTTGCCCAGCACCCAGGCCGCCAGGCTGGCGGTATCGCCATCGGGTAGATCGGCAATCTCGTAGAGCGGCCGGTGGTCGATGGCCTTGAAGATGGGGTCGAACAAGGTCTTCACATCGCCAAAGTCCACAGTCCAGCCCATCACCGCATCGAGCTCGGCGCTCAGGTGCAGGCGCAAGGTGTAGGTGTGGCCGTGGATGGCGCGCAGCGGGCTGTCGGCCGGTGCGGCCTTGAGCTGGATGGCGCTGTCCAGGGTCAGCTCCTTCCAGATGCGGTAGTTCTGGCCGTCGAAATTGGCGCCGCAAGAGCCGGTCTCGTAGACGGTCAGCCAACTCAGCTCGGGCAGCAGTGGCTTTATGCGCGCCCACAGCCAGGCCGAGATCACCTCGCTGGTTGGGTTGCTCAGGCCCTCGATCTCGTTCAGGCAGTGGTAGTTCAGCTCGGCATGGAAGGGTGCCCAGACTTCGTCCAGATGGTCGTAGTCGATGCTGATGTCGCGCTCGCCCAGGTCCTGGTTGGCATGGACGATCACCTCGAAACCATGGCCGTGCATGCGGCCGCATTTGTGGCCCATCGGCACATTCGGCAGCTTGTGGGCCGCTTGAAAACGGTAGCGGCGCCAGACATGGGCCATGCCCTTGACGTCCAGATCGACCCCGCTGTGCTGGGTGCTCTGGATGCCCACTTGCTGAATGCCGGGCACGCCGAACTCATGCTCCAGGCGCAGGCGGATCCAGCGGGCGATGTTCTCGTCGGTGGGTTGTTCGATGGTCTGGTTCAGCAGGGCATGGTCCAGCGGCGCCACGCAGGCTTCCAGCCGGCGGCGCAGTTCTTCCACTTCGGCGCCTGGAAACGGCGCCCAGCCCGCGGGCAGCTGGGCTCGGATGGTGGCGAAATAGCTGTGCCCATGCAGGCCGCGGCTGCGGTGGCCCGAGGGCAGCGCCGGGATCTGGCAGGCCGACTCAAAGCCACAGGAGGCGGAGTACAGGGTGTCGGTGTTCATCAAAGACTTCGCCTTGCAATATCAATATGGTTTTTAAATTTTTAAGAATGGTAGTCGTAGTAAGGGTGAACCCTGGCTGTGGACAAGCGCAATTTTCTCAGTCCTGACAAGTGTTTGGCAGCTTCCAAAGCATGTGGACGCCAGGCCTTGAACTTTTCACTCGAGAGATAACAACTTTGGATGCAAGCGCCGGCCTGTGGACAAGTGGGTACTTGTTCAAGATTCATCCACAAGTTTGTCCACAGGGTTCGGCTGACCCTGGACCATGCCCTGGTGGTGGCTGAGGAAGACCTCGCCCTCGAACCAACGGGTCCAATTGGCGGCGCGCAGGCGGTCCAGCACGGGGCCTTTCACCTCGCTCAAATCCAGGCGCAGGCCCTGGCGTTTGAGGTGGCTGTGCAGCTCGCGCAAGGCCTCCAGGCCGCTGAAATCGATGCTGTTGACCGGGGACATCAGCAGCACCACGCGGCGCATCGGCTCAGCCCCCGGTTCGGCTTGGTTCAAAAAGCCTTGCACCACCTCGGTCAGGCTGCGCGCATTGGTGAAGAGCAGGCTTTCATCGATGCGCAGGCCCAGCACGCCGGGCTGGCATTGCACGGCATGCCGGCCGACATTGCGGTAATGCTCGGTGCCGGGCACCCGGCCGATCAAGGCTACATGGGGCCGCGCCGTGCGCTGCAGCAGCAGGGCGATGGAACCCAGCACGCCCAGGGCCAGGGCCGCGCTGACGCTCCAGCACAGCACGATGGCGGCCACGCCGGCCATCAGCAGCGCCTCGGCGCGGGCATAGCGCCAGGCCTCGACAAAGGGTTGGAACTTCAGGCCCGAAAGCACGGCCACCAGAATCGTCGCCGCCAGCACCGATTTGGGCAGCGAGGCCAGCGGGCCGGCCAGCAAGCCCATGGCCAGGCCCATGAAGAGGGCGACAAACACCCCGCTGAGCCGGCTGCGGCTGCCGGCTTCATGCAGCAAGACGCTGCGCGAAAAACTGCCCGCCACCGGCATGCCGCCGCTGAAGGCCGCGCAAAGATTGGCTGCCGCCAGGCCACGCAGCTCGGCGCCGGCCTGCACTTTCTCGCCGCGCCGGCGCGCCAGCGATTCCGCCACCACCAGGCTGGAGACGTAGGTGATCAAGGCAATCAGCAGGGCGCTGGGTGCCAGGTTCCACCACAGCTCGGCCTCCATGCGTGGCAGGCTGGTGTGCAAATCCATGGGCGGCAAGGTGCCGACCAGGGCCACGCCGTGTGACACCACATCACCCGCGCTGGCTGCAGCCATGGCGAGCAACAGCAGGCCCATGGGTGCCAAGCGCGCAAGCCCCGGCCGCAACCAGCGCCGCCCGGCCAGCAAGAGGCCGCAGGCCAGCAGGCCGAAGCCGGCCGTCCAGCCATGCCAGGCAAAGCCGCTGCTCTGGGCGCTCTGCCACAAGCCGGGCAATTCAAAGCCTTGCGCCGGGCTGCCCAGCAAGACCGGCAGCTGGCTCAGTGCAATCGTCAATGTCGCTCCGGTTTCAAAGCCGTGCAGCACCGGCACCGAGAGCAGCGAGGCCAGGGCATCCAGGCGCAAGGCCGCGGCCAGCAGCAGGATCAGGCCCACCTCGGCTGCCAGCACCAGGGCACCTTCCGGGGGGCTGACCCCCGGCGGCAGTGCGCCCAAGGCCTGGGCAATCATCAGGGCCAGCACCGCCACTGGGCCGACCGCCAAGACCGGACTCGATCCCCACAAGGCATAGGCCAGCAGAGGCAGCAGGCTGGCGTAGAGCCCGATCTGCGGCGGCAGGCCGGCCAGCATGGCATAGGCCAGGCTTTGCGGAATCAGCAGCACGCTGACCACCAGGGCTGCCATCACGTCGGCGCGCAGGGCATCGGGTGAGCGCTGCAACAAACGGCGGCGCAGTGTGGCCAACCAGGGCTCGGAGGCAGAGTTCATCGGCCGGATTGTCTCAGCCGCTGGGCTGCCTCAAGCCGCTCCGGGCCCGAGGATCTGCTGCAGGCTGACCTGATCGTTGGAGCAGGCGGCTTCGAAATCCGCCGCGATCGATTCCAGGCTGGCGCGGTCGGCCGCACGCACGGCGGCAATGCCCATGGCCCGGTTGCGGCCGCGTGATTTGGCGGTGTACAGCGCCATATCGGCCCAGTTGACCGCCTGCTCCCAGTGCAGGGGCAGCTCGCCCGGTGGCAGCGGGAAATGGGCAAAACCCAGGGATACGGTGATGCGCAGCGGCCCGTCGGCGCTGTGCACCGGCGTGTCAGCCACCGTGTGCAGGATGCGCTCGGCCAGCGAGGCCAGCTGCTCACTCGTCACCGCGGAGGCGAAGACCAGGAACTCCTCGCCGCCCCAACGCACCACCAGATCGCCTTGCCGCACGGCATGCGACAGGCGCCGCGCCACCTCGCAGATCACCACATCGCCGATGCCATGGCCATGCTGGTCGTTGACATGCTTGAAGTGGTCGATGTCCACCATCAGCAGGGCACCGTGGAAATCCTGTTGCGTCTGCTCGTTCATCACGGCCAGGAAATGGCGGCGATTGGCCAGATCGGTCAGCGGGTCGCGCTCGCTTTGCGCGCGCAACAGCAGTTCATTGGCCTTGAGTCGCTGGTTGGCCAGGTGCATGCGTCGCACCATCACCCCACCCAAGAGCAGTGACAGGCCCAGCAAGACCGCCACCGCATAACTCACCTGGCTGGCCAGCTGGCGGTTGCTGAGCTGGCGGTCGACCAGGGCCTGCTGGCTGACCAGCAGGTTCAGATCGCGTTGCTTGCGCTCGCTGTCGTACTTGATCCTGAGCTGCTGCAGGGCCGACTCACGGTTGCGCGCATTGAGCTGGGCACTGAGCTTGCGTTCCTCGTGGTAAGCCAGGATGGCCTCGCGGGGGCGGCCCACCGAGGCCCAGGCCTCTCCCTGTTCGCGCAGCTGGGTCGAGAGCTGCACCAGATCGGTGTTGCCCTGGTTCAGCTCGCGCAGCCGTGCCAACTCCTGGCGGGCCTGCTCGAACTGACGCAGCTGGAGGCGCGTCACCACCATATTGCTGCGGATGACCCGCTCAAATCGCGCGTCAGGCAGGCTCGACAACATGGCCAGGACCGGTTGCGCGGCCTGCAGGGCACGCAAGGGCTGGCCGACCTGCATGTAGTAGTCGTTCAGGCCGATGTAGAGCTGGGCCGTCAATCGTTTGGAGCCGGCCTCACGCGCCAGCGCCAGTCCTTCATCGAGGGCCTGGCGCTGGGCTTTGCGGTCTCCCACGCGCGCCGCCAGGATGGCCTCGTTGGATTTCACCTGACCCATGGCTTGCGGATCACCCTGGGCGGTCTGCAAGGCCAGCGTTATCCAGCGCCGACTCAGTTCGGGCTGGCTCTGGTCTTGATAGAGCATGGCCAGGGTGGCCATGCTGAAAGCGCTGCGGCGGTGGTCTTCGGCCGCCTGGGCCAGCTCCAGCGCATATTTCTGGCCGGCTTCGGCGGCCGAGACTGCGCCCTCGGCCATCTGCGTGCGGGCCAGCAGGCGCAGTGCCGTCCAGGCCAAGCGATAGTCGCAGACTTGCTGGGTGACAGCTGACTTCAGCGTCTGGCGCGGGCAGTTGCGTTCCAGCGTCTGCAGGGCCAGGCGGGCCCACTCGGCCGTGCTTTGCAGATGGCCATCGCGGCTGGCGATCTCGCCGCGCAAGACCTGGCTGCGCGTCAGCTGGCCGGCCTGCAGGGCCAGCTGATCGGCCATCTTCTGAGCGCCGATCCGGTCGCCATGAACCAGGCGGACCATGCCTTCCGCGAAATCGATGCGCGCTTCCTGTTCGGGGCCGGGCCGCTCTGTCCCGGCCAGCTCCTGGCGCAGTGTCTGCAGGGCATGCAGCACCTCATCCAACTGATCGTCTTCGCGCCGCACCAGCTGATCGAGCTGGCTTGGCAGGGCGGCAGCCAGTGCCTGCGGTGGCTGAGCTGCCAAGGCCGAACCCAGCAGCAGGCCGGTGCCGAGAATGCTTGCGTGCAGCGACCGTTTCACAGCCGGCTCTCCTCGAAACGGGCCGGGCCGTTCAGGGTCAGCAGCTGGACCTGACCCGATTGCCAGGCGGCTTCCATGCCCTTGGCCAGCTCCTGCAGGCCGTCTTCATCGCTGGCCTGCATGGATTCAATGCCATAGGCCTTGTTGCGGCCATGGGCCTTGGCCAGGTACATGACCGTGTCCACCAGGTCGATGGCGCGCTCCCAGTTGACTGCCACCTCATGCGGCGCCACCGGGAAGCTGGCAAAGCCGATCGATGCCGTGACCGGGATGTGTTGCGCACCATGCCGCACCGTGGGTGCGGCAATCTGGTCGAGCAGGCGCTGGGCCAGGGTGCTGGCATAGCTGACCTCGCGGGTCTCGACCAGGATCAGGAACTCTTCACCGCCCCAGCGCACCACCAGGTCTTCATCACGCAACGTCGCTTGCAAGCGGCGGGCGATTTCAATCAGCACCGTGTCACCGGCGGCATGGCCATGCTGGTCGTTGATGCGCTTGAAATGGTCGATGTCGATCAGGAACACCGTGCCGCTCAGCATGCCCTTGTCGGCCAGCCGTTTGATGGCGGCCTGGAAATGGCGGCGGTTGGCGAGGCCGGTCAGAGGGTCGCGCTCGCTGGCCATCTTGAGCGCGGCATTGCTGTGCGCCAGAGCCCGGTTGGTCTTGCGGATGCGTTGGTAGGCCAGGCCCAGCAGCACGGCAGACAACACGATGCAGCCGCCCAGCGCCGCCCACAGGCGCAGCTGCAGATCGCGGGCGCGCAACTGCTCGGTCTTGAGGCTGTTGTCGCGGTTGAGCAGCTCGATTTCCTTGGCGCGGCGTTCGTCTTCGTAGCTCTCCTGGATCTCCAGCAGGGTTTTTCGGGTTTCGTCGCGCAGCACCTTGTCGATCTTGCGGCGGTGCTGGTGAAACGCCTCCACGGCCGCGCTGAGGTCGCCGGCCCGCTCCAGATGCATGCCCAGCTCCAGCCAGGCATTGGCGACGATGGTGTCGGCACCCCGTTGCTCGTCGCGCGTCAGGGCAGCCAGCACCTCGCGCTTGCCTTCTTCCACACGGCGCAAGCCGATCTTGGCGATGCCCCGGTTGTGGCGGGCCAGCAGCTCGTAGTCGATGTGCTGGGTGGCCAGGGCCAGAGCCAAGGCCTCATCGGCGAACTTGAGAGCCTGGCTGTAGCGGCCCTGGTTGAGGTGGAAATCGGCGAAATTGCCCAGGGCCAGCGAGGTCAGTGTGTCCGAGCCCGCCTGGCGGGCGGCATCCAGGGCCGCCTGCTTGGCCTGCTGTGCACCGTCCATCAAGCCCAAGGTCTGCAGCACGATGCCGCGCATGGTGTAGATGTCGTAGAGCAGGGCCGGGCTGGGGTCTTGGTCAACCTCGGCCAGGGATTTGTCGCTGAACTGGCGGGCCAGGTCCAGCTGTTGGGCCTGGTGGTAGATGAAGGCCAGGTTGCTCAGGGTCTGGGCGCGGCGCCAGGGTTTGCCGATCGCATCGGCCAGCTTGAGCGCCTCGGTGGCATTGGCAATCGCTGCGTCGACATCGCCGGTCTCGCTCTGCACAAAGGACAGGAAATCATGGCAGCGCAGCAGCAGCAGCGGCCCGGTTTCTTGCACCGTGTAGCCGGCCAGGGGGGCCATGGTGCGCTCGGCCTGGCGCAGCCCGTCGCTGAAGCGTTGCTGGCGGGCGCGGATGTAAATCAGGGCCAGGTTGGCAGCGCGCCGATTTGCTTCGTTGGGCCACTCTTCCAAGTCCTTGATGATGCTGGCCGTCAGTGCGGCATCGCGCATCTCGGTGCTCAGATAGCCGCGCAAGGCCAGCAGCTGCACACGCGCCAGGCTGCCCGGCGCGGTGCGCGGCTGCATCTCATGCAGCACATGCTCGCTGGCCGCCGGGTGGCTGCGCCCTTCGCGTTCGACGCGCTCGAGCTCGTCCCAGATGGGGTCTTGCTGTTCGGTCTGAGTGTTCTTGCCGCTGGTTTGCTGCGCACGGTTCGAGGCATCCGGCTCGGGCACGCCGGGCTGGCAGGCGGTCAGCCCGAGCAAACTCAGGCTCAGCAGCCAGCCGGCACAGGCCGGCATGGCGCGCGCCCGTGCAGGCACAGGTGATTCAGCCTTCGTGAAAACGGATGCTCGGCTCATTGACGGCGGTATCGGCACAGCAGGGGTCGAATTGAGTGCAGGCTCAGGGGTGGTGAGCAATCAAGCGGTCAAGACCGAGAACAAATGGACAGGCCGGGATGGGGCCGCGGATTTCTTCCAGCGTGGTGCGCAAGAAACCCGCTGCAGTGAGCCGGTCACACCCGACCCGCGATCCCAGGCCCGGCCCATGGACCGCCCGGGCAGTGTAGTGAGCGCATAGCGCCCAGTTCCCGGTGATTTCCCCGGGGTTGGGTCGGCGGCAGGGCCTCAGCGGGCTTGAACCAGCACCATGGTGGCCTGCATCAAGGCCACAACCTTGAAGTCGCGGGCGTCCTCGCTCAGAAAGGCCCGCACCTCGCCGCTGCACACGGTCAGCAGGCGGCCGGCGTTCTGCACCTTGCCCACGGCCAGGAAATGCGTGCCGATGGCCGGCCGCATCAGATTGATCTTGAATTCGGCCGACACCACCTCGAAACCCGGCGCCGCCAGGCTCAGCGCCGCGTAGCCGCAGGCACTGTCGACGATGCTGGTGATGGCGCCGGCATGGACAAAGCCCTGCTGCTGCGAGACCGCGGGCGAGTTGGGCATGGCGATGTGCACCTCGCCCTCGCCCACCCAGGCCAGGCGGGCGCCGAGGGTGCGCATCAGGCCCTGGGCCTCGAAACTGCGGCGGATGCGGGCGGCGCGGTCCTCGCTGTCTTCACTCATGGGGCAGACCTTCGGCCATGGCCAGCAAGGTTCCGAGCATCACGAAGGCAATGGCCACCAGCAGCGCCAGTCCAATCGGCTTCAGCCAGGACTTGCGCGGGTAAGTGCGCCCGTAGCGGGCCAGCACCAGGCCAACCTGTTCCTTGCCGTTGGCGTAGTACCAGACCACCAGAAAGACCAGGCCGGCGACACGCGTCAGCAAATCTGCCGCTTTCTCACTCGGCAGCACGGCGCTCACACCGACCGTCACCACGAGGAACACCAGATAAGCCCAGACCCACTGCAGCGAGCGCGCCGCCTTGTCGGGATGTCCCATGGCCAGCCAGTTGGATCGCTGCAGCAGGGCGCCAAACACGGGGCTGAAGATCAAGCTCCAGCTGGCTGCTGCGTTGGGGTTCCACAAGCGAGGCGCCGTCGTGGCGGGTGGTTCGATGGGTGCTGAATCGGGGGCCGGGGACGGCGATGCATCGCTCATGGGCTGCGTTCCTCGTGGTCTTGAAGCCGGGCTTTGAGTCAGGCTATGAGCCGGGCTGGATCTGGAAACACCAGCATAACGGGGGATCGGGACGTCAGGCGGCGCGCTGGGCGCTCGTCATCCGCCGCGCCAGGATCACCACATCCACCGTCGCTTGCGAGGCGTTGGCGGGGCTGGGCAGGCGTTCGAGTGCAAGATCGCCAAAGCCGGCCGCCGCGAGCCAGCTGGCAATCGTCTCCGGCCGGCGGTAGAACAGATGCACCCGGTCGCCGCTGCTTCTCAGCTGCACGCCGCTGTCGGCCGGGTCACCGGTGATGCTGCTGAGCAGCAGGTGGCCACCGGTGCGCAGCAGGCGGGCCAGCTCGGCCAGCACCTGGCGCGCGTCGTCGTCGTTGAAATAGCTCAGGCCGAAGCAGAAGGCCAGGGCGTCGAAACCAGGGCTCAGGGCCGACAGGTCGCGGCAGTCGGCCTGGTGTGTGGAGATGCCGGGCAGGCGCTGCCGCGCGGTGGCCAGCATGGCGGCCGACTGGTCGACGCAGAGGATGTCGGCATCCGGCCGGCAGCGGCGCACAAAAGCCGCCACATTGCCGGGCCCGCAAGCCAGGTCGAGCAGGCGCGGCGCCTTGGCGGGCAGGCGATCGACCAGGGCCTGGTAGTTGCGGTCGTAGTCGCGCAGCTCGAAGTATTTCTCGGCATAACGCTGGGCATGCTTGTCAAAGCAGGCTACCGATTCGGCGTTGTAGTCCTCGGACACGGCATTTCTCCATGGGCTGCCGATATTAGCCGCCGAGGATTGCTGCGCTCAGCGCTGGAAGCGCAGCAGGTGGCCGCTGTACTTTTCGGCCGCCTCGGGCGCCGAGCGCAGCAGGCGGTCGTCCAGCTCGAAGCCCAGGCCGGCCATGCGTTTGCTGAAGGCCGGGCGGTTGCCGCGGTTGGGATCCACGACCAGCACCTCGCAATGCGGCAGGGCGTGGCGCTCGATGAAACCGCAGAGTGCACCGCAGTCGTCGCGTTCGTAGAGGATGTCGCTGCCCATGATCAGATCGAAGCGGCCCTGGACGCGCGGGCGGTGGCGGCGTGCTGCGGCCGGATGGCGCTTGGCGCTGGCCGCGGCGGAGGCCAGGGCAAGCAGCTCCTCATCCCAGCTCTGGCCCGACCAGTCGCCGTGACAGTAGCGCATCGGCGGCAGGTCGTTGAGCCGCAGGTTTTCCATCAAGAAGTGGCCGGCCAGGGGGTGGCAATCGCTGGCCGTGACCAGGGCGCCGCGGCGGTGGCTGACCAGGCTGGCCAGGCCCAGACCGCAGCCAATCTCCAGAATGCTCTCGCCCTCCACCAGGGGGCGCAGGGCCATGGCCTCGGCCAGGCGCAGGCCCGAGGGCCAGAGCAGGCCGAACAAGGGCCAGGTGGCCGAAGAGATGCCCAGGGCCTCGGCCTCACCGAGGGGATCGCTGAACTGCTGGCGGTCCAGCAGGGAGCGGATCTGCAGATCGGCCACGCCAGCAATGGCGATGGATTCCAGCTTGTAGGCCAGCGCCGGGTCGGCGTTGGTCAGGGGAAAAGCCGTGTCAGACATGGCGGGAGCTTTCGAGTTGCATGCACACATCCAACCGGAATGCTCGGGACTTTCTTTGGGTGAACGGGTGAACAAGTGAGTGGCGCGGCGCGCCTGGTGAACTCGTCACCCTCACCCCTTCACCTTTTCACTTGTTCACGACTCACCGCCGCCCGCCCCGTGTCTGCCACAGCGGCTTCTTGCCCTTCAAGTGGCGCTCGATGCCGTCGTTCAGGCGGCTGCGCAGGTCCACCACCTCGGCCACCTGGCCGTAGACGCCGGGGAAGCGCAGGTCCAGCCAGAGCCAGAGTGTGCAGCTGCGCAGGGCCTGCTCCATGCGGTCGAGGCGGCTGTGTTCGTCCACGTCCTGCAGGAACCAGGGCGAGCCGGCCTTGCCGTTGAGGGCGTGGCGGTGGGCCCAGTCCAGGTACTCCTGCACCTGGGCATCGGTGCGGCTGTCCACCGGCGCTTGCGCGTAGATGAAGCGTTGCTTGAGCGTCAGGCCGCCCGCGGCCTGGTCGAGCTGGGCGGCCAGGTCCAGCATCTGCTCCAGCTCGGCCACGGCGAAGTGGGCGTCGTCCAGGCGCAGCTGTTCCATGAAGACATTGAGCACCTCGCGCAAGCGCTTCAGGCCCAGGCGGCTGGCGATGGTGTTGACATGCCACCAGTTCGGCGCCACCGCGGCCTTGAAGTCGCGCGGTGCCCGTGGCTGCTTGGGCAGCAGCTCCTTCAGCACTTTGGCGGCCTGCGGTTCGGCCTCGCGCAGCACGCCGCAGAAGCCTTCGTCGTGCATGCCATAACGGCCGGCTCGACCGGCGATCTGGTGCACCTCGGAGACGGTCAGCGCGCGGTCGCCCTGGCCGTCGAACTTGCTCATGGTGCTGAACAGCACGCGCCGGATCGGCAGGTTCAGGCCCATGCCGATGGCATCGGTGGCGACCAGGATGTGGGCCGCGCCATTGGCAAAGCGCTCGGCCTCGCGCCGCCGCACCTCGGGCGGCAAGGCGCCGTAGATCACCGAGACCGGGTGACCGGCCTGGGCGATCTGGTCGCGCAGCATCAGCACCTCGCGGCGGCTGAAGGCCACCACGGCGTCGCCTTTTTTCAGCGCGGCGATGGGCACGGGGGCGGGCAGCAGCTGCACCTCCTGCTTGCGCTCGAAATGCCTGACCGTGCAGCGCTCGCCGCACAGGCCCAGCAGGCTCTCGATCGCCGGCACGGCATAGGCGGAACAGATGATGATCACCTCATTGGCCGGCACCGCGACGATGGCCTGGGTCCAGGCCCAGCCGCGGTAGAGGTCGAAGAGCATCTGCGCTTCGTCGATCACCGCCACATCGATGGGCTTGTTGGTGTTGACCATCTCGATGGTGCTGGAGACGACGCGGGCGCCATCGGCCGGCACGTTCTCCTCGCCCGTCAGCAGCGAGCAGGGCACGCCGCGGCCGACCAGACGGTCCCGCCCTTCCAGGGCCAGCAGGCGCAGCGGCGCCAGGTAGGCGCCCTCGTGGGCTTGCGCCAGGCGCTCGAAGGCGGCGTAGGTCTTGCCACTGTTGGGCGGGCCCACGTAGAGCGTGACCGTGCGCTGCAGGCGGCGCGCGGCATCGAAGGTGTCGGGGTAGCCCTGGAAGGCCAGCTCGCTGTTCAGACCGGCCAGGGTGTTGAGCTCGGCAACGCGGTGCTCCCAGCGGTCCTGGGCGCGGGTGCAGCCGGCCTTGAGCAGCTCGAAAGCCTGGGGCATGGCGCACTCGGCCTGCAGGCGCGGCAGCAGGGAATCGAGATGCTCAGGGTGGCCGGCCTCGCTGCGCGCCAGCAGCTGGGCCAGATGGGCTTGCAGCTCGGCCGCGTGGGCATAGGGCGGCTGCTGGCCCAGGGCGGCCTTGAGCGCGTGCAGGTCGCCGTCGCGGTAGAAGGCCCAGACCGGGCCGTCGTCCTCCAGCGGCACGCGGAAGGCCACCGGGATCTGCCAGCCCGGCAGAGCCAGCTTGAGGTTCAAGCGGCAGAGCCGGCTCCAGCCCTGGCCTTCACGGCTCAGGCCCAGGCCGTCCAGGAGCACGGTGCGCTGCTGCATCAGCGCGCGCACGGTGGGCGCGGTGCCGACGACGTCGAGATGCGCCAGGGCCACCGCCATCAGGCGCGGCGCGATCCAGCGGCTGGGGCGTGCACCGGCCACGGCTTTCTGCAGCAGCACCAGGCCAGCGCGGTCCAGCGCCGCCTCCTGGGCGCTGGCCTCGCCACTGGCGGCGCCGAAATCAGCCGGCGTCAGCACCTGGGGCAGTTGGTAGGCCGCCTGGCGGATGCGCAAGAGCTGCTCGGGCCCGATGCCGGCTGGCAGGCGGCTGGCGTGCTGCGGCCGGGGCAGGTTCAGGGGCACAGGCTTGCCGGCAGAGGCCGCCGGCTCGGGCCTGGCGGGCATAGCGGTCGGCGAATCGGCCGGCGAACCGGCGGAAGAAGAAGTCGTAGAAAAAGGATCACTCACCCCGGGAGTTGACCACATGTTCAAGCCGCCCTGGCCGCTCCACAATGCGCGCCAAGCGAGCTTTGCAAGGAACCCCGTGCCATGTCGACCCCGAATCCCGTCTCCGCCACCGTACTCGAGGGCGCGCCGCCCGCCGCTTCGGCCAGTGCCGCCCCGGCCGATTCGTCCTACATGCTCCTGATCGTGGAGCCCCTGGGCCAGCGTCAGGCGCGCGGCCGCGCCGGGGGCGAAGAGGCCTATGCCCGCATGATGGCGTTTGGCGCCGATCTGCAGGCGCGCGGCCTGCTGGAGGCGGCCAACTCCCTGGCCTCCACCCGCCATGCGACGCGACTGCAGGTGCGCGGGGGCCAGACCCAGCTGACCGACGGCCCCTTCGCCGAGGCCAAGGAAATGATCGGCGGCTTCTTCCTGCTCAAGAACTGCAGCCGCGCCCTGGCTCTGGAGATGGCGGCCCGCTGCCCGGCGGCCGAGTGGGCCACGGTGGAGGTGCGCCAGGTCGGCCCCTGTTTCGAGGACGCAGAGCCGGCCTGATCCTCAGCGCTGAGGAGGGAAAGACGAACGGACGCAAGGACAGTTCGTGCGAGCTCCGCCCCGGTGATGTCGAAAGCGCGGGGCCTGCTTCGTCGTGTGGGCAAGGGCGGCCTGAGGGCACGCCTCTGGCCACACGGCCTCATCGCCCAAACCCAGCTCGGAGAAAGAAGCGCTTTATGGTCCTCACCCTGTTCAAACTGATCGGCGGCCTTCTGGTCCTGTTGCTGCTGGTCTTGCTGTTCCAGGCCTCGCGCCAGCCGGACCATTTCAAGGTCGAACGTCAGCTGCGCATCCAGGCCTCGCCCGAGACCTTGTTTGCCCTGATTCAAGACCTGCGCCAGTTCAACCGCTGGAACCCCTACGAGAAGAAAGACCCGCAGATCCAGGGCCAGTACAGCGCCCAGACCGCCGGCCCCGGGGCGCGCTACGCCTGGCAAAGCAAGGAAGTGGGCGAAGGCAGTCTGGAGATCACCGAGCTGCAAGCCCCGCAGCGCGTGGCCATGCGTCTGGATTTCATCAAGCCCTTTGAGGCCCACAACCAGGCCGAGTTCCGCATCGAGGCCCTGCCCGGCGGCGCCTCGCAGGTGAGCTGGTCCATGACGGGCCCCTCGCCCTTTGTCAGCAAGCTGATGGGGGTGATCTTCAATATGGACCGCATGATCGGCCGTGATTTCGAGGCCGGGCTTCACAAGCTCAAGGCCCTGGCCGAGCCGGCGCCCGTCACCCCGGCGAACTGAACCGCCATCAGCACCCAAGCCCAGCCACCGCGAGACCCACCACACCATGCATCAGCAAATCTTCGTCAATCTGCCCATCCGTGACATGGCGCGCTCGCGCGCCTTCTTCGAATCCATGGGCTACGCCTTCAATCCGCAGTTCAGCAACGAGCAGGGCGCCTGCCTGGTGCTCGGTGAAAACCTCTTCGCCATGCTGCTGGTGCATGAGTTCTTCCAGGGCTTCACCGGCAAGCCCATCGTCGATGCGCGCCAAGGCACCGAGCTGCTGCTCTGCTTGTCTTGCAGCAGCCGCGCCGAGGTGGACGATCTGGTGGCCAAGGCTGTCGCCGCCGGCGGCAGCGCCCCCCGCGCGCCGCAGGACCACGGCTTCATGTACGCCCATGGTTTCGAGGACCTGGACGGCCACATCTGGGAGCTCTGCTTCATGGACACCAGCGCCTGTGCCAACCCCAGCAGCGATGCCTGAAGACAGCGCCCTGCGCGACACCGTGGCGGCCATCTGGCGCCAGGAGTCGGCCCGCATCGTCGCCCATGCGGCCCGCCTGGTGCGCGATCTGGACCGCGCCGAGGAGCTGGCGCAAGACGCTCTGCTGGCCGCCCTCGAGACCTGGCCGCGTGACGGCCTGCCCCAGAATCCGGCTGCCTGGCTGATGACCACGGCCAAACACCGCGCCCTTGATCACCTGCGCCGCGTGGCCATGCAGGCGCGCCAGGAGGAAGCCCTGGCCCAGGATCTGCAAAGCCTGCAGGCCGATGTGGAGCCCGATTTCGCGCCCGAGCTGATCCGCAGCCTCGATCAAGCTGCCGACGCCGCCCATATCGATGACGATCTGCTGCGCCTGCTCTTCATCGCCTGCCACCCGGTGCTGCCGCCGGCCAGCCGCCTGGCCCTGACGCTGCGCCTGCTCGGCGGCCTCAGCACGGCCGAAATCGCCCGCGCCTGTCTGCAGCCTGAGCCCACCGTGGCCCAACGCATCGTGCGCGCCAAGCGCACCCTGGCCGACAGCGGCCTGCCTTTCGAGCTGCCCCAGGGCGAGGCGCGCCGCGAGGCCCTGGGCTCGGTGCTGGCCGTGATCTATCTGATGTTCAACGAAGGCCACGCCGCCAGCCAGGGTGAGGACTGGATGCGGCCCACGCTGTGCGAAGAGGCGCTGCGCCTGGCCCGGGTGCTGGCCGGCCTGAGCCCGCAGGAGGCCGAGGTTCATGGCCTGCTGGCTCTGCTGGAGATCCAGGCCTCGCGCCTGGCGGCGCGGCTCGATGAACAAGGCCAGCCCGTGCTGCTGATGGACCAGGACCGGCGCCGCTGGGATGCCTTGCTGATCCGCCGCGGCTTGGGCGCCCTGGCCCGCGCCGAGGCCCTGGCCCAGCATGATGCGGCCGGCCCCGGCCCGTATCAGCTGCAAGCGGCGATTGCCGCCTGCCATGCCCGCGCGGCCACGGCCGAGGCTACCGATTGGGCGGCCATCGTGGCTGGCTATGACGCCTTGATGGCGCGTTATCCCTCGCCCGTGGTGCGACTGAACCGGGCGGTGGCCGTCAGCCGCCAGTCACCCGAGCAAGGTGGCGGGCCGGCCGTGGCCCTGGCCCTGCTGCAGCCGCTGCGCGAGCTGCCGGCCTTGCGCGACTACCCCTGGCTGGCCAGCGCCGAAGGCGATGTGCTGGAGCGGCTGGGGCGGCGCGAGGAAGCCCGGGTTGCCTTCGAGCGCGCGGCGGCCTTGAGCGGCAATGCGCAGGATCAAGCCCTGCTGCGCGCCCGGGCGCAGGCCCTGAAGCCGTGTTGAGGTCGGCGGATTACTTGTCGGCGACCCGCTCGCCCAGCATGCGCTGCATCAGGCTGAAGAAGCGGTCGTAGAAGGCGCCGGCCGGGATGGTCTCGCTGGCCACCTTGACCAGGG
The DNA here is from genome assembly GCF_058794035.1 of Roseateles sp. GW835-FHT13E02. Taxonomy (NCBI): domain Bacteria; kingdom Pseudomonadati; phylum Pseudomonadota; class Betaproteobacteria; order Burkholderiales; family Sphaerotilaceae; genus Roseateles; species Roseateles sp. GW835-FHT13E02. Next base: position 285,010 of record NZ_JBXAGJ010000003.1, read on the forward strand.
ACTCGTCGGTCGAGGACATGGGCACCGAGATGGAGCCCAGGGCGCTGACGCCGATGCTGGTGGAGTTGCTGCTCTTCTTCAGCGAGTAACGGTCTTGCTGGGCGGACACAAAGGCGGTGGTCACCTGGTCCTGGCGGCCATCGGGCGCGCACACCACATTGAAGCTGATCTCCACATGGACATCGCCATCGGGCTGGAAATGCTTGCGGCCTGTGACCGAGCTGTTGTTGCTGCTGGGCGGCACGGCATTGGCCGGCGTCGGGCTGATCACATAGCCCTGGCTCAGCAGGGCGCGGCGCGCCGCTTCGCAGGTGTCTTCTACGCTGCCGTCGAACAGGCGCGAAAAGGTCTCGTCGGCCTGGAAGCGCTCGTTCTGGTAGACCGTGGTCTTGCCGGCCTTCTCGGCAGGGGCCTGGAAGGGCATCTGCACCGCACAGCCCGCCAGACTCAGGGCCGCGGCAGCGCCCAGACCGAGCAGGCCGGTCCGGGCCCGCAGGGCCAGGCTTCGCCGTGTCATCGGGCTGGTGGGCAACCGGTCGGGCTGCATCATGGCGGAGCGCTCCTTGTGAGGTGTGGGTGAACGGGGGTATCAGGGGTATCGGGGCTGACGCAGGCCGGGCCTGGCGCGCAGGGGGCATTATCCCGTGAGTGCTGAGCAGGCTTGTTTAGTAGCCCATATGCGGTCTCAGGCCTTGTGCGACCAATAGTCGCGCATCAGCTCATGCGACCAGGGCGGCTGACGCAGCGGCCCGCGTGGCAGGAACTCGGCCATCACCGGCTTGATGTCCAGCACCGGCGTGCCGTCGATCGCATCGAGCTCGGCCACGAAGAGCTGCGTGCCATCCACACGCAAGAGCCGGCAGATGGTGCTGCCGATGCGGTTGGGCCGGTTCTTGGCCCGCTGGGCAAAGATGCCCACGGCCGGCCAGGCCGGGTTGTTGCGCGGGTGGCGGGCGCCGCGCACCACCTTCTCGGGCGCCACACCGTGAAAGATAAAGAGCAGCTCCACATGCGAGAACGCATCCAGGCCCTGCAGGGCCTCCGGGCCAAAGCCCTCGGCCAGGCGGATGCAGGATTCCTCGCCGCCCCAGAAATCATCTTCCGCCGCGGGGCGGCGCGCGTGGACGGTGGCGATGGCTTCGATCTCGGTCTTCATGGGTCCTCCCGGGCTGGCTGGGGTCGTCGTTTGATCGCGTTGAGTGGAGTGGGGTGCGGCTCAGTCTAGCCCCGCCCTTGCCGCGGTCTGCGGCGTTTTACGGTGTCTGCTAGGGCCTGCGCGCTGAACCTGGGCGTATCGAAAGCAAAGCCCGAAGGTCGCCGCGCTTGCGCTTGGCGCGCCAGCCGATCAGCCCCCGCCGCACGGTGCGCGCAGGTGCCGGCAGCGCGCAGCTAACCCAGCGGTAACGCGCAGGGAGCTGGCTACACTGCCCGCCTGGCCGGCCCGCCGCCGGTTTCTCGCTCCCCCCGACTCACGCCCCCGCACCCGCCCATGAATACGACCATCATTTCCCGCCCTCGTCTGCGCAGCCTGGTGGCCAGCCTGGCCTTGCTCGGGAGCCTCAGCGGGGTGCAGGCCGCCGGCGGCCTGGCGCTGGCTGGCGCACAGGCGGCGAGTGCCGCGACCACCGCGGCCGCCGCTGCGCCTTCGGCCGCCAGCCGCGCCTTCGACCGCGAGGTCGATGCCTTTCTGAAAGAGTACTGGCGCCTGGTACCCGAGATGGCGGTGGCCGCCGGCCAGTACGCTGCCGCGGCCCAGCTGCCGGCGCCGACCGAGGCCTTGCGACAGGCCCAGCTGGCCTTCGCCGAGCGCTGGATCCAGCGCCTGCAGGCCCTGCCCACCAAACTGGCGCTCGATGCCGGCCAGCGCAGCGACCTGGCCCTGCTGGACAACCACCTGCGCGGCCTGCAGTGGAGCTTGAGTGAGCTGCGCAGCGACCAGTGGAACCCGTCCGAGTACAACGTGGCCAATGGCTTCTCCGAGCTGCTCAGCAAGGAAGACTTCGCGCCCCTGCCGCATCGCCTGGCCCTGGTGGAGCGTCGCCTGCAGCAGGTGCCGGCCTACTACCGCGCCGCTTTGCTCAAGCTCAAGGACCCCAGCCCCATGCATCTGCGCCTGGCCATCCGCCAGAGCGAGGGCGCGCTGGAGACCTTCCGCAGCAGCATCCCCGAGGCGGCGGCCAAGGCCAAGCTCTCGCCGGCCCGCAAGGCCTATCTGCTGAAACATAACGGGGCCGCACAGCGCAGCCTGGAGCAGTTCATCGCCGAGCTCAAGGCCCTGGATGCGCGCCAGACGGCCGCCGGCACCGGCCGCGATTTCCGCCTCGGCCGCGCCCTGTTCGAGAAGTCTTTTGCCTATGAAATCCAGGCCAGCGTCGATGCCGATGGCCTCTACCAGCGCGCCCTGGCCGAGAAAGCCGCCCTGCACCAGAAGATGGGCGAGCTGGCCCTGGGCCTGTGGCCCCAGCTCTTCCCTGAGGAAGCCGTGCCCGCCGAGCGCCTGGACCTGATCGCCCGCGTCATCGACAAGCTCAGCGAGCGCCACGCCACGCCCGAAGGCTTTGTCGACGAGATCAAGGCCCAGATCCCTGCGCTCTCCGCCTGGGTCACCGAGCATGGTCTGCTGACCCTGGACCCCAGCCGCCCCCTGCTGGTGCGCGAAACCCCGGCTTACATGCGCGGCGTGGCCGGCGCCTCGATCAGCGCACCCGGCCCGCTGGACCCCAAGGGCATGACCTACTACAACGTCGACCCGCTGGACAAATACAGCCCGGCCGAGGCCGAGTCCTTTTTGCGCGAGTACAACCACTGGGCCCTGCAGGTGCTGAGCATCCACGAGGCCGTGCCCGGCCACTATGTGCAGCTGCTGTACTCGAACAAGTCCAGCTCCAAGGTCAAGAGCCTGTTCGGCAACGGCGCCATGATCGAAGGCTGGGCCGTCTACGCCGAGCGCATGATGATGGAAAGCGGCTGGGGCTCCGTCAACGGCCAGCCCAGCCCCGAGATGGGCCTGATGTACGCGAAGTGGAACCTCCGCGTGGTCTGCAATGCCATCCTGGACTATCAAACCCATGTGCTGGGCCAGGGCGAGGCCGAGGCCATCCAGCTGCTGCAACGCGAAGCCTTCCAGGCCCGGACCGAGGCCAAGGAAAAATGGCACCGCTCCCAAGTCAGCGCCGTGCAGCTGAGCAGTTACTTTGCAGGTTTCTCAGAAATCTTGGCCCTGCGCGAGCAGCTCAAACAAGCCCAGGGCCCGGCCTTCAAGCTCAAGGCCTTCCACGAGAACTTCCTCAGCTACGGCAGCGCCCCGGTCAAGGTGGTGAGCGAGGCGATGTTGAAGGCGGCGAGGGCGGCGAAGCCGTGAGTGGAGGTGGCGGGCCTGGCTTTGTCATTCCGGCAGCCGCCGCTCAACGATTGATTCGTCGCTTTCAAAAGCAGATCACCGCTGGGCCTGAATGTCTTGAGGCTCTCAGGCGGCAGGGTGATGCGACGATGGATTGGTGCGCGGCTCGGGTGAAGCTGCACACATAGTAGGGCCCGTCGAGATGCTTACACCCAAGCAGGTCGCCGCCGAAGATCCCTTTGGTTGACTTGGTGTCCATCACCTCGCCCGAGGGGTCGTGAATGACGCCAATCCAGTTGTCCAGAATGCCTTCCCATGGAAATGCCAGATTGGCATTCGAATCGCTCTGGTAGCTGCATGTCTTGGCCGTCACGCATTGCGGAACATGACCCTGTGATGCTTCGAGCACGGCAGCGTCATACGCTGGGCGATCCAGATAAAACTTGACGTAGACGCCTCCAGTTTCAAGGGGAGCAAATACCCACAAAAGCCATGCGACGGTCACGACAACAAGTGCATGTGCATCGCGAGTGGTTCGGAGCTTGATGGCGCGCGAAGCTGCGAAAACCAGGGCAGCGACGCCTGTGCATGCAAGCAGACCCGCAAGCAAAATAGTGCGCCCGAACCTAGGGCATATCGCGCCAGGGAAACCGCCGCCACTCCCGTGCAGAAGATATACGCAAGCTTGGTAGATACATGAATACGCAAGTCTTTGGTTCCCTCTTGTGCAGATGATCGGATTCCGAAGGAAATCCGCTCGAAAAACAAGTTAGTTTTCAGCGTGCACCAGCACTTGAGAGAGTCCGTACCTCGCTGAACCTCCACTCTCCGAGGTCACCTTGGGCGAGAGTCTGACCAGAAGCCACAAGCTTGCGCCAGCGTTCGGCCAGCAATTCGAACACGTCCTTTTCTTCGTGGAATTTGAGGCCCGGTGCTCTCTGCCCGCCCGAAGACCATTGAGATTTTCGTCCACTGGGGACCCATCGACGCGAGCACAGCAGCGTCGAGGCCTGATGCTGTAGCCATGTGCGCTTTAACGTTGAAACCAAGCAGCCAAAGACCGCAGGATGCCCAAGGGCAAGAACGAAGCGAGGCCCGAGGGCATCATGCCGCTGCAGGTTCAGTCGAAACGTGAGTTTGACCGCATCAAAGGCAGGCAAGACCAGAGGGTCTGGCATTAGGGTCAGACAGCCAGAGCTTCGTGTGCTCTGCATTCGATCGCCACACCATATTTGCCCCACGGACAACTACCTCCGCCGGACAGCTTTCAGTCTGCTGAATGTCGGCCACGAGGAGCATCCGAGTCACATTGTCGATAGGGGGTGTGTGCGTTAGGACAACCGAAACACCTTTTTCAAAGGGCTCAACAACGATGGACATGTTCGACTTGCCACGGAACGTAATAGGTGCCCCACCTGCAAACACGGTGTGACTGTAGTCTTTGACGAAGCATTTACCCCACCCGGTTTGGATTCGTTCGGCGGCCTCCCGAACGCTAGTCTGACTGCACGTGGTCAGTGTGGGAGTTTCGGTCTTGCGAACTTCAACCACCGAAGTGGACGCGCATCCGGAGAGGAAAACAGTTAATGCAATGAGTCTCAGCTTAGACATGATCAATGTAGTGAAAAGACTCGCCCGTGCAGGCAAGCGTCAAAGTTCATTGGAAGGCGACGTTGTTCTCAAGAGCGAAGGGTTGAACAGCATTTGCGACACCTCGTTTTGCGAGGGCCAGCGCTGCAATGCCGAAAAATCGACTTTCCAAACGTCGATCTCAAAGAGTTGATCGTAGACATCTACGTTCAGCGAAGCGATGACCGGAGTTCCATCGGCATCCGAGAATTGCGTTTCCGCCACCTTCCGACCCAGCTCCCGTTCAATTGACGATCCTCCAATTCGCAAGCCGCCCATTCCGCCGCCCGAAAGGGGCTCGACCAGCAGTTGCTCCGCACGCTCATGCCTGCATCCAATAGAAAGCAGGTGCTGGGTCAAAGGAATCTCGTGGTCGAGCAATGGCCGCATGACAGTTCAACGATTCAACTGAGCGTCTGTTTAGCGCAGTCTGCCGCAGTGCCGCGGTCGGGCCTAGTTTGATAGATCCCGCTCAGCCTCCAGTTGCTCAAGGTCGGCATTCTTTGGATAGTGGTACCAAGTCTCATGCGGTGAAAGTTCGCCGCACTCGATACATTGAGTTTTCTGCCATTTGTAGGAACACCCAGGACAAACGCCTCGAGTCCAGAATGTATTCCACACAGTTCCGCAGGATGGCATGCAATCCCACCTGTCTTCTGGTCTGGGCCGCCACTTGCAGTGGGGGCAGTAGATTTCTGCTCTATCTTGCATAAGTCAGTCGCCTTGACTGCGAGACGCCAATGTTTGAACTGAGGGGTTCAGGCGTCACGCTCTAAAACTGCGATGACACCCTCTGGTAGAGCTTGACCGCGCTCTATGTCACCGTAGATGTACTCGAAGGACAGCCATTCGAAGCGCGTGAGCCCAACAGCTTCCGCGAACGCCTTAGCAGGCTCAAGCTCAGCAACCTGGTCTAAGTCTTCTGGATCGAGCAGCATACGAAGTCGTGCGGTATCGAATGAGCACAATGCGGAGCCGAGAACGCGATCCGCTGCCTCCACGTCCAGTTTGTTCACGACATTGAGCCTTGGCTCCCATTCGCACTCATGCTGAGTGACCAGGTCGGGCCCCTGATAGACCTCCACGGACCATCCGTAATCCTCGGCATACATGTAGTGAAGCAACACCCCGACATTGCTTTCAATCAGTTGATTGTTGGGCTCAAACATGGGGCCTTCCGCGAGGATCGTGACCCACCCGTTCTCTGCGGGAAAGACATAACCGTCAAGGCCTGCGCGTCGCAGAAGAAATAGACCATCAGTCGTGGTGCTCGATTTCAACTGATAACTGTCGCTGAATTCGCTCATGTGATTGCCGGGTAGGTGCTGGGAACTTGGATGACAAGTATTTACTACAGCGGTGGGCGAAGCCATCCGCTGCAGCAAAGGTCGAGCGGTGCCTCATACATGCAATACACCCTCTGGCCTGCCGTTTCGACTCCGGTTGAGTGATGAGGTAGGCGAATGACTGAATAGGGCAGAGCCAAATGAACGAACGACTTCCCCTACTTGCACCTGACGATTCCCACAATCTTCGGATGTGTTCCAGACACCGGAACCATCAGTCCGCCGACTGGCAAACTCATGCTGAAGGAAGTTGATCCAGGCCCAGAGAGAGTGTGTTCGTAGTCGCCACCACAAAGCTCTCTAGCCCTACGGTGCCAGTACTCTTGAGCCAACTCTCTTGAAACGCCGCCATTGCCAAGAAAGGTGACTTCGTAAACCTTTGGCTCCAACTGCTTCTCGGAATATCCGCCAAGCGACCCAAGTGGTTGATACGGGGTTGCGCATCCAGCAATAACAACAGCAGATAGCGCCAATAGAAGTTTTCGTAGTCTCATTTGCACTTTCGTAGCGATGAATGAAGCTGCCCAATGCCTGAGTTAACTGGCATACGACAGGGTGACGTAGCCGGGAAGCGTGTCCGGTTGAGAGATGGGCTACGGCGCATTGCGTGGACGCATCTCTCTGCCAGTTGGGTCGGTGTCCAACACAGACTCATGCAGGCCAGAAATCGACTCTCCCGTTGGCTCAAAGTCCTCGTTCGTCTCTACCAGCGCCCAACCAAGGTCCTCGACGCCCGGCTCGCGTATTGACGGATCACCCAGCAAGTAGCAGATGTCAAAGAGCAGCCGTGCCTGCATGCCTCGAGTCAAGTCAACGATGTCCTCGCGGGACACACCCATTGCTTGCATTCGCGCAAGTGCATGCCCGACGCCAGCAAATGGCTGACCTGGATTCCGCTGGGAGTTGGCGATCTCCTGATCAATCCATGCGTCGTTATTCTCAGAGACCACTCGCTCCCACGCTTGGCGAATAAACAAAAACCGGTGGAGCTGATTGGCGCCTTCGGACACTTGCGAGGCCGCCCAGCCTTCAGGATCACGGGCCCCAAGCTCCCGGAATAGCTCGACGAGCTTTCTCTCGTCTCTTGGAATAGGCATCAATTCTCCTCTGCACCATTGCGTTGAAGCTGAGCCGCGAGCGGCGGCTCGCCGACGCGAGTCGGCACGAGCGACCAGTTAGGCCGCAACTTGAAACTCCCGCTGCTCCGCGCCGGGAGCACCACGCCTAACGACGACCCTTGCACCTTTGCAAAGAGGGTACTCACGAAGGACTGGCTCTATTCCACGCGCGATTGCTTCTGCGTCGGCGCCGTACAGGAAGACCGTGACCTCGCGGGGGCCAATCTCGTTGCCATCGACGGTGCCAAGGTTTCCAGATTCGAGCGCAGCCTCCAACTTCTCTTCAAGCGTCAGCAGGTCGCATTCGGCGTAAACCTCATCAGGCAAGCCCTGTGTATCCAAGTAGATAAGTACGGCCTGCTCCGCTACCTGCTGCGCGGAGGCTCGACCAATCAATTTTGAAAGGAAGCTCATCGACAATTTCTTTGAATTGAACAGCGCATCCCAAAGCAGAGGCCTTGGATTTTGCGGCCTAACTTCGTTGTATTCGGATCGTTAACGAATTCTGCCCAACATTTGAGCAATCGACCCTCGTGGAGGCCACGGGTTCTCAGCGCCGCAGAGCTTCCATCCGCGAAGGTCAGCCTCTCTGGGTCAGTAACAGACTCGCATTGGATCGTCTACAACTTGCGGTCGAGTTCCTCCTGACGGACGACCTCTTGCGCTTCGGTCCAAGTTGTTAAGGGCTCACGCTCGCATGCCAAGCCGTATGACTGCCTCAGTAGAGGCCGCAACAATCGGCGAGAGCACTTGCGGCCAGAGTCGCCCGCCCCTCAAGTGGGCCGCAGAGTGATCGTGATGCTGCCGCTCGTCTTCGACGATTGCAGAGATGGCCGCCACGGCGGCTTCATCCTTTCCCTGCAGCAGTTCTAGCTGGTGCTCCAGATGGCTTAGAACGACGCGTTCGACTGCGACCGTGGTTGCTGCAATTGCCTTGCGGCCAAGCAGGCCGGTCACGACGCCAAGCACAAAGCCCCCAAGCGCACAGAGCCAGTAGCTGCGACAGCGCCGATGTCCGCGCCGCTCGAGTTCCGACCAGAAGATAGACCTGTGTCGTCGCTCGTGCGACCTGAACTCTTCCAGCTCGGCAACCATGTCTCGGGCAGTCAGTCGAGCGGTGATGATTTGCCCTGTGTAGATGCAAATGGCGCCATGCTCGCCGGCATGGTTGACTTTCAGAATCCGAGATCCAAGTGCGAGTTCGGCGGCCATGGTTGGTCTGCTGTTCTGAGTCAAAAAGCGAAGCTAGGCGGACGCCGCTTGACGCGAACTGCTTGAGTCGAGGGTTAGAACGCGGCATTTGATACCGAGAATGACCAGCAAGACACCACAGAGTACAGCGCCAATGGCAAGCGCCGCCAAGTATGCGATGACCTGCCAAGCGCAGTGCACAGAGTGCACAGGGTCAAGAGTGCACAGGGTCAGGCCTTAAATCTCAGGCATCTCAAAATGTTATGTCTGATCCGGCTGGCCAGATTGATTCCGATTTGGCTTTATCGCGATGCTGGATCAACTGATCGTCAGGAGGCAGTCCGCCGTACTGGCCTTGAGCGACCAATTGCACGCCTTTCAAGTCTCGAGCGCCAAGTCATAGCTGACCAGGAGTCGCTCTGGCTCAGCCGGATCTTCCACGGACCTCGCTCTCAGGCGTCTGTCGAGCTTGTGAATCTCACTGGACACGCACTGAATCGCGACCATGAGGGTGTGTGGCTTCATGTTCGTTGGATCTTCTTCAGTCCGAGCACGGTATGTGCGGCATGAAGGTCAAAGCAGGTATGTCGTCAGGCCCACAGATCCTTAACCCATCGCAATTCAAGGGTAGACCTCGTTGGTGTTTTTCCCGCTTTCGCCCGAGAACCATTGCGACTTCCGTCCGCTGGGGACCAATCGAAGCGAGTGAGGCAACGTCGAGTTCTGGCGAGGGAGCCCTACGAGTTCTTATGTTCTGGCCGAGCCGCGCGTCGGATCAAGCGCCGGCTTGGGCGCCACGGCGGTGTCGCGCGGAAACGAAACCTTAGACAAGCGTGGTTCCATCGTTCGCGGTACCCGGCGGTTCGATGAGGATGAAGTGAGCCTCCTCCGTGGCGACGGGGCGATGCTCAACACCTCGTGGAACGACAAACATTTCCCCCGGACCGAGTCGAACACTGCGATCGCGCATTTCGATGGTGATGGTGCCCTTGAGGACGAAGAAGAGATCGTCTGTGTCTTCATGCTTGTGCCAGGCGTACGAACCCTGGGCCTTGGCAACCATCACTTCATTGCCATTGAAGCGCGCAACCGTTGTAGGTTGCCATGGTTCTGAAACACTGGATAGCACCGCCGAAAGATTGACCGAACTCATCGTGTCGCTCGCCTTCTGTGTGAAATGGGAAATGATGTCCAACTTGCTTGTGTCCGGACCGTTGACGAATTCTGCCCAGTATGAGATCCGTCGATCGACCGATCGGTCGGCGGGCGACAGAGTCCCAGCCCCGCAATGCAGCCAAGCGCCATGGCCAGCGTGGTCTCGTCAGCAGCAGTTTCAATCCAAGAACCGGCGGCTCGCTGAAGCCTCGATCCAGACGTTCAATCAACTCAGAACTGCCGCGCCAACTCAGCGGCATAGCAGAGTATGTCCGGAGCCAACTGGGGGCTGCTGGTCTGCGGCCTTGATGGAACCCGCCAGCGTCTTGATCACCATGGCCGAGCAAATGCCGAGGCGTCGATAACTGGTGCTGGCGGGTGTCAGCGGCGCCTCTCGAAGCTGGCCTCACCATGCGCGTCGATGCCCAGGTAAGTCCAGCCTGTGGCCCGGTAAAAGGCTTCGGCGCGGGTGCCTGGCGCGGTGCCCAGGTTCAGGCGCTCCAGGCCTTGGCTGAACAGCCAGTTGACCATCTCGGTTTGCAAGCGGCGGCCGAAGCCGCGGCCTTCATGGGCGGGGTCCACGAACAGGGCCCAGATATTGCCGGTGCGGGCATTGCCCACGGCAAAGGCCAGAACCTCGCCACTTTCCTGCTCTTCGATCACCCAGCCGCGGCCGGTTTCTTCGATGGCGGGGATGTAATGCTCTTCGCGGATCACATCGCTGGTGAGCGGGTTCTCGCGCACGGCGCGGCGAACGCGGTGCATCCCGGGGATGTCGCTGCGCAAAGCCTGCCGCAGCAGGCAGTGGCCAGCTGCAGTGTTCTCAGGCATGGCTCATTGGGTTTCGAAAAATCGGTAGGCGGCACGGTAGCTGATGCGCGCCTCACGGCCCAGCGTGTCGGCGCCGCAGCCTTCGGCAGGAGCCAGTCCGGCCACGGTGTCGATGCGTTGGATGGCGACGGTCTTGGCAAAGACGCCGCTGCCGCTGTTGGATTTTGCGCTCAAAAGCAGCCAGGGAATGGCCTTGGGATCGGGGCCGGCATCGCGCGCGCGCACTTCGCCGACGACCTTGCTGCCGTCCTGAAACTCCCAGCTCGGGCCGGCGTAATGCTTGCCCACGCTGCGGCCTTTGGCATCGAAGAGTTCGGCTTCGGGTGCTTTGAAGGCCCATTCGAAACGGGCCGGCACGGCATCCTTGACGGCTTTGCATTCATAGATCTGCACGCCGGTGGCTTGCAGTTCCAGGGTCTGCTGCTGCGAGGCCGCGGCTTTCAAGGCCTCGGGCAGCGCGGCTGCGTGAAGCAGGCCGGTGGCGAAGAGCAGGCCGGCGGCAGCCAGGGCCTGGCGGGTGGTGGAGTTCAGGGTATGGGTCATGTGTGCATCCTAGGTGTCGCCATCCGGCGGGGCTGGAAGTCATGAGGCCCGCCTACACTGGCCGCATGAACAGCTGGCTCTGGATCAAGTACCTGCTCACTGCCGCCGTGGTGGTGGCGGTGTCGGAGTTTGCGCGGCGCAATGACAAGCTCGGTGGGCTGGTCGCCGCCCTGCCCTTGATCACGGTGCTGAGTCTGGTGTGGTTGCAGCTGGAGCAGCAGCCGGTCGAGAAGATCGCCAACCATGCGCGCTACACCTTCTGGTATGTGCTGCCGACCCTGCCCATGTTTCTGGTCTTTCCCTGGCTGCTGGCCCGCTGGGGCTTCTGGCCGGCCCTGGGCTCCAGCCTGGTGCTGACGCTGGTCTTGTTCGCGGCGTTTGCCTGGTGCATGGCCCGGCTGGGCGTGGTCGACCTGCTGTGAGTTCTGGCGCCCGGCTGGCCCTGGTTTAAGCTGGCTCTTCTCTTCTAGTCTCTCGGTGTTCTGGAGCGCGGTGATCCCCATGTTTGGCACGCAAGACCTGACCCTGTTCATCGTTTCGGGCCTGCTGCTCAATATCGCGCCTGGGCCGGATTCCCTGCTCATCATGGCCCGCAGCGCCAGCCAGGGCTTTCGGGCCGGTTCGGCCGCGGCGCTGGGCGTGGGCAGTGGCACCTTGGTGCATGTGCTGGCGGCAGCGCTGGGCCTGTCGGCGCTGATGGCGGCGTCGAGCTGGGCTTTCGGCCTGGTCAAGCTGCTGGGCGCGGCCTATCTGGTCTACATCGGCCTGAACTTGCTGCTCCGCCGCGCCGCGGCCGAGGGCCCCCGCGAAGCCGCCGCGATGCTGCCGCGGCAAAGCCTGCGCAGCATTTATCTGCAGGGCCTGCTGACCAATGTGCTCAACCCCAAGGTGGCCTTGTTCTTCCTTGCCTTTGTGCCCCAGTTCATTGCGGCCGATGCGCCGAGCAAGCCGCTGGCCTTTGTCTTCCTCGGCCTGGTCTTCAATCTCAACGGCATGCTCTGGTGCCATTTCCTGGCCTGGAGCACGGCGCAGGCCAGCCGCCGCATCACGGCCAGCCCGCGCGTGGTGAGCTGGCTGAACCGCGCGATCGGTGCCGTGTTCCTGGGTTTTGGCCTGCGCCTGGCGCTGGCCCAGCGCTGAGGGAGGGGCCGCATGAGCATCAGCCGTTTCAAACCCAAGCACTGGCTGCTGGGCGCGCTGGCCCTGGCCGGCCTGGCCTTGTATGCCAGCCCCTACCTGGCCTTGATGCAGATCCGCGAGGCCGCACGCGAGCGCGATGGCGCGGGCCTGGCGGCCTGGGTGGACTTTCCCAGCCTGCGCGCCAGCGTCAAGCAAGGGGTGCACGAGCGCCTGCTCGCCTCCGCCAGCGACCGCACGCAGCCGCCCAGCCCGGCCCGGGCTATGGGCGCAGCCGTGGCGGGCGCCCTGCTCGGCCCCATGGTCGAGGCCTTGATCACGCCGGCCAGCCTGGCGCGCCTGGTGCAAGGCGTGCCACCGGCCAGCGCGGCCCTGCCGCAGCCTTCAGCAGAGGGCTCAGGCGCTCGCCCGCGCGTGGAAACGCGCATGGGCTACGAGCACCCGCAGCGCTTTGTCTTCAGCATCCGCCAGGCCGGCGAAGACGAGGACCCGGTCGAGCTGGTGCTGCACCGTCAAGGCATGTTCCGCTGGCAGATTGCTGAGTTGCGCTTGCCTTGAGTGGTTTCGCTTCGGATCGGGTGTGAAACCACCCACGAAGGGTGATTCTCAAAAGTCCCGATGGTGTGGATACTGCACGCCGCTCGCAGTCTAGGGGTGAAGGCATGCGGGTGCATCTTGGGATGACCTGCTGATCCATGAAATTAGAGGGAGTCTCGCCATGAACAATGGATTCAAGAGGACCGTCTTGGTCCTGTCTTGCGTATGCATGACCGCATGCAGCAGCATGCAACTGACGCCGATCACCAAGGAAATGCCTGAAACTCAGCGCCCGGCGCTTGCAGTCAACGACCAAGTCACCGTCGTTTTGAACTCTGGGGAACAGCTGAAATTACAGGTCACCGCCACTGACAAAGACGCGCTGAGCGGCCGATTGGACGCCAGCGGTGAAATCCACCGCGTGCCTTGGTCAGAGATGCGTCAGGTCGAACACCGTGTGTCTGAACCCATCAAAACGACTTTGCTGGCGGTGACGATCTACGTTGTTCTGGGCGTAGCTTTGGCCAATTCGGTGGCCAGGGGAGTGGCCAAAAGCCTGGGTCTCTGATCCTGGCCGAGCCGCTGGGGCCGTAGCCGGGCTAGGCCCGCCGGATCCAATCGGCTCACACCTCCATCCGCTCCGGCGCCAGGTAGTGCTGGCGGTAGGTCTCGAACGGCAAGGTGTCGGCCTGCTCGATGCGCGTCTGTTCGGCCAGGGATTCGGCCGCTTGCGCGGCGAAGCGCTGGGCCAGTTCGGCGCTGTAGGGCAGGTCCAGCAGCTGGGCACGGGTGGCCTCGGACTGCTGGCGGATGAAACCGATGTAGGAGTCATCGAAGCTGCGCGCCATGGCAGCGAGCACCCGGGCCGAGGGGGTGCTGTCGGGTTCGGCCAGGGTGCGGCGGGCGGCGGCCAGGGCGTCACGGTAGTCGTGGCCGCCATGGGCGGCGTCGAGTGCGGCGGCCATGGGCGCGCAGCCGTCCAGCAGCTCGGTGCCCCAGTCTTGCAGGGTGCGGCTGCCGCCGTCCGGGGTTTGCAGGCGCAGACCCGGCTCGCGGCCGCGAGCGGCCACCAGGTGCTGGTTCTGGCCCAGGGCGCGGATCTCTTCGGGGGTGTCCGGCGGGCTGTCGCTGAGCAGGCAGTGCAGCAGGAAGACATCGAGGAAGCGCACGGTCGGGGCCGCGATGCCCACCGGCACAAAGGGATCGAGGTCCATGCAGCGCACTTCCACATACTCGACGCCGCGCTCGCGCAGCGCATGCAGGGGGCGCTCGCCCGAGCGGATCACGCGCTTGGGGCGGATGGTGCCGTAGAACTCGTTTTCGATCTGCAGCAGGCTGGTGCTGAGCTGGTTGTAGTCGCCGCCGGGGTTCTGCACGCCGATGGCTTCATAGGCCGGATAGGGCCGGGTCAGCGCGTCCTGCAATGAATCGGCATAGCTTTCCAGGCAGTTGTAGCTGACCGCCAGCGAGGCCTGCGCGTCGCTCTGGTAGCCCAGGCGGCCCATGCGCAGCGAGGTGCCATGCGGCATGTAGAGCGTGCCGCCATTGAGCGACAGCAGCTCGTGCTGGCGACCCTGCACAAAGCTGGAGCACAGGGCCGGCGAGGCGCCGAAGAGATACAGCAGCAAGAAGGAATGGCGGCGGAAATTGCGGATCAGGGCGAAGTACTGCTCGCTGCTGACGCCGGGCAGGGACCAGTTGTAGTGGATGCCCGAAATCGTCTGCATGCGCCGACCGTAGCGCTGACCCAGGCCCATGCGGTAGACGCTCTTGCTGCGGCCGACATTGGAGTGGCCATAACGGCCCAGGGGGATGGTCTCGTCGGTGGGCAGGCCGCAAGGCATGGAGCCGACCCAGAGCCGCTCCTCCTCGCTGCTCTGGCCGCAGCAGCTCATCTCGTGCAGGGTCTGGTAGACGGCCTGGTGCACCTCGGTCAGCTCCTGCAGGCAAGACTCGACCCCGGCGTGCACGCCGGTGATCAGCTCGACCTGGGATTCGCTGAAATCGGTGGTGATGTGCGGGTGCGTCAGGGCCGAGCCCAGGGCTGCCGGGTGGGGGGTGAGTGCCAGCTGGCCGTTCGGGCGCGCGCGCAGGCTTTCCTTTTCGATGCCGCGGCGTATGCCCAACAAGTCAGCCGCACTCAGTTGCTCCAGACGCTTGTTGGTTTGGCTGTTCATGCTGTGTGTCCCCGATCACCCTCTTTGCAATCGCGCACGGTACCAGAGGGCAATGAATCTTGTCTCGGCGCGGGACACTTGTCTTTTGTGCTAGGGGCACACACAGGGACCGGGTTTACCCGGCCCCCCAAGGGTGGGCTGGGCGTTGCGGGCGGGCCTGGGTACGCTGCGGCCTCCCATGAAGTCCTACAACCCCGATGCCGCCATCCGCTGGCTGCCCCTGACCGTCGTGCTGGCCCTGGCTTTGCAGCTGGGCGTGTTCTGGGTCGACCAGGCCAGCGAGCCCGACCCGCGCTGGCTGCCCGGCCTGGCCGAGCTGAGCCTGGGCTTCAACCTGGTCCTGGCCCTGTTGGCCACCTTGGCCCTGCGCCGCGCCCGCGAGCGCATCCGCGCTGCCAACCGCAGCCTGGCCGAGGCCATCGATGCCCTGCCGGCCAGCGTCGAGATCTTCGATGCCGACGACCGCCTGGTCGCCTACAACCAGCAGCTGGCCGCCAACTACCCGCATAT
This sequence comes from Roseateles sp. GW835-FHT13E02, assembly GCF_058794035.1. Taxonomy (NCBI): domain Bacteria; kingdom Pseudomonadati; phylum Pseudomonadota; class Betaproteobacteria; order Burkholderiales; family Sphaerotilaceae; genus Roseateles; species Roseateles sp. GW835-FHT13E02. The sequence goes on from NZ_JBXAGJ010000003.1 coordinate 300,524, forward strand.
GGTGCCGGACTTCCAGCGCCACGCCAGCTTCGAGGAGCTGGTGCGCCGCTCGGTGCGCGAAGGCGCCATCCCCGCCGCCGTGGGCCGCGAGGAGGAATGGCTGGCCCAGCGCTTTGCCGACCGTGCGCGCGGCCAGGAGGCCTTGCTGCAGCGTCTCAGCGATGGCCGTTGGCTGCGCATCTTCGAGCGCCGCACGCCTTCGGGCGGCATGGTCGGCGTGCGCCTGGACGTCAGCGACCTGATCCTGGAGCAGCAGCGCCTGGCCGCCAGCCAGGCCCATCTGCAAGCCTTTGTGCGCGCGGCGCCGAACGGCGTGCTGACCCTGGACACCGAAGGCCATGTGCTGGAGCTCAACCCCGCTGGCGAGCGCCTCTTTGGCTTCAGCGCCGCCGAGCTGCGCGGCAGCCACATCGACCTGCTTTTCGGCATCTGCATGGGCGACAGCCCGGTCGAGCTGCTGGGCGAGCCGCGCGAGCTGACCACGCGCCGCCGCGATGGGCAAGAACTGACCCTGCAGCTGAACATGGCCGAGGTGCGCACCGACACCACCCACCGTTTCGTCTGCATCATCACCGACCTGAGCGAACGCAAGCGCCAGGAGGTGGCCCTGCAGCTGGCCAATGCCCAACTGGCCCGCCAGTCCACCACCGATGGCCTCACCGGCGTGGGCAACCGCCGCCATTTCGACCACCTGCTGCAGCAGGAATGGCTGAACAGCGCGCGCGAGGGCCACAGCCTCGCCTGCGTGATGGTCGACATCGACCATTTCAAGCAATACAACGACCACTACGGCCACATCGCCGGTGACGAGACCCTGCGCCGCGTGGCCGAGCTGCTGCACACCTGCGTGGGGCGCAGCGGCGGCACGGTCTGCCGCTTCGGCGGCGAAGAGTTCGTGCTGCTGCTGCCCGACACCGACCTGGCCCAGGCGCAAACCCTGGCCCAGCGCTGCCTGGACAGCCTGCGCCTGGCCGCCATCGAGCATGCCGCCTCGCCGCTGCGCCGCAGCCTGAGCCTCAGCATCGGCCTGGCCGCCTGTGTGGCCGAGTCCCATGCCAGCCCGCTGCGCCTGGTCGAGCAGGCCGATGCGGCGCTCTACGCCGCCAAGCAAAACGGCCGGGCCCGCCTGGTCTGTGCCCCGGCGGTGCGCGCGGCCTGAGCGGAGCCCGCCGCAGCGAGGCGGCCCCGAGCCTGCCCCGAGCCTGACTCATTGCGGTCCAGGCTCGCTACCATCGGGGCTTCTGTCTGCTTTCGTTCCGGCCCTTCGGAACCCCCTGCCATGCCCACTTCTGCCGCCGATGCCGCCATCGGTCACTACCTGCGCAGCCATATCCGCACCGTGCCCGATTGGCCCAGCGCCGGCGTGCAGTTCCGCGACATCACGCCCCTGCTGTCCAACCCGCGGGTGTTCCGGGTGCTGATCGACCAGTTCGTGCACCGCTATTTCGACCTCAAGCCCGATGCCATCGCCGGGCTCGATGCGCGCGGCTTCATCATCGGCTCGGTGCTGGCCTACGAGCTGAACATCGGTTTCATCCCCATCCGCAAGAAAGGCAAGCTGCCCTTCACCACGGTGGAAGAAACCTATGAGCTGGAATACGGCAGCGCCACGGTCGAGATGCACACCGACGCGGTGCGCCCCGGTGAGCGTGTGGTGCTGATCGACGACCTGATCGCCACCGGCGGCACCATGGGCGCCGGCGCCAAGCTGCTGCAGCGCCTGGGCGCCGAGGTGGTGGAGTGCGGTGCCATCGTCGACCTGCCGGAACTGGGCGGTTCGGCCCAGTTGCGGGCGGCGGGACTGCCTTTGTTCACCTTGGTTGACTTCGCGGGCCACTGAACCGGGCTCAAGCAAGGGACAATCGCGCCATGGCCAAACCCATCCCCCGTCTCAGCGCTGAAGAAATCAAGCGCGTCATCGCCACCGCCTGGACCGATCTCCCGCCCTACAGCAAGGTGCTGATGGAGCATGGGCTCGGCCAGGGCGAGCTGGTGCAGCTGATGAAGCGCGAACTCACGCCCACGGCCTACAAGCAGTGGGCCGCCCAGGGCAAGGGCGTGAAAGCGCCGACGCGCAAGGCCCAGTGGCCTTACGGCAAGTAAGTCAGCCGTTTCAGCCGCGGCCGGCTGCTGCCGGCGGGTCCAGCGGGAACTTGGTGCAGCCCAGCCGGGTCGAGATGTCGCGGCTGGCTGCCGTCAGCATGGCGATGATCTCCGGCGCCTTCTCCTCGTCGTAGCGGAAGGTCGGGAAGGAAATGCTCATGCCCGCGATCGGCTGGTTCAGCCGGTCGAAGATGGGGATGCCCAGGCAGCGGATGTGGTCGTCGAACTCTTCGCGGTCTTCGCCGTAACCCTGGGCGCGCACCCGCTCCAGCTCGGCCAGATAGGGGCCGCGCTCGACGATGGTCTTGTCGCGGAAACGCTTGAACTCGGCACCGTCGAGGATGCGATCGCGCCGCTCCGGGTGTTCCCAGGCCATCAGCACCTTGCCGATGGCGGTGCAGTGCAAGGGCGCACGGCGGCCGATCTTGGAGTACATGCCCAGGGTGTGGCGCGAGTCGATCTTGTGCACATAGATGATCTCGCTGTCGATCAAGGTGCCCAGGTGCACGGTCTCGCCGGTCTTGTCGGCCAGCATCTGCATGTGGTGCTTGGCCAGGTCCACCAGGTCGGGGTACTGCAGTGCCTTGGCGCCCAGCTCGAAGGCCTTCATGCTCAGGCCGTAGCGCTCGCTGTCGGCCTGCTGGCGCACATAGCCCAGAGTCATCATGGTCTGCAGGAAACGGTAGACCGTGGCCTTGGGCATGGCCAGGCGCACCGACAGCTCGGAGATGCCGGTTTCGCTGCGCTCGGACAGGGCTTGCAGGATGGCAAACACCTTGAGCACCGCGGCCACCGATTCGGGCTGCTTGCCGCCGCTGTCGACTGAATCGTCATCCATTGTTTTGTTTTCCCCGGGCTGGTGTTTCATTTGAAGTGGATTGTCCACGGCTTGGCGTTTGCGCTCTACCGGGCTAGCCCGGCCCCGGCCCCAGCAAGAACTCGGGCCTCGACCTGCTCGGCCGGCTCGACCGGCGCGGCCACGAGCGGCTGCCAGCCCAGATCGGCGGAAATCACCACGCCCGGGTTGGCCGCGCGCAACTCGGCCAGCAGGTCCACCGGCTGGCCGTTGTGCAAGGAGCCGCGGTCGGCGAAATGCTGGCCCTTCCACCATTTCACCAGCTGCCGGCTCGACAGGCCCGGCCCGCTGCGCCAGACATTGGCCTCGCTGAGGATGCGCGACTGCACGCCCACGCCGATGCTGTAGTCATAGGCTTTCAGGTCCGGCACGCTGAACAGATTGTTGTAGAGGTGCACCTGACCGTAGCGCACGCGCGGGGTGCGCGCCTGCGTGCGTTCCCAGTGGTTGTGGTGGAAGCTGACGCGCAGATGGCCGGCGTCCTCGCTGCGGCTGTCGCTGCTGCCGATCAGATGGGTTTTGTCGTGGTCGCGGAAATGGCTCCAGCTGACCGTCACCAGATCGGATTGCTGGGTGATGTCCAGCAGGCCGTCGTGGTGCTGCATGGGCCGGCCCAGTGCCCAGCGTTCGGCGCGGTCGGGGCGCTCGCCGTCGTCAAAGGTGCAGTGGTCCACCCAGACCCGCCGCGCGCCGCGCAGCGAGAGGTTGTCGTACTCGGAGTTCCACTCGCCGCTGGCATTGTCCTTGGGGTCCCAGGCCGGGAAGAAGTCGTAGGCATCGGAGAAATGCAGGCCGCGCACGATGATGTTCTGCACCCCGTCGAGCAGTAGCATGCCGTTCTTGAAACCGGCCTCCGGGCCCAGGCCGACCAGGGTGGTGTCGGAAGGAATGCGCACCGTGGTGTGGGCCGATTGCCGGCGTGCCGAGCGCAGCCGCGCTTCTTCCAGCGGCCCGCTCGGTGGCACCTTGCCCCAGGTGGCCGGGGCGTAGGCGGCTTCAAAGGCGGGCCAGCTGAAGGCCGGGTCGCGGAAGTCTTCGGCCTGCAGCGGCCGGCCCTGTGCATCGGCGCTGAGGTCGATGCGACCGCGCACCTGGATGATGCGCGGCCTGGCCGGGCCGCTCAGCGCCGCCAGCAGCTCGCCGCGGCTGCTGACGGTGAACACATCGGCCGCGGCGGCATCGGCGCCACCGCGCGTGCCGCCGTTCAAGGAGGCCCAGCCGTCGCCAGGCGCCAGCACGCTGCGGGCCCAGGGGCTGAGTTCGGTGGTGGCGCGCTCGACCGGCAGGACGCTGCAAGCGATCAAGCTGCAGGCCGGCAGGATGAGAAGAAGGCTGCGGCGGAGGGGCTTCATGGCACATCCTGGTTGCGGTGTTCGAGCAGGCGGTTGGCGGCCTCGCCCTCGGTCTGGTGCGGCCGGCGCGCGGTGGAGGGGCCCCAGACGCCCTCGCGCCGTGCGTGGATGTGGGCGCCGATGCGGCTCTCGCGCACCACGGCCAGGCCATTCGGCGCCGAGGGGCCGGCGCGCCACGCGCCCTTGGCCACGCCCTGGTCCCAGGCGCGGCCGAGCCAGACGCTGCCCGGCGCCAGGCCAGGTTCGGCGAGGAAGCGGCTGTCCTGCACGATGAAACCGATCGACTCGTTCGCCGCCGTGCTCGGCGCCAGCACGATGCCGCCCTCGCCCGGCGTGCGCCGCCCGGCGCGGCTGAGCACGGTGCAGCGCTCCAGCAGCAGGCGGGCATCGCCAAAGATGAAATCGACATCGCCGGCGATCAGGCTGTCATGGACCCAGACGCGGCTCAAGCCCTCACCCTGACGGCGGCTGGCATAGAAGGTGTCCTGATGGCCCCAGAGCTGAACCCGGTCCAGCTCGATGCGGTCACCGCGCGTCATCAAGGCCACGGCCTGGGCGCCGCCGCCCTCGCTCACCTCAGGCGGGTAGCCTTGGCCGGCGCGCACCCCGTCCATGGCGCTGTTGACGATGCTGAGATGGCGCAGCGTGACCTCGTCGCTGAACACCGCCACGCTGGCGCTGCCGGCCGTGCCGTGGCGGGGCGCGCTGCTGGCCGGAAAGCAGGGCGAGGCGCTGCCGGCTTCGCGCGGCTGGGCGGCAAAGCGGCCGGCCACCACGCGCACTTCGCCGGGTTCGCCGCCGGCGCCGTAAATCGTCAGCGGCGGCTTGTCATGGATGCAGACGTTCTCGACGTAGCGGCCTGGCGCCAGGCGGATGAAGTAACGCGCCGGTGCACCGGCCACGGATGCTGCGCTGCGCGAGGGCAGGGCATCAATGGCCGCTTGCAGGCTGCGGTGGCTGCCGCTGCCATCGGCCGCCACGCTGAAATGGGCGGGCAGCTCGGCGAGTGGCGCGGCCGCTGCGGGCTGCCAATCCGCGAAGAGGGCGGCGCGGGTCTGCAGCTTGGCTTGGCCTTCGCTCAGCTGCGGACGCAGCTCAGGGTTGGCCTGCCCGCTGCCGGCCAGCAAGGCAAGGGCCAGTGCAATTGCACGTTGACCCATACGTATTACCTTCACTCCAGATCAGCCAAATACAGCGCCGGCTCGCCCTCGGCGTCCGAGCTGAACAGCACCTGGCGCTGGTCGGGCGTGAACGAGGGGTGCGGGTGGGTGACCTGGCGGTTGCCCTTGTGCACGCGCCAGGAGCTGTTGTGCCGGGCGATGGGCCGGGTGCTTCCGGCGCGCAGATCGAAGAGGTGGAGAAAGGGGTCGTTCTGGATCTCGTGGCCGCGTGTGTTGGCCACATCGGTGGGTGTGCCGCTGCCGTCGCCCACCAGCAGGCTGCCGTCGCCATTGCTCATCAGGTGCGAGCAGGGCGGCATGGCGCTGAGGCGCTGGCTCTCCAGCGTCACCGGGTCGAGCGAGCAGATCCAGCGGTCCGTCTGACCTTCGAGGTAGGAGACAAACATCATGGACGAGCCATCGGGCACCCAGAACTCGTGCGTGATGCTCTCGCCCGGCTCATGCGTGCGGCCGCAGCGCAGGCCGCTGCCGTCCTCGTTGATGAACCAGATGCGGGCGTCGATCAGGTCGTGCGGGCCCTCGTGGCAGAAGGCCACCGTGTGGTCGTCGAAGGGGCGGTACTGCGGGTGGCCGAGCCAGCCCTTCTTCTCGAGGATCACCTGGCGCTCGCCGGTGGCCAGATCGATGCGGAACAGGCGGCAGCGTGGCTGCGCGTGGTACATCTGGTGGAACTTCTGCCAGTCCGACAGCGGGAACCAATCGTCGGCATGGATCTCGATGCCCACCATCTGCGTGCAGGCGCTGTTGGACACCCAGGTGCCGTAGCCCACCCAGTCCTGGGGCACGGTGTAGACCACCTCCTCGCTGAGGTCACCCAGATCCAGGCGGATCAGCTGGCGCTCGGCGCGCACGAAGTAGAGGTGGCGGTCGTCGGGGCTGAGGAAGCCGCCGAAGGTGTTTTCCCCCGCACCATCGCTGAGCTGGGTGGCGACCTGGCTTTGCAGGTCCAGCAGGTGGTAGTTCCAGTCCGTGCCCGGGCCGAACTCGGCGCCGAAGATCAGGCGCTGGCCGTCATTCGTGAAGCACTTTTGGTAGAAGTAGTTGCGATGGCAGGTGATGTCGGTCGGTGTCAGGCGGGTGACGCGGCCGCCCGCGCTGGCGCTCAGGCGCAGCTGGGGGCAGTCGGTGAAGTGGAGCTGGCGTTCGGTGCGTTTCATCGGGTCGTTCCAGGCAGGGGCGGGGTCACTTGATGCGCTGCAGCAGGGCATTGCCCTCGGTGATCAGGCGGCGCGCGGCGTCTTCGTCGCCGGTCTTGCCGTAGGCGATGGTCTCGAACACCTCGCGCATGAATTTGTGCAGGCGGGCATGTTCGAACAAGGGCGCCGGCAGGGCGATCTGGCCGGCCGCGCGCTGCTGGCGGATCTGCTCATGCGCTTGCAGCTCCAGCGGAGGCAGCTTCTTGGCGGCCAGCAGCACCTCGACCTGGGCCTTGGCCACGGGCACGCCGCGGGTGCGGCCGAGGATCAGCGCCGCCTCGCGGCTGGTCAGCAGATAACTGAGCAGCTCGGCGGCCAGCGCGGCATTCTTGCTGTTGCGGCCCACGGCCAGCATCACGGTGGGGCGGCCGAACATGCCGCTGTTCTTGGCACCAGGCAGGGTCGGGTAGTCGCCCAGCACCAGGCGCTGCTTCTTGTCCAGCGTGGCAGCGCGCAGGCCGATCACCGAATCCCAGGTGTAGTTGCCGGCCCAGTTGCCGACCACCCAGTCCTGTTGCTGCTCGGTGGCCTTGTCGGCGCCGCCCAGGCTGGCGCGCAGCTTCAGCGGCGTGGCGACATGGCCGTCCACCAGGCGGCGGTAGGTGCGCACCCAGTCCAGCGCGGCGGCGAAATCCATGGCCACGCGCGGTGAGGCTGGGTCAACGTAAGGCGTGCCATGCTTTTGCTGCACATAGCTTTGCGACAGCAGCATCATGTCGTAGAGCTCGCCATCCAGCGGGTAGGCCTGCGGGCCCAGGCGGGCGCGCATCAGGGCGCCGGCGGCGAAGAGCTCGTCCCAGGTTTTGGGCAGGGGCATGTTGGCGCGATCAAACGCCGCCTGGTTCCAGAGCAGCACGCGGGCGCTGTAGCTGACCGGCAGGGCGTTCAGGTGGCCGGCCACCATGCCGGTCTGCACGTCTTCGGCTTCGAACTGGTCCAGGGCCAGGTGCTGGCGCTGCTGCAGCAGGTCGGCAAAGCCATTGCCGCGCTTGGAGAACATGGCCAGCCAGGCCCAGTTGATCTGCATGAGGTCGGGCTCGGAGCCACCGGCGATCTGGGTCGTCAGGCGCTCCAGATACCCATTGAAACCCATGTACTCGCACTTGATCTTGACGCCCGGGTGCGCAGCCTCGAAAGCGGCCACGGCCTTGAGCGTGGCCTCATGCCGGCTGGCGCCGCCCCACCAGGCGAAGCGCAGCACGGTTGGCGCCTGGGCGTCCGGCGCGCTCGGCGAGCAGCCGGGCAGCAGGCTGCTGGCGGCACTGGCCATGCCGGCGGCCAGCACCGTTCGCCGTTGCAGCAGGGCGGGCTTCACAGCAGCAGGTTCGCGCCGGTGTCGGCGTCGAACAGGTGGGCGCAGGCCATCTGCAGATGAAAGAGGTGGCTGTCGCCGCGTTGCTTGTCGGCCAGGCCGTTGAGCTGGTCGGCCGGCACGCGCGCCGTCAACGGCTGATCGCCGATGGACAGATGCACAAAGACTTCGCTGCCCATATGCTCCATGAAGCGCAGCGTGGCCGGCACGGCCAGGCTGTCGCCCTGCGGCCGGGCCTGGGCGCTGATGTGTTCGGGCCGCAGGCCGAACTTGATGGCGGCGGCGCGGCCGCGCAGGCGTGCGGCCTTGGCCGGCGGCAGCGGCAGGCGCTGGCCGCCGAGCAGCACAGCCAGGCCGTCTTCGCCGGCATCGCCGCCGATGGCTTGCAGCTGGGCCTCGAGGATGTTCATCTCGGGCGAGCCGATGAAGCTGGCCACAAAGGCATTGGCCGGCCGGTCGTAGAGCGCGGTGGGTGTGTCCACCTGCTGGATCACGCCGTCCTTGAGCACGCAGATGCGCTGGCCCATGGTCATGGCCTCGACCTGGTCATGGGTCACGTAGATGACGGTGGCCGGCTGGCCGGATTCGCGCAGGGTGCGGTGCAGCTCGGTCAGGCGCACGCGCATGGAGGCGCGCAGCTTGGCATCGAGGTTGGAGAGCGGCTCGTCGAAGAGAAAGACCTCGGGCTTTTTGACGATGGCACGGCCCACGGCCACGCGCTGGGCCTGGCCGCCGGAGAGCTGCTTGGGGTAGCGATCCAGCAGATGCTCCATCTCCAGCAGCTGGGCGGCCTGGCGCACGCGCTGGTCGACCTCGGCCTTGGGCGTGCCCGCCAGCTTGAGGCCGAAGGCCAGGTTGTCGTACACCTTCATATGCGGGTAGAGCGCATAGTTCTGGAACACCATGGCGATGCCGCGCTGCTTGGGCGCCAGATCGTTGACGCGCCGGCCGCCAATCTGCAGCTCGCCGCCCGAGATGGTCTCCAGGCCAGCGATCATGCGCAGCAGCGTGGACTTGGCGCAGCCCGAGGGCCCGACAAAGACCATGAACTCGCCGTCCTGCACTTCCAGGTCCACGCCATGCACGGCCTTGAAGCCATTGGGGTAGACCTTCTCGATTTTCTTCAGGCTCAGGTGGGCCACTGTTGTCTCCGTCAGATTTCTATTCGGTCGATTTGTGAAAGGTCTGGACGGCAGGGCGCCCTATTCCGCTCATGTCCCCCGGCCTTCGGCCTCCTCCTTTACTTCGCTTCATAGGACCCCCTGCCGTCCAGCCCCGCGACGCTTCGGCCTTTCCGGGCCCGAGTACGAGCAGTCCATCGGGGGCATGGGGTGGGCGGTGAAGCGAAGTAAAGGAGGAATGGCCGGGCGCAGCCCGGACAGGGGGACATGAGCGGAACCGCCCGCCCCATGCTCCCGAAGCGCGCCACTCATCCCTTCACCCCACTCGAAGTCGCCCCTTCGATGAAGTGCTTCTGCGCCAGGAAGAACACCGTCACCGAGGGCAGCAGGGCCAGCACGGAGATGGCGATGACGCTGGCCCACTCGACCTCTTCGGTGGCGCCGATGCTCATCTTCAGTGCCAGAGAGACCGGGTACTTTTCGACCGTGGAGAGGTAGATCAGCGGGCCCATGAAGTCGTTCATGGTCCAGATGAACTGGAAGACGATGACCGAGATGATGGCCGGCTTGAGCAGGGGCACGATGATGTGCCAGAGCAGCTGCAGGGCGTTGCAGCCGTCGATCTGCGCGGCCTCTTCCATGTCACGCGGGATGCCGCGCAGGAACTGCACCAGCATGAAGACGAAGAAGGTGTCGGTGGCGAAGGCCGAGGGCACGATCAGGGGCAGGTAGGAATCCAGCCAGCCCACCTCCTTGAACACCAGGTACTGAGGCAGGCGCAGGATGATGAGCGGCAGCATCATGGTGCCCACCATCACCGAGAACAGCAGCTTCTTGCCCCAGAACTCGAAACGGGCAAAGGCGTAGGCGACCAGCACGCAGGAAATCACCGTCACGAGGATGCGCGGGATGGTGATCAGAAAGCTGTTCAGGAAGTAGGTGGCGAAGGTGTACTCGGTGCTGGTCTTCCAGCCCTTGGCGTAGGCGCCGAAATCGAAGCGGGCCGGCCAGAAGCCGATCTCGGTGTAGATCTCGGTGTTGCTCTTGAACGAAGCGCCGACCAGCCAGAGCAGCGGGTAGAGCATGACGATGGCCACGGCGCCCAGCGCCAGATAGCGCAGCCAGGGCCGGCCGCGCTCGCGCACCAGGATCAGTTCGGAGGCACCGCTCATCGCTTGCTCTCCTTCTCACCGGCGTAGAACACCCAGTAGCGCGAGCTCCAGAAGGACAGGCCGCTCAAGGCCGCCACCAGGGCGAAGAGCACCCAGCTCAGCGCCGCGCCGTAACCCAGGTTGAAGAAGCGGAAGCTCTGGTCGTAGATGTAGAGCGCCAGCACATAGGTGGAGCTCAGCGGCCCGCCCTCGGTGATCATGTAGGGGCCGTTGAACTCCTGGAAGGCGTGCACCATCTGCATGATCATGTTGAAGAAGATCACCGGCGTGATCAGGGGCACGGTGATGCGGAAAAACTGCTGGCGCTTGCTGGCGCCGTCGCACTCGGCCGCCTCGTAGAGCGCGATCGGCACGTTCTGCAGCGCTGCCAGAAAGATCACCATGGCCGAGCCGAACTGCCAGGTGAAGAGCAGCACGATGGTCCACATCGAGAAATGCTCGTCGGCCAGCCAGGAGATCGGCTCGATGCCGAACTTGCCCAGGGCGATATTGACCAGGCCATGCTGGGAAAAGATGAAGCGCCAGAGCACGGCCACCGCGATCGAGCCGCCCAGGATGGAGGGCAGGTAGAAGGCCGAGCGGAAGAAGTTGATGCCGCGCATGCGGAAGTTCAGCACATGGGCGATGAAGAGCGCGAAGCCCACGCGCAGCGGCACGGCCAGCAGGGCGAACAGCAGGGTCACACCCAGCGATTTGCGGAACAGCGGGTCCTGCGTGGCCAGCTCGCGGTAGTTGTCCAGGCCGACGAACTCGGGCGGGTTGATGATGTCGTACTGCGTGAAGCTGAGCGCCAGGCTCATCACGAAGGGAAACAGCTTGAACAGCAGCACGCCCAGCACGAATGGCAGGACGAACAGAAAGCCCAGCTTCTTGTTCTCATACATACGCAGCCACTCCGTGACCCTAGGGATATAAAACGTGGAGCCGTGATTGGAGGCTGAGTGCTTTTCGTAGCGAGCGCTTGTCAGGCTAGGCGGACGGAGCGTAGGGACCGGAACGTACTTGGGGTACGTGAGGATCCCGAAGCGACGGCCAACGACGCATGGCAAGCGCGCAGTAGAAAAGCAGTCCAGCTCAGCGGGCGAGCCAGCCGCCGTCGACTGCGACGGTATAACCATTCACATAATCGGACGCTTTCGAGGCCAGAAACACCACTGGCCCGGCCAGATCCTCGGGCAGGCCCCAGCGGCCGGCGGGGATGCGCTCCAGGATGGCGGCGCTGCGGCCTTCGTCGGCGCGCAGCGGTGCGGTGTTGTTGGTGGCCATGTAGCCGGGCGCGATGGCATTGACATTGATGCCATGGTTGGCCCATTCATTGGCCATGGCCCGGGTGATGCCCATGACCGCGCTCTTGGAGGCGGTGTAGGAGGGCACGCGCACGCCGCCCTGGTAGGACAGCATTGAGGCGACATTGATGATCTTGCCGCCGCTGCCCTGGGCCATGAAGCAGCGCGCCACGGCTTGCGAGAAGAAGAACACCGACTTGAGGTTGAGGTCGATGACATCGTCCCAGTCGGCTTCGCTGAACTTGATCGCGTCTTCGCGGCGGATGATGCCGGCGTTGTTGACCAGGATGTCGACGCGGCCGGTCAGGCTCTTGGCCTGGCTGAGCAGGCCATCGATGCAGCCGATGTCGCTGAGGTTGGCGCGCAGGTCGAGGAAGCGGCGGCCGGTGGCTTCGACCTGGGCGCGCGTGTCGGCCGGGTCGGTGACGTTGACGCCGACGATGTCAGCCCCGGCTTCGGCCAGAGCCACGGCCATGCCCTGGCCCAGGCCGGTGTTGCAGCCGGAGACGATGGCCACACGGCCCTGCAGTTGAAATTGATCGAGGATCATGGGGTGCTTTCGTGAGGGGTGGACCCGTGGGTCGGTCGATGTCGCGTGGGTCCGCTCAACGCAGCGCAGTCATGGGCACATGGTCCATGTCCTTGAAGACCTGGTTCTCGCCCACCATGCCCCAGATGAATGTGTAGGCCTGGGTGCCGACGCCGGAGTGGATGCTCCAGCTCGGGCTGATCACTGCCTGCTCGTTGCGCACCACCAGGTGCCGGGTCTGGCTCGGCTCGCCCATCATGTGGAAGACGGCGGCGTTCTCGTTCATGTCGAAGTAGAAGTACACCTCCATGCGCCGGTCGTGCGTGTGGCAGGGCATGGTGTTCCACAGGCTGCCGGGCTCCAGCTGGGTCATGCCCATCAGCAGCTGGCAGGTGGGCAGCACATCGGGCACCAGGAATTTGTAGATGGTGCGGCGGTTGCTGGTCTCGGGCGCGCCCAGGGTCTCGGGTGAGGCCTCGGCCAGCGTCACCTTGCGGTGCGGGTAGGCGGTGTGGGCCGGCGCGCAATTGAAGTAGAGCTTGGCCGCTTGCGCCGGGTCCACGCTGCTGAAGGCCAGCTCGCGGGCGCCCTGGCCCACGTACAAGGCCTCGCGCGGGCCGATCTCGAAGACCTGCTCATCGACGCTGACGCGGGCGGCACCGCCGATATTGATCAGGCCCAGCTCGCGGCGCTGCAGGAAGAAATCGGTGCCAGTGTGCTTGCCCAGCTCGGGTGCAAAGCGCACGGCCTGGCCGACCGGCATGATGCCGCCGACGATGATGCGGTCGATCTGGCTGTAGGTCAGCGTGGCCTGGTCGGGCTGGAACAGGTCCTGAACCAGGAAATGGCGGCGCAGGCCCTCGGTGTCCAGGGTTCGTGCGTGTTCGCTGTGGATGGGTTGGCGGATGTCCATGGCTGGGGTCCTAGCGGTCGGGCGGGAGGCCGGCGAAGCCGCGCGCGTCAGGCGGCGGTCGGGGTGCGGGGGGGTTGGCAAGCCCAGGCAGAAGGCCTGTGGCGCTGCGAATGGGTGCAAGCCTAACGCAGCTCAGGACTTTCCCGGAATTATGGTTTCTATTTAGTGAACCGCTGTTTCATTTATCAAGCGGAACGCTATAGTCTGAGCCATCGATGCGTGAAATGGCCCTTGGCGCCGCAGCAGGAGACCTCCCCGATGAGCACACCGTACTTCGACAACGCCAGCAGCGCCTGGACCGAGCTGGGCGATGGCATCCGCCGCAAGATCGTGGGCCACACGCCGGAGCTGATGTCGGTGCTGGTGCAGTTCGACCAGGGCGCCATCGGCAGCGTCCATGCCCACGATGCGCATGACCAGATCGCCTTTGTGCTCAGCGGCTCGTTCGAAGCCGATGTGGCCGGCATCAAGAAGATTCTGCGCGTCGGTGATGCCTTCACCGCGCCGCGCCTGACCCCGCATGGTGTGGTGGCCCTCGAAGCCGGCAGCACCTTGCTCGACCAGTTTTCCCCGCCTCGGCAGGACTACCTCTAAAGAAAGAGGCCAGACCCCTGCCACCGGAGGCGGCCGCACTGCAGCGGCCGCCCCGGCTCTCCCGATGTAGCGGTGCCCTGCGTGCGCCCTCCAAGCCAGAACCGAACCGGCCAAGCCGCACAGACGGCGCCGGCTCGTGCGAACCCCGCATCAGAGCGTCAGCCGGCCCCGACCGAGCGACGCCGCCCCAAACCATTGGAGACAAGCCATGACCTCGCGCCCCGCCTCGCCGCAGACGCCCCGATTCACCTGCCGCCGCAGCCTGCTCTCGCTCGCCTCGCTGGCGGCCCTGAGCACCCTGGCCGCCGGCGCCCAGGCGCAGAGCGCGCCGCCAGCCGCCACACAGGCCGCTCCGGCCGCGCCCTCCAAGGCCAGCCTGGAGGCCGTGACCGTCACCGGCCTGCGTGCCTCGCTGGAAAGTGCGCTGCGCGCCAAGCGCGATGACAACAGCATCGTCGATGTCATCAAGGCCGAGGACATGGGCAAGTTCCCCGACACCAACCTGGCCGAATCGCTGCAGCGCGTGCCCGGCGTGGTGATCGACCGCGACGCCGGCGAGGGCCGCAACATCACCGTGCGCGGCCTGGGCCAGGATTTCACCCGCGTGCGCATCAATGGCATCGAAGGCCTGGCCACCACCGGCGGTACCGACAGCTCGGGCGGCGCCAACCGCTCACGCGGCTTTGACTTCAATGTCTTCGCCTCCGAGCTGTTCAACTCGTTGATCGTGCGCAAGAGCAGCTCCGCCGATGTGGACGAAGGCTCGCTGGGCGCCACGGTGGACCTGCAAACCACCCGGCCCTTCGACCTGAAGGGCTTCACCGGCATGGTGTCTCTCAAGGGCGGCTACAACGATCTGTCCGGCAAAACCACGCCGCGCGCCGCCTTCCTGCTGTCCAACACCTTTGCCGACAAGAAGCTCGGCGTGCTGATCTCGGGCGCCTACTCGCAGCGCAAGGTGCTGGAAGAAGGCTTCAGCACCGTGCGCTGGGACAACGGCCCCTCCTCGGGCGGTTGGTGCGCCCCGCAGGGCGTGACGCCGGCCAACCCGAGCAACTCCACCGCCACCACCTGCGGCCCTGCCGCCCAGGGCGTGCTGCGTCTGCCCAACACCGCCGCCAATATCGCGGCTTACAACGAGGCCAGCAAGGCCGAGAACTTCCACCCCCGCCTGCCCCGTTACGGCCGCCTGACCCATGAGCAGGACCGCCTGGGTGTGACCGCCGCCGTGCAGTTTAAGCCGGCCGATGGCACCCTGCTGACCCTGGACCTGCTCTATTCCAAGCTCGACGCCACCCGCCAGGAAGACTTCCTGGAAGTGATCTCCTTCAGCCGCAACGCCGGCCAGGGCGGCAAGCCGCAGACCAGCGTGGTCTCGGCCAGCTATGCGCCCAACGGCGCCCTGATCAAGGGCGTGTTCAACGGCGTGGATGTGCGCGCCGAGTCGCGTTTCGACGAGCTCTCCACCACCTTCACCCAGCCCACCCTGACCCTGGAGCAGGACTTTGGCGAGCATGTGCGCATGACCGCCCGCGCTGGCCGCGCCACCAGCAAGTTCCGCAATCCGGTGCAGACCACCACCACGCTGGACGCGCTCAATGTCAACGGCTACAGCATCGACTTCAGCGCCGACGACCGCGCCCCGGCCATCAGCTACCCCTTCGACCCCACGCAGGCCGGCGGCGCCCTGACCCTGGTCGGTGTGCCGGTGGCCAGCAGCGGCACCCAGGCCGGCACCATCGCCAACACCACCAGCAGCGAGATCCGCATCCGCCCGCAAGGTGCCAGCAACACCAACGATGTGTTCCACCTGGACCTGGCCTGGGATGTGATGCCCAACAAGCTCATGCTCAAAGGCGGGGTTGATTACAAAAAGTACAGCTTCGACTCCTACGAGTTCCGCCGCGTCAACCAGAACGACACCATCTTCCCGGTGCCGGCCGGCAGCACGGTGGCCAGCCTGACAACCAGCCTGACCGGCTTCGGCAAGGGCCAGAACCTGCCCGCCGGCACGGCCACCAGCTGGGTCATCCCCAATCTGGCCGCCATCGCCCAGGCCTACGACATCTATTGCAACTGCATCAAGAGCGGCCCGGCCGGCGGCCCCGGTGACTTCACGCTCTCGTCCATCACCAACGGCAATGCGCGCGGCAACAACCGCAGCGTCACCGAGCAGGACGAGGCGGCCTTCTTCCAGCTGGACTTCAACACCCGCCTGGGCGACATCCCGGTGCGCGGCAATATCGGCACCCGCTATGTCAAGACCAAGCTGGCGGCCACCGGCTACCAGGCCACCGGCGGCGGCACCGCTGTGACGGTGGACCATGTTTACGACGACCTGCTGCCCGCCGCCAACCTGGCCGCCACCTTGAGCAAGGATGTGATCGTGCGCTTCGCCGCGGCCAAGGTCATGGCCCGGCCGCAGCTGGGCAATCTGAGCCCGGGCGGCACCATCTCCACCACCGGCACCTTGTCGGTCACCAGCGGCAACCCCCTGCTCAAGCCCTTCCGTGCCACCACCTTCGATTCCAGCATCGAGTGGTACTTTGCCAAGAACGCCTTCCTGGGCCTGGGCCTGTTCCAGAAGAACATCAGCACCTACATCCAGAGCATCCGCAACAACGTCCCGTTCAAGCAGACCGGCCTGCCCATGAGCCTGCTGCCCAGCAACTTCAGCGGCGACGAGGTCTTCCAGGTCACCGCCCCGATCAACACCGAGGGCGGCAAGCTGCAGGGCTTCGAACTCGACTACCAGCAGCCCTTCAGCTTCCTGCCCGGCTGGGGCAAGAACTTCGGCGCGCTGCTGAACTACACCTATGTGAAGAGCAAGATCGAGTACGTGGTCTCGCCCACCAGCACGGCCACCATCACCGACGACTTGATCAACCTCTCGCCCAAGTCCTGGAACGCCACGCTGTACTACGACGACGGCGCCTTCAGCGCCCGCATCTCGGGCTCGCAGCGTTCCGGCTTCGTCACCCGTGTGCCGGGCCAGAACAACAACGATGTCGAGGGCAAGAACAAGACCTTCAACGTCGATGTGTCGCTGAGCTACAAGGTCAATGACAAGCTGGAAGTGACGCTGGAAGGCGTCAATCTGACCAACCAGCCCAACGACCAGTTCATCAGCCGGGCGCGCGACAGCGTGGTGGTCAACAACGTCACCGGCCGCGAGCTGATGGCCGGTTTCCGCTACCGCTTCTGAGGTGGCGATGCGCCAGGTCTGGGGACTGGGGCTGCTGGCGCTGGCCAGCACTCACGCGTGGGCCGAGCCTGAGGCAAGTCGGGCGCCCCAGGCCCGCGTGGTCCTGGTGGGTGACTCCACTCTGGCCACGCGCAGCGGCTATGGCGACGCCCTCTGCGCCCGCTTCAGGCCGGAGTTGCAATGCCTGAACCTGGCGCGCGGCGGCCGCAGCAGTGCCAGCTTCCGGGCCGAAGGTCTGTGGGATGCCCTGCGTGAGCGCCTGCGCCAGGAACCGTTGCGGCCGACCTGGGTGCTGATCCAGTTCGGTCACAACGACCAGCCTGGCAAGCCCGGCCGCTCCACCGATCTGGCGACCGAGTTCCCCGTCAATCTGGCCCGTTACTTGAGTGAGCTGCTCGAGCTGGGCGCTACGCCGGTGCTGCTGACTCCGCTGACCCGGCGCAGCTTCCGCGAGGGCCAGCTGCTCAATGAGCTGCGGCCCTGGGCTGAGGCCACGCTGCGGGTGGCGGCCGAGGCCACGCCGCCCGTCGCCGCGATCGACCTCAATGCCCTGAGCCATGCCCGGGTGCAGGCCATGGGCGAGGACGAGGCCGACCGCCTGGCCATGGCGCCCAAGCCCAGCGCGGCCGAGCCCGTGGCTTCGGCCGCGTCGGCGGAGCGTGCCGGCGCTGCCAAGAGCGCGTTTGATCGCACCCATGTGGGCGAGCGGGGCGCGCAGCTGTTCTCGGCCCTGGTGCTGCGCGAGTTGCTGCGTGTGCAGCCTGCGCTGGCGCCCTATGCCTTGAGCCCAGCCGCCGCCGAGTGAGACGCCAAAGCCGCGGCAAGGGGGAGACAGCCCAGGCCGCGCAGACTGTGCGCCACCGCCTCGTCGAGCGGTGTGTGCGGCTCCTCGCCGAGCACCGCGCGCAGGCGCGCGTTGTCCATGCTTACGGGCTGGCGCCAGAGGTAGCGCATCTCCTGCATCTCGCGCAGCGTGGCCTTGAACGGCGCGAGCACACGCATCAGCCACCAGGGAAAGGCGCGCAGCCGCGGTGTCGGCAGGCCGTGCTGCACCATCACGCGCAGAATGGCCTCGCCCATCTGGCGCCCGTCGGCGTCCCAGTGGCCGGCCATGTGGAAGCTTGCAAAGGCCGGTAGTTCGGCGCGCCGCTGCACCAGGGCCACCATGGTGCGCGCCACATCGGGCAGAAAAGCCCACTGGTGGCCCACGCCTGGCGTGGACGGCAGCAGCACGTGCGAGGGCGGCCGGCCCGGCTGGATCAAGCCTTGTGAAAACCAGCTGTTGCCCGGCTGGGGGCCAAAGAAATCGCCAGCGCGCACGATCAGCACCTGGCAGGGGCGCTCGGCAGCTTCGCTGGCGGCTTCCTGCAGGCGCCGCTCCATCTCCACGCGGATGGCTCCTTTGCGGCTGGGCGGCTGCTGCGGCGCGTCCTCGCGCAGCGGCATGGGGGCGTCCGGCGCATAGTTGTAGACCGTGCCGGGCAGCAGCAGGCAAGCGCCCTGCTCGCGCGCCGCAGCGATGCTGTGCTCCAGCATGGGCAGCACCAGCTCGGCCCAGCGCAGATAACCGGGCGGGTTGACGGCATGCACGATCAGCTGGCAGCCCTGGGCGGCATGGCGCACGGCTGCGCCGTCCAGCGCATCGCCGCGCTGCCAGGCGATGCCGCTGCGGGCCTGGGCCTCGCTGGGCGGCTCGCGCTTGAGGCCGCGCACCTGCCAGCCGGTTGCCAGCAACTGGCGGGCGACCTCGCCGCCGATGCCGCCGCTGGCGCCAAGGACCAGGGCGGTGCCGGTGTTTGTGAAGGGAGTGACGGAGGTGGGGTTGTGTGCGCTGTTCATGGCCGCCAGTCTCGGCCGGCCAGGCCGCGCGCGGAACTGCCGACGATGTGCCAGCGGCTATACAGTTCTGCATGGACTCCAAGAACAAAGACCTCGATAGCAGCATCAGCAGCAGCAACAAACCCGGCAAGGACATCGGCTGGGAGCTGTACCGCACCTTCCTCGGCGTGCTGGAGGAGGGCTCGCAATCGGGCGCCGCGCGCGCCCTGGGCCTGGCCCAGCCGACCGTGGGCCGGCACATCGAAGCGCTGGAGCAGGCCCTGGGCCTGCCGCTTTTCACCCGCTCGCAGCAAGGCCTCTTGCCCACCGAGGCGGCGCTGACCTTGCGAGAAGGCGCCGAGGCCATGGCCCATCAGGCGGCCTCGCTGCAGCGCCTGGCACAAGAGCGTCAGCTCGGCGCCCAGGGCCAGCTGCGCGGCGTGGTGCGGGTGACGGCCAGCGAGGTCATGGGCGTGGAAGTGTTGCCGCCCATCCTGGCCCGGCTGGCGCAGGAGGAGCCCGGCCTGGTGGTCGAGCTGGTGCTCAGCAACCGCATGCAGGACCTGCTGCAGCGCGAGGCCGACATCGCCGTGCGCATGACCGCGCCCACGCAGGAGCAGCTGATCGCGCGCCGACTGGGTACGGTGGAGCTGGGGCTGTTCGCCCGCAGCGACTACCTGGACCGCGCCGGCCGCCCGGCCACGCTGGAGGATCTGGCCACGCACCGCCTGGTCGGCTATGACCAGGAAACGCCATTCATTCGCGCCGCCCGCCAGGGCTTCCCAAGCTGGCGCCGCGAGGCCTTTGCCCTGCGCAGCGACAGCGATCTGGCCCAGCTCGCCCTGCTGCGCGCCGGCGCCGGGATCGGCGTCTGCCAGGTCGCCCTGGCGCGGCGCAGCCCGGGTCTGGAGCGCGTGCTGCCCGAGCAGCTCAGCCTGCCGCTGGACACCTGGCTGGCCATGCACGAGGACCTGCGCCAAAGCCTGGCCTGCAAGCGCGTGTTCGAGGCCCTGGCCGAGGGCTTGAGCAAAATGATGGTGGCCCCGGCATGAGCGGGCGGCGCCAAATCGCGGAAAATGCCGGCATCCAGCCCCGCCCCGGGGCCTTTTGTTTTTTTGACGATTGCTGCCGCCATGACTGACTCCGCCGCCTCTACCGCCGCTCCCACCGACCGCCCCGCCATCCCCGACCATCTGTCCATCGACCCGCGCAGCCCGCACCACGATGCCGCCGTGTTCCAGCACGACATCGGCATCCGCCTGAACGGCAAGGAGCGCTTCGATGTGGCCGAGTACTGCATCAGCGAAGGCTGGGTCAAGGTGCCGGCTGGCCGCACTGTGGACCGCAAGGGCAACCCGGTGATGATCAAGCTCAAGGGCACGGTGGAAGCGTTCTACCGCTGAAGCCTCTACGGCCAGGCCGCGCGCCGCCCGCATGCTGGACCCCGCGTATTTTTCAGCCGCGCAGATTTTTGGTTATGTCGCGTTTGCCTGCGGCGTGGCTTGTTTTGCGCAGACCGACGATCGCCGCTTCAAGGTCTTCATGGCCCTGGAGTGCTTTGCGTATGTGCTGCACTTCTGGCTGCTGGGTCAGCCCACGGCTGTAGCCAGCAGCCTGGTTTCGCTGGGCCGTTCGCTGGCCTCGCTGCGCAGCCGCTCGCCCTGGGTGGGCCTGGGCATCATCGGCCTGAGCGCCGGCCTGGGCCTGTGGCTGCAGCAGGGCTGGCTCTCGCTGCTGCCGATTGCGGCCTCCTGCATCGGCACGACGGCGCTGTTTTTCTTGAGCGGGCTGCGCATGCGCCTGCTGATGCTGCTGGGCACTTTGCTCTGGTTGGTCAACAACCTGACGGTGGGCTCGGTGGGCGGCAGCTTGCTCGAAGCCACCATCGCTCTGACCAACAGCTGGACGCTGTGGCGGCTCTGGCGCCGCCCGCCGGAGGCCGCTCAGGCCACGTGAGCTTCAACCCGATTCAGCGCCCGCGGCGGAACAGCGAGGCCCAGCCGGCGCGCGGGCTCATGTCCTCCAGATTCCAGGCCTCGGGCTGAAACGCCTGCTGGCTGGGCGCGTAGCGCGGGTAGCCGCTGGCGTTCTGCAGCTCGCTGTCGATGATCTGGCCACGGCCCTCGGCCACATCAGACAGCAGCTTGAAATCAATCGGGTCGCGGTCCCAGGGCCGGGCGCCCACGGCCAGGGGCAGTTCCGCCTCCAGGCGCCGTGCCGGCAAGATGCGGCTCAGCGGCAGGTCGGCGGGCAGCTCGGGCGCCGGCAGTTGCAGGATGCGCGCCTGGCCAGCACTGTAGACGCCGGTCTGGGCCACGGCGGCGCCGTACTCGTCCACCGCCAGGTTGTCGTGCAGGAACAGCGCCACATCGCCGTGGCCGCCGAGTGCGAACAAGGGCGTGTTGGGCCGGGTGTCCGGCCCCTGGCGGTAGGCATTGCCGATCAGGCTGATGCGGCCGGTCAGCCAGGGGTGGGGCGCCCACTCGTGCGCGACCAGGTTGTAGTGCACCGCCTTGTTGCCGGGGTTGTAGATCAGGTTGTTGACCATGGCCGCCTGCACGCCACCTTTGAACAAGGCATTGCGCTCGCGGTTGGATGCATAGAGATTGGCGTAGAGGAGGATGCCGCTGGCGTTGTCGTGCACCAGGGTGCCCTTGGAGTGCTCGCCCTTCTCGTGCACCGAAGTGCCCAGGCCTTCGTAGATCAGGTTGTGGCTGTAGGTGATGGCGTGGGAGGTGTTGCGGCGCCAATCCTCGGGCGTGGCGCCCTCGAAACGCGGGCCGCCGACCGACAGGTTTTCGTCCGTGGCCCAGGACAGGCTGCAGTGGTCGACGATGACGTGGTGGGCCGCGCCCTGCGTGGAGATGCCGTCCTGGTCGGCGCCGCTTTTCTTGGCGCGGCCGAACTCACCAGGCCGGAACATCAGGTGCTGGATGATCACCTGGTGGGTGGCGATATTGGTCTCGCCTTTGATCACGGTGATGCCGGGCTTGGGGGCGGTTTGGCCGGCGATGGTCAGGTAAGGGTGGCGGATGTTGATCGTCTGGCCGGCCAGGTCGATGACGCCGCCGACCTCGAAGACCACGATGCGCGGCCCCTCGGCCTCCAGCGCTTCGCGCAGCGAGCCGGGCCCGGATTCGTTCAAATTGCTGACCCGCAGGATGCGCCCGCCGCGGCCGCCCACGGTGCCGGCGGCCCAGCCTTGCACGCTGATGCCGGCAGGGTCCAGCTGGGGCATTGCTGGGCTCTCAGCGCTGGCAGGGAAAGGCAACAGGGACAGCAGGCAGGCGCTGGCGAGCAGGTGGCGACGACGCATGGCGGTGCTCATGACTGGGGCTGCAGCAGATCGGCCATCAGGGCCGGCTCGATCAAGGCGCCGCGGTGCTGGATCACGCGCGCGGCCAGGCGGTTGCCGAAGCGTGCCGATTCCAGCGCCGGGCGCCCGCGCAGGCGCTGGCTCAGGTAGCCGCCGGCAAAGGAGTCGCCGGCCGCGGTGGTGTCGACTACGCGCTCGACGCGCTCGGTGGCGGCTTCCCGCCAATCCGGGGCGCCGGCTGCGGGCGCGCGCACCAGGGTGGATTCGGCGCCGCGCTTGATCAGCAGCTCGCGCGGGGCCAGGTCTTGCGCGGCGGCCACCGCCTCGGCCAGGCTGGGCAGTTCGAACAAGGCCTGGTGGTCGTCGGCCGTGATCAGGCCGACGCTGGCCAGGTCCAGGGCGCGGCGGAAGACCGCCTGCGCCTCGGCGCGGCTGGCCCAGAGCCGCGGCCGGTAGTTGTTGTCGAACACCACCATGGCGCCCCGTGCGCGCAGCGCCTCCATCAAGGCGAACACGCGCTCGCGCCCGGCCGCCGGCAGGATGGCCAGGCTGATGCCGCTCAGGTAGAACAGGTCCCAGTCGGCGGCCTGGTCCTCCAAAGGTGTGCGCTCGCTCTCAAAGTAGGCCTTGGCGGCGCTTGTATCGCGCCAGTAGTTGAAGCTGCGTTCGCCGCGCACATCGACCTCGATCATGTAGAGCCCGGGCATGCGGCCGGGGATCTGGCGCACCAAATCCAGGGCCAGGCCTTCGGCCGCCCAGCGCTCCATCAGGCCCCAGCTGAGGCGGTCATCGCCCAGGCCGGTGGCGTAGTGAACGGTGTAGGGCGCGGCGGTCTTGGCCTCGTTCTGGCCCGGGTCCGCAGCACAGCGCGCCAGATAGACGGCGGTGTTCAGGGTGTCGCCGCCAAAGCCTTGTTGCAGCGCGCCAAAGGCTGGGCCGACCAGTTCCAGCATGCATTCGCCGAGCACCGCCACCTGCTTTGTTGAAGCTACCCTCATGGAATCCCTTAGTGATTTGGAACGCTGTTTCGTTATTCTATTTGCGAGCGAACGAATTTCGAAACAAGGGCTGACCCTGATGCGCCAAGGCTGAGGCCGCGCGCGGGCCGGGGCAGACCCTCACTCACTCGCCAGGAGACGCCCCCCATGTTTTGCCCCCGCTTCAAGATCCTGCCCGCCGCCGCCTTGCTGGCCTTGGCGCTGAGCCAGTCGGCCGCCCAGGCCCTGACCCTGCGCGCCGCCGATGTGCACAACAGCAATGAGTACCCGACCGTGCTGGCGCTCAAGCGCATGGGCGAGCTGCTGGAGCAGCGCAGCGCCGGGCGCATCAAGCTCAAGGTTTTCAACAAGGGCGCACTGGGCACCGAGAAGGAAACCATCGACCAGCTCAAGATCGGCGCGCTCGAGCTCACCCGCGTGCACATCAGCCCCATGAACGCCATCTGCCCGCAGACCCAGGTGCCGACCATGCCTTTTCTCTTCCGCTCGGTCTCGCAGATGCGCCGCGCGCTGGACGGCCCGGCCGGCGAGGAGATCCTGCGCGCCTGCGAGCCCCAGGGTTTCATCGGCCTGGCTTTCTACGACAGCGGCGCCCGCTCCATCTATGCCCGCAAGCCGATCAAGATCCCGGCCGATGCCAAGGGCTTGAAGATCCGCGTGCCGCAGTCGGACCTCTGGGTGGCGGTGGCCGCGGCCCTGGGCGCCAATGCCACGCCCATGCCGGTGGGCGAGGTCTACACCGGGCTCAAGACCGGCCTGGTCGATGCGGCCGAAAACAATCTGCCCTCGTTCGAAGGCTTCAAGCATTTCGAGGCGGTCAAGTTCTATTCCCGCACCGAGCATTCCATGGCGCCCGAGCTGCTGCTGATGAGCAAAAAGGTCTACGGCGGCCTGCCGCCCGCCGATCAGCAGCTGATCCGCGCCGCGGCCAAGGAATCGGTCGCCTTCCAGCGCCTGCGCTGGGATGAGCAGGAGGCCAAATCCCTGGCCCTGGTGAAAGCCGGCGGCGCGCAGATCGTCGAGGTGGACAAGAGCGCCTTCCAGGCCTTGATGCCGCCGGTCTACGCCCGCTTCATGAACACGCCCGAGCTGCAGCGCCTGGTCAAGACCCTGCAGGAGACACCGTGAACGTCCCCGCATTCACGCGCTTGTGCGCCGCCCTGTCCAAGCTGGCGCTGGTGGCCGCGGTGGTCTGCCTGATCGCGGTGCTGCTCTGCGTGCAGTTGCAGGTGCTGGGCCGTTATGTCTTCAACGACACGCCCACCTGGACCGAGGGCCTGGCCATGCTGCTGGTGCTCTATGTCACGGCCTTCGGCGTGGCCGTGGGCGTGCGTGATGCCGGCCACATCGGCCTGGAGTCCATTCTGGTGCTGCTGCCCGAACGCTGGCGCCTGCGCCTGGAGTTGCTGGTCCATGCCTTGGTGGCGGGCTTTGGCGCGCTGATGGCGCAGTCGGGCTGGGTCTGGACGCAGCTGAAGTGGAGCGAGCCCAAGCCCATGTTGGGCGTGCCCGAGGGGCTGGACTACCTGCCGTTGCTGATCGCCGGCGTGCTGATCGTGCTGTTCTCGCTGGAGCACATGCGTGCGCTCTGGCGCGGTGAGGCGGTACGCCCGTCCTGGTACTGAACCCAGCGCAGCGCGCCGCCTGGCGAAGCCTGCCCCCCCTTTTGATTCACAAGGATTTGATGCGATGGAACTCTGGGTTCTGGGCCTGAGCTTTGCCCTCTTGCTGCTGCTGGGCGTGCCGGTGGCCTTTGCCATCGGCCTGTCCTCGGTGGCCACCATGCTGGCGGCCGATCTGCCACTGGCCCTGGTCTTTCAGAAGATGGTCGGCGGCATGCAGGTCTTCTCCTTCCTGGCCATCCCCTTCTTCGTGTTCGCCGGCGAGCTGATGCTCTACGGCGGCATTGCTGATCGCATCGTGCGCTTCGCCAACAGCCTGATCGGCCATGTGCGCGGCGGCCTGGGCATGAGCAATGTGCTGGGCTGCACCTTGTTCGGCGGGGTGGCGGGTTCGCCGCTGGCCGATGTCTCAGCCATGGGCTCGGTGATGATTCCGCTGATGAAGAAGGAGGGCTACCACGCCGACTACGCGGTCAATGTGACCACGCATGCGGCCCTGGTCGGCGCCCTGATGCCGACCTCGCACAACCTCATCATCTTCGTGCTGGCCGCCTCCGGCATCGCCTCGGTCAGTGTCTTCGGCCTGATCCTGGCGGCGCTGATCCCGGCCCTGCTGCTGACCCTGGCCAATCTGGCCGCGGCCTACGGTGTGGCCGTGCGGCGCGGCTATCCCACGCATGGCGCCTTCCCCGGCTGGGCGGCGGTAGGCCGCGCTTTTGTCGGCGCCCTGCCGGGCCTGCTGGTGGTGGTGATCATCCTGGCCGGCATCCTCAGCGGGGTCTTCACCGCCACCGAGTCGGCCGCCACGGCGGTGTTCTGGGCCCTGGGGGTGACGGTCTTCGTCTACCGCTCGCTGAGCTGGCAGAACTTCCTCAAGGCCTGCGCCAAGGCCTGCAAGACCACGGGCGTGGTGCTGCTGCTGATCGGCATCTCCTCGGCCTTCGGCTACTTCATGGCCTTGTACGAGGTGCCGCAGCGCACCGGGGAGCTGATGCAAAGCGTCAGCCAGAGCCCCTGGGTGATCTTTCTGATGGTCAACCTGCTGCTCTTCGTGCTCGGCACCTTCCTGGACATGGCAGCCACCATCCTGATCTGCACGCCGATCTTTCTGCCCATCTGCCAGCAGTACGGCATGGACCCGCTGCAGTTCGGCATCCTGATGCTGATCAACTGCGCCCTGGGCCTCAACACCCCCCCGGTCGGCAGCACCCAGTTTGTCGGCTGCGCCATTGGTGGCATCTCGGTCGGTCAGGTCATGCGCTCGATCTGGCCCTTCTACGGCGCCTTGCTGGCCACGCTGGCGCTGGTGACTTTTGTGCCGGCGATCTCGCTCTGGCTGCCGGCGCTCATGAAGTGAGCGGGCCCCTCACTTGCCAATACAAAACTTGCTGAAGATTTCTCCCAGCAAGTCGTCGGCCGAGAAGGCCCCGGTGATCTCGCCCAGCGCATCGTGGGCCAGGCGAAGTTCTTCGGCCAGCAGGTCCAGTGCCGGCGGCTGCTGGTGGGCCACGGCCTGGGCCATGTCCAGGTGTTCGCGGGTGCGGCGCAGGGCCTGCACATGGCGCTCGCGGGCGATGTAGAGGCCTTCGGGCGTGGCTTGCCAGCCCACTTGCTGCAGCAGGCGCTGGCGCAGGGCCTGCAGGCCGGCGCCGGACTTGGCGGACAGGCTCAACGCGCCCTCGGGCACCGGCGCGGCATTCTGCGCATCGCTCTTGTTGAACACTTGCAGGATGCGCTCGGATGACACGTTATCCAGTCGGGCCGAAATCAAACGGTCTTCAGCCTCGTAGTCGGCCTGGCCAACACGGGTCAGGTCGTGCAGGAAGAGGATCACATCGGCATCGGCAATCGCCTCCCAGCTGCGCGCCACGCCGATGCGTTCGACCTCGTCCTCGGTGTCGCGCAGGCCGGCCGTGTCGCTGATGTGCAGGGGCACGCCTTCGATCTGTATGGTCTGGCTGACCTTGTCGCGCGTGGTGCCCGGGATGGGCGTGACGATGGCCAGCTCGGCGCCGGCCAGGGCGTTCAGCAGCGAGCTCTTGCCCACATTGGGCTGGCCCGCCAGCACCACCTTGATGCCCTCGCGCAGCAGGGCGCCTTGGCGGGTGCGGTCCAGCACGGCGTCCAGGCGCTGCTGCAGGCGGATCAGGCGGCCGAGTGCATCGGCCTGCTGCAGGAAATCGATCTCTTCCTCGGGGAAGTCCAGGGTCGCCTCGACCAGCATGCGCAGCTTGATCAGCGCGTCGCGCAGCTCGCCCACCTCGCCCGAGAGCGCGCCGCCCAGGGCCCGGCTGGCGCTGCGGGCCGCGGCCTCGGTGCTGGCGTCGATCAGGTCGCTGACGGCCTCGGCCTGGGCCAGATCCAGCTTGCCGTTGAGAAAGGCGCGCTGGGTGAACTCACCCGGCTCGGCCAGGCGCAGGGCCAGGCCCTGCTCGCGCCCCGCTTCCAGGCAGCGCGCCAGCAAGAGCTGCAGCACCACCGGGCCGCCGTGGGCCTGCAGCTCCAGCACATGCTCGCCGGTGTAGGAATGCGGCGCCGGAAACAGCAGGGCCAGGCCCTGATCGATGGCCGCGCCGGCCGCGTCGCGAAACGGCAGATACGTCGCCTCGCGCGCCTTCAGGGCCTTGCCGCAGACGGCGGCCACCAAGGGGGTCAGGTCTTGCGGAGAGGACACCCGGACAATGCCGACGGCGCCTCGACCCGGTGCGGTGGCAATGGCGGCGATGGGGTCGTGGTGGCGAGACAGCATGGCGGAATTATCGGGCTGCCGCAGCGGGCAAAAAAATGCCGGCGCTGAACGGCAGATCAGCGCCGGCTCGGGGCCTGGCGGCTTGCGCCGCGACGGCGCGGCGCGCTGGGCCCAAGATATGGCGCGGGGGAGGCCGGGTTCCAGCGCTCGCGTGAGGCTGGATCTCGGGCCTGGGTTCACCGACCGGTGTGGCGATGAAGCACTCTGCCCCGCATGACTCGATTGAAGGCTTGTTTCGCCCAAGAAAAAAGCCCTCAGTTACGGGGTAACTGGGGGCTTCGTGAACTATTGCAAGTGCCGGGCACTTGCGAAAGGCGGGGGCAGCTCTAGTTCTGCACGCCCAGTTTCTTGTTGATGTACCACTGCTGGGCGATCGACAGGATGTTGTTCACCAGCCAGTACAGCACCAGGCCCGAGGGGAAGATGAAGAACATGAAGCTGAAGGCCAGCGGCATGATCCACATCATCTTGGCCTGCATCGGGTCCGGCGGGGTCGGGTTCAGCCAGACCTGGAACAGGCTGGAGGCCGTCATCAGCAGAGGCAGGATGAAGTAGGGGTCCTTGACCGAGAGGTCGGTGATCCAGCCCAGCCAGGGCGCGCCACGCATTTCCACGGTGGACAGCAGCACCCAGTACAGGCCCATGAAGAAAGGCATCTGCAAGAAGATGGGCAGGCAACCACCGATGGGGTTGACCTTCTCCTCGCGGTAGATCTTCATCATCTCCTGCTGCATCTGCTGCGGCTTGTCCTTCAGGCGCTCACGCATTTCCTGAATCTTGGGGCCGACGGCCTTCATCTTCGCCATGCTCTTGTAGGCGCTGGCGTTCAGCCAGTAGAAGGCGATCTTCAGCAGCACGACCAGGGCGATGATGGCCCAGCCCCAGTTGCCCAGGATGGAGTGCAGCTTCTCCAGCAGCCAGAACAGCGGCTTGGCCAGGATGGCGAAGATGCCGTAGTCCTTCACCAGCTCCAGGCCCGGGGCCAGAGCGGCGAGCTTGTTTTCTTCCTGCGGGCCGACGAAGAGTTGGTCCAGCTTGGTGGCGGTGGCGCCCGGAGCCAGCTGGGGCAGGGTGAAGACCATGCCGACGGCGAACTGCTCGGGCACGGCGCCCTTGAGCTTGTTGACGAAGAACTCGCGCGGTGCGGCATCGTTGTGCAGCCAGGCGCTGGCGAAGTAATGCTGCACCATGGCCACCCAACCGTCATTGGCGGTCTTCTCGTGCTCGGCCTTGCCCTTGGCCAGGTCGCTGAACTCGAACTTTTGGAACTTGTTCTTGTCGGTGTAGATGGCCGGGCCGGTGAAGGTGCCGGTGAAGGCCGTGCCGCCAGGGCCGGCCACGCCGTCGCGCACCAGCTGCACATAGACCTGCGGGGTCAGTGCGGCCGCGCCCTTGTTGATGACCTCGTGCTTGACGCCGATGACATAGTCGCCGCGCTTGAAGCTGTAGGTCTTCACATAGGTCACACCGCCGACTTCGGCCGATTCCAGGCGCACCAGCAGCTCGTTGGCGCCGTCGGCCAGCTTGCGCTCGGGCGTGGTCACCGTCATCAGCGTGTTGTGCGTGGGCAGCTGCTCTCCGCGCGTGCCCACCAGGCCGGTCTGGGCCTTGTAGCTTTGCGAAGCAGCATCCAGCAGCACGATGGGCGTGGGCTCCACCTTGGGCTTGTCCTTCAGGCCCACGGCTTGCAGCAGCGGGTCGAACAGGCCCGGTTCGGGCGAGTGCAGGTACTTGGGCAGCTCGACGCGGGTGACATCACCGCCCTGGGTGTCCAGGGTGACGGTCAGCACATCGGTGGTGATGGTCAGCTTCTCGCTCTTGGCGGCGAGCGGCGCACCCGGCACGGCCGTGGCACCCGCGGCCTGGCCGGCGGCGGCTGGCACGCCCGCTTGCGCGGCCGACCCGGCGGCCGCCACAGGCTTGGCAGCCGGCGGGCTGAACATCGACGGGTGTCCGTTGTGCTTTTGCCAACCGTCCCAGAGCAGGACGAGAGACATGGTGAACACCACCCACAGGACGGTGCGGCGAATATCAGTCATGAGGAGGCTTCTGATTGGGTGGAATTGCGGGGGGAAGGGGAAGGCGAATTCGGCGCGCACAGCCCGAGTCGGCTGAACAGCGCAGGCGGATTGTCAGGCACAGCGTCATGGCCACCGGCGCAAAAGGGGTGGCAGCGCAACAGACGGTGCACGGTGAGATAGCTGCCGGCCGCGGCGCCGTGGCGCTGCAAGGCTTCGATCGAGTAGGCCGAACAGGTCGGCTCGAAACGGCAGGCGCTGCCCAGCCAGGGGCTCAGCAGCAGGCGATAGCCACGCACCAATCCGACCAAGGCGCGCTGGGCGATCGAGGGAGCGGTGGGGTCGTGGGCCATGGCGGGTGGAGTGGCAAGGCAGACCGGGTGGAAGGCGAAGCGCTTCAGGGCTGGGCCGCAGCAGGCGCCGCTGCGCTGGCCGCGGGCGGCGTCGGCGTGGTTCTGGGCAGCAGCCGACCCACCAGCTGGCTCAGTTCGGCGCGCGCAGCAGCGCGCAGCGCATCAGAGGCAGCGCTGGGGAACAGCTTGCGATCGAAAGGCGTGCGCAAACGCACCACCCACAGACCGGGCGGCAACTGCGGCTGGTCGGCAAAGGCGGCGCGAATCTGGCGCTTCAGCAGGGAGCGCGTCACGGAGCGGCGGGCGTGGCGCTTGGGCACGATGACCCCCAGCCACTGGCCGTCCGGCCGTGCTTCATCCACAGGGCTGTGGGCTTCTTGTGCATCGCCTGTTGATAACTTGGCTGCGTCGGTGGATAAGACCTTGGCAGGCAGGCTCGGCGAGGCCGACAGATGGTGCACGGCGAAGTGGGGGCTGCGCACGCGGCTGGGGCGACCCAGCACGCGTTCAAAGTCGGCCGATCGCACGATGCGGCCGATCATGATTCAGGAAGAAAGAACCTGAATTAGACAGCCAGACGCTTGCGGCCCTTGGCGCGGCGCGCAGCGATGACGGCACGGCCACCGCGGGTCTTCATGCGGACCAGGAAGCCATGGGTGCGGGCGCGACGGGTCTTGGATGCTTGGTAAGTACGTTTCATGATGGAGGCCTCTTGAGAAGGTCTAAGGACGTCGGATGACGCTTTAGCTGTGGTTGGCGATCAATCGCCGGGTGCAAAACGAGTTGCGGATTGCACCTCAAGCGTCGGCTGGATCGGGGGCTGGTGCTCTGCGGGGCGGATCGCCCGGCGGTTTACAGCTCTTTCACCAACAGCCACTGATGTGTGCCGCGCCGGGGCGCCGCTCATGCGTTTGCAACAACAAACCCTGAGCCAGTCGCTGACCTGTGAACAAGTCGGCGGCCCCGCCTGGGGTTTGATGCTGCGACGATCGCCAAGTTCGGCCCAAGCCAAAGTCAGCCAAAGCCAGCCTGGTCACGAGGATGATTGCCTGGCGCCGGCTCTGGGCTTGAGCCCACCGGGGCAGCGTGCTGCGCCCGAGAGTTGGCACCAAACACCCGACCCAAGGTCCGCAGCGTCCGGAAAACCCGCGATTACACCAAAGAATGCCCCTTCGGTCAATGCCCGGGGATTTGCCAGCCGGGTTTGCCGGGGATTGACCGCGCCGAAAAATCTGTGGATAACCTCTAAATTTGCGGCCCCGAACCCGTACAATCCGGCCGCTCAAGAACAAGTTTTCCACAATGAGCGCAGACATGTTTGGGGCAGATGGCCTGAGCCCGCAACCGATGCAGCAAGACCCGGGTTTCGACCTGTGGCAGCGCGGTTGCGAGAGGTTGGCCGCCGAGTTGCCCGAGCAACAATTCAACACCTGGATCCGCCCCTTGCCGCCCGCCGTGGTGGCCGATGGCGCGGGTGCCGAGGGCCTGGTCGTGTCCCTGCGGGTGCCCAACCGCTTCAAGCTGGACTGGATCCGCAACCAGTACGCCGGCCGCATCGAATCCATCCTCAGCGAACTCGCTGGCAAGCCCGCCCGCCTGGAGCTGGCCCTGGCCGCGCGTGAGCCGCTGGCACCGATGAGCCGCTCGGCCGCGGTGAGCTCGCCGTCCAGCCAGCCCATCACCGTGGGCCAGGTGCTGCACAACGGCCTGCGCCCGGTCAGCCACCCTTCTGCCTCCCCCGCCGCGCCGGCTGCGGGCCCCGTGGTGGCCGGCCAGCCGCTTGCGGCCGCGCCGCAGCAGGCGCCTTCCGCCGCTGCCAACCTGCCGCCGAGCGCCAGCCGCCACCGCATCAACAGCGCGCTGACCTTTGACAACCTCGTGCCCGGCCGCGCCAACCAGATGGCACGCACCGCCGCCCTGCATGTGGCTGGCGCCCCGGGCCAGATGTACAACCCGCTGTTCATCTACGGCGGTGTCGGCCTGGGCAAGACCCATTTGATCCACGCCGTGGGCAACGCCCTGCTCAAGGACAAGCCCGATGCGCGCGTGCTCTACCTGCACGCCGAGCAGTTCATCTCCGACGTGGTGAAGAATTACCAGCGCAAGACCTTTGACGAGCTCAAGGCCAAGTACCACTCGCTCGACCTGCTGCTGATCGACGATGTGCAGTTCTTCGCCGGCAAGGAACGCACGCAGGAGGAGTTCTTCAACGCCTTCGAAGCCCTGCTGGCCAAGCGCGCCCACATCATCATGACCAGCGACACCTACCCCAAGGGCCTGGCCGACATCGATGAGCGCCTGACCAGCCGTTTCGACGCCGGCCTGACGGTGGCCATCGAGCCGCCCGAGCTGGAAATGCGCGTCGCCATCTTGATCAAGAAGGCCGAGGCCGAACAAACGCCCATGCCCGAGGACGTGGCCTTCTTCATCGCCAAGAACGTGCGCGCCAATGTGCGCGAGCTGGAAGGCGCCCTGCGCAAGGTGCTGGCCTACAGCCGCTTCAGCCACAAGGAAATCAACATCCAGCTGGCGCGCGAGGCGCTGAAAGACCTGCTCTCGATCCAGAACCGCCAGATCTCGGTCGAGAACATCCAGAAGACGGTGGCCGATTTTTACAAGATCAAGATCGCCGACATGTACAGCAAGAAGCGCCCGGCCAGCATTGCCCGGCCGCGCCAGATCGCCATGTACCTGGCCAAGGAGCTGACGCAGAAGAGCCTGCCCGAGATCGGCGAGCTCTTCGGCGGCCGCGACCACACCACCGTGCTGCACGCCGTGCGCAAGATCGGTGGCGAGCGCCAGAAGAATACCGAGCTGAACCAGCAGCTCCACGTGCTCGAGCAGACCCTGAAGGGTTGAAAAACCGCCGGGAGCGGCCCGCGCTTCGGGCCTCAACCCCTCCCGGCGCCCCCACTGTGCAAAGACAGGGTTCCCACCCCCGGGAAAGACCCCAATCCTGGGTCAAAATGCGAGGTGTTTCCGCGCGCGCGACTGACTGGTGAAGGATGGAGCCCATCGCGCCGCCTGAGCCCGTTCAGAGCTCTTGGCCCGGAAACGCCGTAACGACGAACAGACAGACTGACAAGCAAACAAGCGACAGAGCGAGGTTGACATGATTGTGTTGAAAGCCACCCAGGACAAGGTGCTGAGCGCCCTGCAGGCGGTCGCCGGCATTGTGGAGCGGCGCCACACCCTGCCCATCCTCGCCAATGTGCTGATCCGCAAGACCGGCGGCCAGCTGGAGCTGACCACCTCCGACCTGGAAATCCAGGTCCGCACCTCGGCCGAACTCGGCGGCGATGCCGGCGACTTCAGCACCACCGTCGGTGCCCGCAAGCTGATCGACATCCTGCGCTCCATGCCCGCGGACCAGACCGTCTCGCTGACGGCCAATGGCTCCAAGCTGACTCTGCAAGGCGGCAAGAGCCGCTTCACCCTGCAGACCCTGCCCTCGGATGACTTCCCCCTGGTGCAAGAAGCCGCCGATTTCGGCCCCGCCTTTGCCGTGCCGCAGAAGACGCTCAAGCACCTGATCAACCAGGTGCACTTCGCCATGGCGGTGCACGACATCCGCTACTACCTGAACGGCATCCTGTTCGTGGCCGAAAGCAAGAGCCTGACCCTGGTCGCCACCGACGGCCACCGCCTCGCCCTGGCCCAGGCCGAGCTGGAAACCGAAATCCCCAAGCAGGAAGTCATCCTGCCGCGCAAGACCGTGCTCGAGCTGATGCGCTTGCTGAAAGACGGCGCCAAGGCCGACAAGAGTGGCGACAGCGAAGAAGCCCCGATCGAGATGCGCTTCGCCGGCAACCAGGCCAAGTTCAGCTTCTCGGGCATGGAGTTTGTGACCAAGCTGGTCGAGGGCAAGTTCCCTGACTACAACCGCGTCATCCCCAAGAACCACAAGTTCAACGTCACCCTGGGCCGGGTGCAGCTGCTGTCCAGCCTGCAGCGTGCCGCCATCCTGACCAGCGAGAAGTTCAAGGCCGTGCGCCTGTCCTTCGAGCCGGGCCTGCTGAGCATCGCCTCCAGCAACGCCGAGCAAGAGGAAGCCAAGGAAGAAATCGAAATCGACTACGGCGGCGACCTGATCGAAACCGGCTTCAACGTGACCTACCTGATGGACGCGCTGCAGAACATGAGCCAGGACATGGTCAGCATCGATCTGAACGACAGCTCCGCCAGCGCCCTGATCACCATCCCCGAGCAAAGCGGCTTCAAGTACGTCGTGATGCCGATGCGGATCTAGGCCACAGCGAGAAATTAAACAGCGGGCGTGGGCTTTGAAAGCCCAGCCCGCTTCAGTGCTTTTAAGGGGCGGAAATTTTGGCCCCGTGAGTGAGAGAGAGAGTCCCCGATGAGTGATGTGCCGAACAACGAGATGAATCCCGACGGTCTGACCGACAAGCAGCAGGCCGCCGCCGATGCGGACGTGACGGCGGGCGCGGTTTACGGCGCCGATTCCATCCAGATCCTCGAAGGCCTGGAAGCCGTGCGCAAGCGCCCCGGCATGTACATCGGCGACACCTCGGACGGCACCGGCCTGCACCACCTGGTTTTCGAAGTGGTGGACAACTCCATCGACGAATCCCTGGCCGGCCATTGCGACGACATCGTCGTCACCATCCACACCGACAACTCCATCAGCGTCAGCGACAACGGCCGGGGCATCCCCACCGATGTGAAGATGGACGACAAGCACGAGCCCAAGCGCAGTGCCGCCGAAATTGCACTGACCGAGCTGCACGCCGGCGGCAAGTTCAACCAGAACAGCTACAAGGTCTCGGGCGGCCTGCACGGCGTGGGCGTGAGCTGCGTGAACGCGCTGTCCAAGCACCTGCGCCTGACCGTGCGCCGCGAAGGCAAGATCCACCAGGTCGAGTTCAAGAAGGGCGTGCCGCAAGACCGCCTGCTCGAGATGCGCGACGGTTTTGAAGTCAGCCCGATGAAGATCGTTGGCGACACCGACAAGCGCGGCACCGAGGTGCACTTCCTGCCCGACGACGAGATCTTCACCAACGTCGATTTCCACTACGAAATCTTGGCCAAGCGCCTGCGCGAGCTGAGCTTCCTGAACAACGGCGTGAAGATCCGTCTGGTCGATGAGCGCAACAACAAGGAAGACAACTTCGCCTACGCGGGCGGCGTGAAGGGCTTCGTTGAGTTCATCAACAAGGGCAAGAACACCCTGCACCCGACCATCTTCCACGCCCAGGGCGACAAGATCAGCGAGCAAGGCACCAACGTCGGCGTCGAAGTCTCCATGCAGTGGAACGAGAGCTACAACGAAAACGTGCTCTGCTTCACCAACAACATCCCGCAACGCGACGGCGGCACCCACCTGACCGGCCTGCGCGCCGCCATGACCCGCGTGCTGAACAAGTACATCGCCGACAACGACCTGGCCAAGAAAGCCAAGGTCGAAGTGGCCGGCGACGACATGCGCGAAGGCCTGGCCTGCGTGGTCTCCGTCAAAGTGCCCGAGCCCAAGTTCAGCTCGCAGACCAAGGACAAGCTGGTCTCCAGCGAAGTGCGCGCCCCGGTGGAAGACATCGTCGGCCGCCTGCTGACCGACTTCCTGCTCGAGAACCCCATCGACGCCAAGATGATCTGCGGCAAGATCCTCGACGCCGCCCGCGCCCGCGAAGCCGCCCGCAAGGCCCGCGAAATGACCCGCCGCAAGGGCGTGCTCGACGGCCTGGGCCTGCCCGGCAAGCTGGCCGACTGCCAGGAAAAAGACCCCGCCCTGTGCGAGATCTACATCGTGGAGGGTGACTCCGCCGGTGGCTCCGCCAAGCAAGGGCGCGATCGCAAGTTCCAGGCCATCCTGCCGCTGCGCGGCAAGATCCTGAACGTCGAGAAAGCACGTTATGAAAAGCTGCTCACCAGTAACGAAATCCTGACGCTGATCACCGCCCTGGGCACCGGCATCGGCCGCGGCGCCGGCAGCGACGACTTCAACCCCGACAAGCTCCGCTACCACCGCATCATCATCATGACCGACGCGGACGTCGACGGCGCCCACATCCGCACCCTGCTGCTGACCTTCTTCTACCGCCAGATGCCCGAGCTGGTCGAGCGCGGCCACATCTACATCGCCCAGCCGCCGCTCTACAAGGTCAAGGTCGGCAAGCACGAGCAGTACCTGAAAGACGGCCACGAGCTCGACGGCTTCCTGCTCAAGATCGCCATGCAAGACGCCTACCTCCACACCGGTGTGGGCGACAACGTGCTCAGCGGCGACGCGCTCGAAACCTTGGCCCGCCGCTACGTGGCGGCCGAAAGCGTGATCACCCGCCTGTCCAACTGGATGGACTTTGAAGCCCTGCGCGTGCTCTCCGGCGGCC
This sequence comes from Roseateles sp. GW835-FHT13E02, assembly GCF_058794035.1. Lineage (NCBI taxonomy): Bacteria > Pseudomonadati > Pseudomonadota > Betaproteobacteria > Burkholderiales > Sphaerotilaceae > Roseateles > Roseateles sp. GW835-FHT13E02. Next base: position 336,565 of record NZ_JBXAGJ010000003.1, read on the forward strand.
TGGCCATCAACCTCGACAGCAAAGACGCCGCCGAAGCCGCCGCCGCCGCCATGCAAGGCGCGCTGCACCAGGCCGAGGTGTCCAGCGAGTACGACGAGCGCAGCGACAAATACCTGCTGCGCATCAGCCGCAAGCAGCACGGCAACACCCGCTCCAGCGTCATCAACGCCGACTTCTGCCACAGCGCCGATTACGAAGTGCTCAGCGCCGCCGGCGCCTCCTTCAAGGACCTGCTGACCGAAGGCGCCACCGTGCGCAAGGGCGAGGGCGAGAAAGCCAAGGAAAGCAAGGTCAGCGACTTCCGCGCCGCCATGGCCTGGCTGATGCAGCAAGCCGAGAACTCCGTCGGCCGTCAGCGCTACAAAGGCCTGGGCGAAATGAACCCCGAGCAGCTCTGGGAAACGACGATGGACCCCAACGTCCGCCGCCTGCTGCGCGTGCAGATCGACGACGCCATCGAAGCCGACCGCGTGTTCACCATGCTGATGGGCGACGAGGTGGAACCGCGCCGCGACTTCATTGAGACGAATGCGTTGAGGGCGGGGAATATCGACGTTTGAGTTCCTTGAACTCTTGAGTAATGGCGGATCTCGCAAGGCTGAATGATCGAGGCGCCGTGCAAGCGGCGTTGGACGAGTTCGATCGCCTTGGGCGAGATGCTTTCTTGGCGAAGTATGGATTCGGTAAAGCTCGAACCTACTTTGTCGAGAACCCGAAAACTGGAACTTTGTGCGATTCAAAGGCCATTGTCGGAGCCGCGTTTGGGTTTCTCAGTTCCGCTGGCATACCTCTCGAAAATGCCGACTTCTCAGGCGGAGACGCTACCGTTGCTGAACGCTTGAGAGGTTTGGGCTTTCATGTCCATTCAGGTAGCGATCGGCCCGGATCGAATGTGCAGCCATGGTCGCCGCATGAGCTGGCTGTGATCGTTGCAGACTATCTCTCGATGCTAACGCTCGAGTTAAACGGTCAAACCTACACCAAGGCAGAACGGCGCCGACGACTGAAGTCACAACTAGATGACCGTTCCGAGGCCTCTATCGAGTTCAAGCACTGCAATATCAGTGCGGTGATGATTGAGCTGGGATACCCCTACGTCACAGGGTATCAGCCCAGGAGCAATGTTCAGGGGGCGTTGTACGAAGCCGTTGAACGCCAGTTGCATCGGTTCTCAGCTTTGGATGAAGCTGCGATTGCTGCTGTGCAGCGTCCCGTGCTGCCAAACGACACGATTGAAATTGACTTCGAAGGCGTGCTGAAGCAGCCCCCACAGAAGAGGAACATCAATCAGGTTCGAGAGCCTGCTCCAAGCTATCACCGGCGAGCGACCAGGCGAGACTATCTGGAGCGCGAAACCATGAATCGCTCACTCGGCAGCGCCGGTGAGTTGTTCGCGCTGAAGTTTGAAAAGTGGCGTCTGCTGAGCTTGGGGTTGAAGAGCTTGTCCGAGAAGGTCGAGCATGTTTCTTCAACTCAGGGCGATGGGCTGGGGTTCGATATCTTGTCCTTTGAGCCAGACGGAAAAGAGCGTTTTGTTGAAGTCAAGACAACCTCATTTGGCCAGACAACCCCGTTCTTCGTTTCTTCAAATGAAGCGGCTTTTGCTCGAGAGAAGGGAGAGCAGTTCAGGCTCTATCGGCTCTATGACTTTCGCAAAGCCCCAAGCCTGTTCGAACTTCCTGGTGCCATTGAGAACCACTGCTTGCTGGATCCCTGTACGTACAAAGCGCAGTTCTTGTAGCGTCTCGTGACAGTGTGTGTTTAGAACGGGCGAGCGGGTCCCTTGAAGACGTTTCTCAAGTTCCAGCTCAGGTGTTCAGGTGCTGGCCGTTGATGAATCGCCTGGGGACTTTTCAGTGGCACGCCATGGTGGCGCAATTCGCTGTCAGGGGTTTGCTGATCTTGCTGTCGTGACGCGATGGCATGCTGGCTGTAGATCACCCGCAATTCAGTTGGTTCGATGGTGAACGCACCCAGGTCAAAGAGTTTGTGATGCAAAGCGCAGAGCGCGAGACCGTTCGTTTCGACGTCAGGACCGCCATTCGTATGCCAGTGGATGTGCGCGGCTTCTAACCCTGCCGGGAGATGGCAGACCTTCAGGTCGAAACCGCAAACGCAGCAACGGTACTCATACGCTAGCAACACACGCTCTCGAAATGCCGGGTTTCTCCGCCGACGAACAGCAAGATCGTAGATGGCTGGCCCTTCTTTTGAGTACAGGCTCTGGCTCAGATCCAGTCCCACGCTGGCGATGATGTCTTCGTGAAGGGTCTCAGGAAAGGCGCTGGCCAGGACACTTCGCACTACCGTTTGAATCAAGCCCGGTGTCTGCCGCAATGCTGTGTCCACTTTGGCCGAGAACCCACCCTGAACCTGCTTGTCTCTCAACTCACCGAGATTGGGCGTTGCGGCAGGAGGACGTTCGAGCAGGCCCGCATCCGCCTGCAGATCCCACAAACTGCCATCGGCATCGGTACGCAAATGCCAGAAGGGATAGTGCCTTGAACTCGGTGCACTGCTGGGGCCGAAGCTGCGCAGCAACTCCTTGAGCTGTAGGTCAATGTCTCGATACAGCACCAGCCTGGGTTCGCCACGCTGCAGTCGAGCAAGTGCAAGCAGAAGCAGCAAAGGCTTGTGAGGTGCATATTGCCCTTGGCGTTGCGCGCGGCGGACCTTTTCAAAGAGGCTCAAGATGTCTTGCTTGCTGGTCATGTCGCGGACACGGAATGACGTTTCACTTGCGCGGCATTCTGCCTGGGTTCCCCTGTAGTGCCTTGCTAGCTCATCTGGTGAGCTACATTCTGACTACGATCTCCCTCGCATCGAACTTCGGTGCAAGAAACAGGGAAATCAAGATGAGCGACAACAACAAGCACGCAAGCATTGCCATGCAAGGCAAGTACGACCCCCTCGCCACAGAGCTAGCTGAGCGCCTGGAGGCTGAATTCAGCCTGCTGGTCGTGTTGGGTGGCAAGCAGGGCAACGGCATGAGCGTGCAGCACAGCTACGCCGACGCGGACAAGCCCGAGAAGATGCGGCGTGTGGCCAAGATGTTTGACTTCTTGGCGGATTGGGCGCGGCGGGAGGCGGGCGATGTGGCCGCGCATTGAGCCCACTTCCGCGACGAGCCAGCAGCGTGACTGCTGCGCTGAATGGATGGGTGAATGAATTACTGAATGAGTTCGGGAGGACTTATGGAAACAACAAGCTCCACTGAAAAACAGCGCTGCCCGGACTGCGGCGAGCGTGCGGGCGTCAGACCCATGTATGGCATGCCCACCCCTGAGGCCATGGAGGCAGCGGCACGCGGCGAGATTGCCCTGGGGGGGCTGCATCATTCCTTGGGGGAACCCGCATTTCCGTTGCCTCGCTTGCAACTGGGAATGGGCGATGCCGGTGGAGCCAGGTGACTCGGAGGAGCCGGGCGAAGGCGGGCCCAGATGAGGCCCGCGAGGGGCGCCCCAGCGGACGTCCCCAGAGGCATGCCGGGATAATCAGGCCATCCCGCATCCCACCCACCCGGCCCAGCCGCACCCAGCCCCCATGACCTCCTCCCCCCTCCCCGATCGCCTGCAAGCCCTGATCGACGAGCGCGTGTTCAACTTTGCGCAGGCGGCGCAGCGGCACTTCAAGACCAATGACTTGGTGGTGCTGCTGGATTTCCGCGCCGAGACGCCGGAGCTGGAGGCGCTGCCGCGGCAGGCGCTGGCCGAGGCGGAGGAGCTGTCGCTGGAGGTGAAACTGAAGCTGGCGCGGTCGGCCTCGGCCTTGAGCCCGGTGTTCGGTGCGCCCGAGCAGGTGTTCTGGTTTGTGGTGATCCACGAGGATGAAGACGCCGACTGCGGCGCCATCAGCGCGGCGGTTCAGGGCGCGCCGTTTGCGGACAAACTCTCGGCCCAGGGCTGACGGACTGGCGCTGGCGCCCTTTTGCAATCTGGCACTCTGGCACGTTTGCTCGCTGGTCTGCTTCCCGTACCGCATCGATGAACAAACCCTCCCCCCTGCGCCGCCTGCTCTCCCTGCGCGCCCGATCCCCAGCGCCCGCGTCGGCCGGGCCGCTGGACGAGCTGGCGCAGGCGCGCGCCCTGATCGCGGCCATCGATGCCGGCGGCATTCCGCTCTACCCGGGCAAGGTGAACCAGATCGCGCGGGCGCTGGGGCTGGAGGTGTCGCGCGAGGCGCCGGTGGAGGCGACCGTGGCGCGCATCCGCGCCTGGCTGGATGCCGCGCGGGCGGGCTAGTGGGTGTGGCTCCCCCCCCCGCCTCGTCCCCGATGATTCATCGCGCCCCGGATCGGTCTGAGCGACTGCGCGGCGCCTGCCTGCGCAGATCGCCCTGCGCGAAGGAGAGGGTCCGCTGAGCGGTGCAGCGCTGGACATGCGAACCGAGTGCTCGCCCCAGCGCGATCGCCTTGGGGCGGCGGTCTGGCTCTGCACTGGACTGCCGTTGCCGTCGGCCTTGACCGCTTGTGTCGCCGCCCTGGCGTTGCCCAGGTCTTGGTGCAGCCCCGGCAGTTAGGGCGCGGAGCTGGTGACCGGCACGCTGGTGCGCGCAATCACCTGCTGCAGCACAAAGCTGGAGTGCACGCCGGTGACGCCCTGGATGCGGGTCAGCTTGCCCAGCAGCAGGCTTTGGAAATGGTCCATATCGCGGACGATGATCTTGAGCTGGTAGTCGGCCGCCTGGCCAGTGATGAGCAGGCATTCCAGCACCTCGGGCAGCACCCGCACCGAGGCCTCGAAATTGGCAAAGCGCTCGGGTGTGTGCTGGTCCATGGAGATGTGCACCAGGGCCATCAGCGACAGGCCCAGTTTTTTTGCGTCCAGCAGGGCGCGGTAGCCGGTGATCAGGCCGCTCTCTTCCAGCGCCCGCACCCGGCGCAGGCAGGGCGAGGGCGAGAGGCCCACCCGGTCGGCCAGGTCCTGGTTGGCGATGCGGCCGTCTTCCTGCAGCACATCGAGAATCTGGCGGTCAATGCGGTCCAAATCCATGGTGATGCCTTTGAATTTTAGATTTGAGCAATTTTCTGCCAAACAAAGACCGAAGTCTGCCATCTTCGCAATTTTCTGCCCGAGCCCGCGGCCTACACTGAAATCACTGCGAGAGATCGCAAAACACCACCGCCGAGCCGGACCCCGGCCCGGCGGACATGCAGCCCCGCGGCACCCCCGTGCGGCGCAGGGCCGGCGCCAAGAGCGCCGCAACTTCAGCCCCTGCAGCCCCGAGAACCCCGAGCACCACAAGCGCTTGGGGTTTTTTCTTTGTGGCTGGCGCTTTCATTCACTGGCCATTCGGCCAGGGCGTGCGCTTTGCGCAGAAGCCCAGCCCTGCCGCGCCCGGGCCGGCACCGAAGCTGGGCACAATGGCGAGAGCGCAACCGTTTGCGCGCGGATGGCGAGCCGCTTCGGGCCGTGCATCCCGGCCCTCCGTTTTTCTCCGCTTCTCTTCGTTTCTTTGAGCTGGATTCCTCTTGCAGATCGCTTTCCGCCCCCACGCCTCCCCCGCTTCTTCAGCTCCCTTCGCCTTCTCCCTCTCGCGCTTTCGCCCGCTGGCGCTGCTGGCCGGCCTGGCCTTGGCCGCACCGCTGCTGCTGAGCAGCGCGCCGGCCCAGGCCTGGGGCGCCGAGGGCCACCGCCTAGTGGCCAGCGTGGCCGAGCAGGGCCTGAGCCCCGCCGCTCGCGCCGAGGTGCAGCGCCTGCTGGCGCTGGAGCCCGGCAGCACCCTGGCCTCCATCTCCACCTGGGCCGATGAGCACCGCTCGCCGCAGACCGGGCCCTGGCACTACGTGAACTTCCCGCGCGACGGCGGCTGCAACTACGAGCCTGCGCGCGACTGCGAGGACGGTGCCTGCGTGGTGAGCGCCATCGAGCGCCAGGTCGAGGTGCTCAAGAACGACAAGGCCTCGGACGAAGCGCGCTTGAAGGCGCTCAAGTACGTGGTGCATCTGGTGGCCGATGTGCACCAGCCCCTGCACGCCGGCTTTGCCGACGATCGCGGCGGCAACAGCTACCAGGTGCAGGGCTTCGGCCGCGGCTCCAATCTGCATTCGCTGTGGGATTCGGGTCTGATGCGCAACCGCGCCGGCGGCGCCGAGGGCTTGATGCAGGATTTGATGCTCAAGGCCGGCTCGGGCAGCCAGCGTGTGCCCGCCACCGACAGCCGGGCTGCGGCCCAGTGGGCGGTGGAGTCCTGCCGTCTGGTGTCGGCCCCGGGCTTCTACCCCGATGGCCACAAGGTCGACCAGAGCTATGCCGATGCCCACGACCCGGCGCTGCGTCAACGGCTGGCCGAGGCGGCCCGCCGCCTGGCCGGGGTCTTGAACAGCAGCCTGCAATAAGCGAGACCGCTTGCTTACTTGCCGACCCGCAGCTCCACAAAATCGGAGCCGCGGCGCTGCTGCGGCCCCAGTTGCAGGCGGAAGCCGCCGAGGTCGAGGCTGCCGATGGCATCCAGGCCTTGGCCCACGCTTTCGCGCGACAGCGGCAGGTGGGCGCGGCGCAGGCCTTCGGCCATCACGCGGGCGGCGATATAGCCTTCCAGGCTGATGGCGTCGAACTGCCGGTCGCCATGGCTGCGCATGGCCTGCTGGTAGTCGGCCACCACGGGCAGGTGGCGGTTTTCGGCGTCGGGCACCACCTGGGCCAGGGTCACGCCCTTCATGGCCGGGCCCAGGGCTTGGCGCAAGGGCTCCAGACCGGTGAATGACAGGGCGTAGAAGCGGCCGCGATAGCCTCTGCGGCGCGCCAGCTTGATCGCCGCGGCGCAGCTGCCGTAGGTGCTGATCATGAAGATGGCCTCGCCGTGGCCATGGGCCAGCAGGCGGCCGATCGCTTCGTCCATGTCTTCGCTGTTGCGCTTGTGCGGAGCTGCCACGCCCAGGCTCAGGCCCAAACGCGCTGCCGCCTCGCGCATGGATTCCAGGCCGGCGCGGCCGAACAGATCGGCCTGGTAGAGCAGGTCCACGGTCTTGACGCCGTCGTCCTTCATGGCGCGCGCCAGGGCCAGGCCTTCTTCGTTGTAGCCGGCGCGGATGTTGAACACCTGGGTTTGCTGCGGCTCGCGCAGAAAGCTGGCTCCGGTGTAGGCGCCGACAAAGGGGATGGCTGCGCGTTTCACCAGCGGCAGCACCGCCATGGTGGTGGGCGTGCCGACATAGCCGAACAGGGCCAGCACGCGCGGGTCGTCCAGCAGCATGCGGGTGTTGGCTTCGGCGCGCTCGGGCTCGTAGGCATCGTCGCGCACATGGAGCACGACGCTGGCACCGTGAATGCCGCCCAGATGGTTGATGTGGGTGAACGCGGCCTGCGCGCCGGCGTGGAAGCGCCGCCCCAGGCTGGCGGCCGGGCCACTGAGCGCCGCCGAGGCGCCGAGATGGATGTCGCCCACCGTGGCCGCCCGCAGCGGGCCCGTGACTACCGCGGCCGACAGTGCTGCCATATCGGCAAACCAGCGACGCCGGGTGGTGTCAGGGGAGGAGAGCGAGGTCAGGCGGGTTGGCATCAGGCGTGAGCGGTGGAGGGCGTGCAAGCCAAAGGGGGGCGAGCCGTGGGCGGGCAGGTGTGCGGGACAGTGAGGCGGCGACACAGCTCAGTCTACGCGCTGGCCTGGGGCTTGTCCCTGGCGGACCGGCCCGCGGGTGTGCAAGCTTTCGCGCTCCGGTGGGTGCCGCAGTGGCAGCGGCCCGGGGCGCACAGCTCTCGGCCCTCGGCCATCGGCTCTCAGAGGCCGGGTGGTTCCCAGACCCAGGCGCCGCCCGGGGTGTGCGCCGCTTGCTGGCGGTAGCTGGATGGCGCCATGCCGACGATGGACTTGAACTGGCGGCTGAACTGCGCCTGGTCGTAGAAGCCGCAGGCCAGCGCCACCTCGAGCAGGGGTTCTTGCGTTCCGCGCAGCAAGGCACAGGCGGCGCGCACGCGGCTGCGCAGGATGAAGGCCATGGGGCTGAGTCCGTAGATGCGCTTGACCAGGGCCGACAGGCGCTCCGGGCTGAGGCCGGCTTCCTCGGCCAACTCGGACAGCAGCACGCGCCGCTCGCTGTGCTTGGTCATGCGGTCCACGGCCTGCACCAGCCCGGCTTCGGCCGCGCCGCGCGGCACGCCAGGCACATCGCGCGACAGGCAGAGCAGGCCGGCCAGCTCGCCTTCGCGGCTGCACAGCGGGTACTTGTGGGTGACGCACCAGCCGGGCTGTCGGTCGGGCAGCAGGATGGGGTCGAGCTGGTAGAGCAGCGGCTGCTGGCGCGCCAGCACCCACTCATCCTGCTCGCGGTAACGCGCAGCCAGATCGGCCGGCCAGATCTCGGCCGCAGGCCGCCCGTGCAGTTGCTCGTCGCAACTCAGGCCCAGACGCTGCTGCAGCGATTGATTGAAGGACACATAGCGCCCGGCGCGGTCCTTGACCACAAAGAGGTAGCCCGGCACGCCGTCAAACAGCAGGGCGGTCTGGGCCGCACCAAACAGCAAGGCTTGTTCGGCCGCGGAGGGCGCTGCGACGGCCGGTGCCGCCGCGCTGCGAGGAAGGGGTGGCATGGAATCACGCCTCGAATTCTTTCGATGGCCGCATCGTCGCTGAAAAATCCGAATCTCGCCGCCCTTGCAGGGCAAGTCCCGATGTCGCTTTCCCTGCGTCGGCAAGGCCTGGCCGGGTGGGCTTCGGCGGCGGCGAGCGGCCGCGGCGGGCGAGCTTGAAACATGCGGGTGGTAGAACCTCGCCATGCCGATTTCCCTTCTTGACGCCCGCCACCGCACCGTCGCCGCACTGGGTGTGGCACAAACGCTGGCCTGGGCGTCCAGCTACTACCTGCCGGCCCTGCTGGCCCAGGCCATGGCGCGGGAGCTGGGCTTGGCCCCGGCGACGGTGTTCGCCGCCTTCTCCGTAGCGCTGCTGGCCTCGGCCGTGGTTGGGCCCTATGCCGGGCGCTGCATCGACCGCTGGGGCGGGCGGCCGGTGCTGATGCTGAGCAATGGCGTGTTCGCCCTGGGTTTGCTGGCCCTGAGCCAGGCGCAAGGGCTGTGGAGCTTGTTCGGGGCCTGGCTGATTCTCGGCCTGGCCATGGGCGGCGGGCTGTACGAAGCCGCGTTTGCCACCCTGGTGCGCCTGTACGGGCGCGAGGCTCGCAACTCCATCACCGGCATCACCTTGATTGCCGGATTCGCCTCCACCGTGGGCTGGCCCTTGACCGGCTGGCTGGAGGCCCACTGGGGCTGGCGTGCCGCCTGCCTGGCCTGGGCCGGCCTGCATCTGCTGCTGGCCCTGCCGCTCAATTTCAGCGTGCCCCGGGCTCAGGGCTTGGCGGCGGCTGCGCCCGAACCGGCGGGCGCCCAGGATTCGCCGCTGGTGGAGGACGTCCCGGCCGGCGCACCCGCCTGGCGCTCGGTGCTGATCTTGTCCTGGGTGTTCGCGGTGACCTGGTTTATCAGCACCGCCATGGCCGCGCACCTGCCCCGCTTGCTGATGGCCAGTGGGGTCAGCCTAGCGGCGGCGGTGGCCGTGGGCGCCCTGATCGGGCCGGCCCAGGTGGCCGCCCGGCTGCTGGAGTTTGGCGTGCTGCGCCATGTGCACCCGCTGCTGTCGGCGCGCCTGGCCACACTTTTGCATCCGGTGGCCGCGGCCCTGCTGGCGCTGTTGGGCGCGCCGCTGGCCTCGGCCTTTGCCCTGCTGCACGGGGCAGGCAACGGCATCCTCACCATCGCCAAAGGTACTCTGCCCCTGGTCTTGTTCGGCCCGCAGGGCTATGGTCAGCGACAGGGCTGGCTGATGGTGCCCGCGCGTGTGGCGCAGGCGCTGGCGCCCTGGTGGTTCGGCCTGTGCCTGGACCGCTGGGGCGCCCAGGCGCTGTGGCTGTCCTGCGGCCTGGGGCTGCTGGCCTTTTTGGCCTTGTTGGCCCTGCCCAAACCCCTGCCCGACCGGACCTGAGCGGTCTGCAAGGGTTTACGGCGCGGCGAACTCCTGCTCATGCAGCCAGGCCGCGTGCTTGACGGTGCGGCGGGTGCGGCTCCACTCTTCGATCATGGCCGGCGCCAGTTCGCGCAAGCGCTCCAGCTGGCCGGGCTTGACCGTGTTGGCCGCCAGTTCGATGCGGTGGCCGTTGGGGTCATGCAGGTAGATGGACTGGAAGATCTCGTGGTTGGTCGGGCCCACCACGTCGATGCCCAGGGCCTGCAGCTTGGTCTTGGTGCGCTCCAGCGTGGCCACGTCCTCGACCTGGAAGGCCAGGTGCTGCACCCAGGCCGGGGTGTTCTCGTCGCGGCCTTGTGGCGGCGATTCGGGCAACTCGAAAAAGGCCAGCACATTGCCGCGCCCGGCGTCGAGGAAGATGTGCATATAGGGGTTGGCCTCCTTGGTCGAGGGCACGCGGTCCTCGGAGATGGCCAGCAGCAGGTCCATGTCCAGCGCCTCTTTGTAGAAGCGGATGGTTTCCTGCACATCGCGGCAGCGGTAGGCGACGTGGTGAATGCCTTGGGTCAACATGATGGTTGTGGCTCCGTCAGGATCGTGAGTTAGATGACGCCGCGGCGTTCCTGGTCTTTTTCGAGTGACCGGAAGAGGGCACCGAAGTTGCCTTCGCCGAAACCGAGGTTGTTGCTGCGCTGGATGATCTCGATGAAGATCGGGCCGATGATGTTCTTGGTGAAGATCTGCAGCAGATAGCCTTGCTCGTCGCCGTCGACCAGCACCTGGTGCTGCTGGATGCGGGCATGGTCTTCACGCACGCCTTGCACGCGGTCGAAGACCTCGGCGTAGTAGTCCTCGTCGATCTCCAGGGTCTCGATGCCACTGCCTTGCAGCTGGTCCAGCGAGCCGAGGATGTCGTTTGTGAGGAAGGCCAGATGCTGGACGCCCGGGCCTTTGTACTCGCGCAGGTATTCGGCGATCTGGTCCTTGTCGTCCTTGGGCTGGTTGATGGGGATGCAGAAGCTTCCATCGGGCGAGCGCAGGGCGAAGCTGGTCAGGCCAGTCTTGGCGCCCTGGATGTCGAAGTAACGCACTTCCGTGAAGCCGAAGATGCCTTTGTAGAAGGCGGCCCATTTGTCCTGCTCGCCCGGGGGCACGTTGTTGGTCAGGTGGTCCACGGTCAGGAAGCCCTTGTCCGGCTGGATCACCGGGGCATCGAGCGCCACGAAATCGCGCTCGTAGATGCTGACACCGGCCGGGTTAGGCTCGATGAAATAGATGAGGGATTCGCCGATGCCCCAGACCGCCGGATAGGGGTGGTCCTTCATCGCTTCGGGCACAGCCACAGCGCCGCGGGCCACGGCGGCAGCCAAAGCAGCCGCTGCGTTCTCGACACGCCAGCCCATGGCGCTGATCGAGGGGCCATGGCGGCGCGCGAACTGGGCCGAGTGGCCTTCGCGTTCGCCGTTGAGCAGGAAGTGGATGTCGTTCTGGCGGTAGTAGCTGATGGCCTTGCTCGGGTGGCGGCGCAGCTTGGAGAAGCCAAACGAGAGGAAGAGCGCGTCCAGCGACTCCAGGCTCGGGCCGCAGAACTCGGTGAACTCGATGCCGGTCAGGCCGACGGGGTTGCTGGGGCTGATGATGCTCATGACGCGGGTCTCCGGGTGTTGGTGTTGGCTTGTGGCTTCGCCCCTCGTGGCGATGGAGCGCATTCTTCGCGCAGCGCTCTTTCGAAGAAAGCGAATTTCTTTGCAGCTCTTGATCAATAATTTCGAACATGAAGCTGGATCTCGAAGCCCTGGCGGCGCTGGACGCGGTGGTGCGCCACGGCAGCTTTGCGCGTGCCGCCGAGGCGCTGCACAAGGTCACCTCGGCCGTCAGCTACCAGGTCAAGAAGCTCGAAGAGCAGCTGAACCTGACCCTGGTGGACCGCAGCGCCTACCGCGTGCGCCTGACCGCTGAGGGCGAGGCCGTGCTGGCCGAAGGCCGGCGCCTGTTGCGACAGGCCTATCAGGTTGAGGCCCTGGCCCAGCAGCTGGCCTCGGGTTGGGAGGCGCGCCTGCTGGTGGTGGTGGACGGCATCCTGCCTCTGGCCGACACCTTGCGGGCGCTCAAGCAACTGGCGGACGAAGGCGTGCCGACGCGTGTGCAGCTGAAGATCGAGTTCCTGTGCGGCGTGCAGCACCGTTTCGAGAAAGAGCAGGCCGATCTGATGCTGGTCAAGGAGTACCAGCCCTCGGCTTTGCTGCAAGCCCAGGCGCAGGCCGAGCTGGAATGCGTGCTCTGTGTGGCGCCCGAGCATGCGCTGGCCCGGTTGGCCGCAGAGGCCGGGCGTCCCCTGAACTTGGATGAACTGCAAGACCATGTCGAGCTCAGCGTGCAGGACAGCAGCGACCAGGGCAGCGACCGCCAGATGTTCGGTGGCGAGCGGGTCTTCTATCTCTCCGGTTTCGTCGCTAAGCGCCAGGCCCTGCTGATGGGCATGGGCTTCGGATGGATGCCACGCTACCTCGTCGATGAAGCGCTGGCTGCCGGCCAGCTCGTCGAGCTGCCCTACCAGGGCGGCTCCCGCTTCCGCTTCACCCCCTGGCTGGTCCAGCGCCTCGACCGCCCACCCGGCCGCGCCGGCCGGCGCTTGATCGAGTTGCTCAGTCGGGCTGCTTGATTGGCGAGTTAGCCTCTGGTGACTGGAAGTGGCACATTGCGGACTTCCGATGTCTTGATTGATCTTTCTCGCTGCGGTGTCTCGGCCCGCCGACGGGCTCATGGTTCGCGGGTCGGCTCTTCGAGCCGACTGCCCTCGGTGCTCACTGCGCGGCTCAGCGGCGCCAAACT